>NZ_LXQB01000088.1 GCF_004421185.1 Methylacidiphilum sp. Yel | reverse complement strand
ATTTTTATTGGATTTCAATTGTTCTTTTCTGTTCATACATAATTATACTACACATAGCTATAATTTATCGCCTTATATCCCCATGCCTGAAGGCAGGGGCATTACGGCGATGGATGGTAAAATATTCTTTAAGCTCTTTCTTTCAGGCAGATAGTTCTGTTTTGAATCTATTTTAAACCTATTTCTTGACCATACCACTGGATTATTATCGTTACATCCATTTTCTTTATATTCATAACAGAATATGAAAGAACTACAGATTTATCAATCATATGAGAAATCAAAAATAGAAAAGAAAAAACAAAAAGAATGAGCAAGCAATCTCAGCGATCTTTTGAAGTGAAAAGAAAAGTGTTATAAAGATAGGCTTACAGATCCAGTAACTTTGTATGAATAGCTCTTGCAACAGCTTGGCAACGGTTAGTAACATCAAGTTTTATAAATATATTTTTTAAATGATATTTTATTGTTGATTCACTTATATTTAAGATACAGGAAATTTCCCAATTCGTCTTCCCTTCTTTCACCCATTTTAATATCTCTTTTTCTCTAGTAGTTAAAGTGTCTGAATAGGTGCTTTCTAATTTTTGGATATTTTTTGGTAAACAACATTTAAGAACAGACAAATGGAGATGATGCATGAGGACACCTAAGATTATTTCGTGGCGCCGATGCCTTTCAATATCCTTGTCACAGAAAGAGAATAGAGTAGTTATGCTATTTGCATGTTCACAAACGCCAAAACTCAATCCTGTTAGAATCCCTATATCAGAGGCGTCTTTGATGTATTCTTTTCTTAACTTATCGTGATAGTTTTTAAAAATGACAGTTCTTCTGACAATTCTTCCCTCGTTTTGCAGTGCTGTTCTAACCACGGGATCCACTTTCTGATATTGTAACTTTAGATAAAAGGCGATGAGATCGTTTGGAAAACTATGATTAAATATTTTAAGGATTTTATCTATTTTGATACCAGCATTGATTTTTACGATACCGCAAGCAATCAATCTAGAAGGTAGAATGTACTGAACTTTCCCAAAAAGATTCCTTAGCTCCTTTTCCTTTTTTACGTGTATGGAATAATTAATGATTTCTAAAGCATCCAAAAGATCTTTTTTACTAAGAGAAGAGGTATTTCCCATCATACGAAAAATAAATATAATAAGAATATTAAGATTATTTAAGTTATATCCCCTAATCAAGTGGGTAGTTGCATGAAAAAAAGTTAATTTTTTAGTGTTAACCATATGAAAAATAAAGATCAATTTGTTACTACAGATTTAATTAATTTATTTAATAAACTTATAGATTATAATGAAGATGAAAAGATATGGACAGCAATGGAGTCTTTGGCAAAAAAGATTGACCAGATTGAATTGAGGATAGCTCAAATTGAAGAGAAAGTCGGCATTCCAACAATTTCGAATGAATAAAAAAGAAAAGAACTATTATAAAATATCCCGGATTATCCATCCTTTACCTCGAATAGTGGTAATGAAATTCTTTAAGGCATTTTTTTCTAGTTTTTTTCTTAAACCACACATATGGACCTGAATCACATTTCTCATAGAGTTAATCTTAGAGGAATTACCCCATATTTGTTCACCAATTTCTTCGGTAGATACAATGTTATTTCTTTTTGTTAATAATAGGGCCAGCAAAGAAAATTCCTTTGGGGTCAGTTTTATTTCTTTAGTTCCTTTCCAGACTTTAGAATTTTTTAAATCAACGGTGAGATTCCCAGTTTTCAAGATGTGTTTTTCTGGTTTTTTCTTTCGAATAAGAATCTGTAGATGCTCGGCTAGCTCTTCCGGGCTAAAATCTTTGGGAATGAAAACTTCAATGCCTTTTCTTAAAGCAATGATTCTTTTTTGCGCATTTAAATCAATATCAATTAATAAAATGGGTAGTAGAATGCCTTCGCTCCTTAATTTCTCAACTATCTCTAGATAGGGAAAGTTACTGGGGGTCTTTGGATCAATAATGGCAGCATCATAAGTTTTAAAAATGAGCTGAACAAAAAATTCGCTTAAATGGTTTACGGTGATTAGCTGGCTATTTAGAAGTCTTGAAGCTTCTTCAACAGATCGAATGTAGGTTTCGTTTGATGTCGCAAGGATAAAAATCATACAGATGCCTTAATGAAAAAGGATTCATTACCATTCTATTTAAGAGGAAAAGAAAAGAATATTTTTGTAGCTAACAATATGACTCTGATTGTTTCCTATATTTGGACTTAAGATATAGTAGTTTATTAAGATTTTTTTTATCACCTATTTTCATCAATAGATGACAAAGACATTCTTATCTATCATTTTTAATTCATTTTACCTAAATTTTTTTATTTTATTTAAAAGAATATCCAGGTCAATCCCTATTTTTCACTTAGAAGAAAAACCCTAAAAGGGCGTCCTTTTACTTTTTCCTAAGAAAAAGTTATAAATAGGATGCAGCAAATGACCGTTGTCGTTCGGATAGACTATGAGGCATAAGGCATATTGAATAGATTAGATGTTGATGGATTCATAAACTAAACAATCCGTAGCAAAAAAACATTAGCCCTTTATCTCGTTATAAGTTCAGTGATGTGCTGCTAGTTAAGGCTTTTTTCCAATTTTAAAGAGGATTTTTTTCTACTAGGGCATAAAGATTATGGAGAGAAGAAATTTCTATGGCGTATTATCCAAGGTTTTGAAATCGAATAGAGTAAAAGAGTAAGCTGATGCATTGAGTATTAATGAACCAGATACTTTGTCTATTTGATCAACAGTCGAATAACTACAAAGTGTTTTATTCCCAATAGTTGGGGTTCATCAGGATGAGCCAAAGGCGCAAAGTCGTTGAGAGAAAGTCCATATTCTGGAGAAGAAAGGGTTTTTGGCAACAAGCAGTTTTTCAATGAAAAATCTCTTATGGAGACATAGAGAAAGCAAAGTTTTATTTTTTGTTAATGCTTAAAAAAATTACTGTAACAGCTTCTCGAAGTTATGTTTTAATATTTGTAGTTCATATGAGGAGATAGTTAGTTATAATTTTTTTTCTTTTCTCCTTCTTTTCTTTGCAGATCTCAGAGCTCTTAGCTTTACGAGCTGCCAAAACCCCTTTTGCAACTCCAAGGCTTTTGAGGTTTCTGGATCAGTTTCCTGAAGGCGAGCAGATTTTTATTCGCAGTTATTTAGCTTTTGATTGTACCCATGATTATATTGGATCAGCCAGTACGGATGGGGAGGAGTTTTATTTCATATCTGAAGATGGAAATGAAAGAAAAGGAGTGCTACTATTTTCGAATAAAAACTCGAAAATACGATTCGTTCATTATTGTTCCTTTTGTGCTGTTTATCGAGATCTTCCAAAGATTGGTTTAAGTTCTCAAGAAGTAGGCTGTATTGCTTCATTTTGGGCAAGAAGGGAATTAGCTGAAAAAGGGGAGGAACAGTTACGATCCGAAGCTTTGTCCTTAAAAAATAAGATTTATCCCCTACAAAAAGAGGCATACGAAAAATTAGGGATTTTGCCTTAAAACTTTCCATTGGACTAAATCGTCCCAATGGAATGTCATTGATCTTTTCCAAAGGTCCCTGAGTTAAGGACTTAGCTAAGAACCCAAAAAAACTGCTACAGAAAAGTGATTAAGGAAGCCATGGAGGTAGTAGCTCAGGCATGATGATGCCTGTTCAAAAAAAAATTGCCCTTGATCCGAACAATAGAGGAAAAGCCTCCTTTACCCTTGGCTATGGAAAATCCTCTCCTTTGCATAAGAGAATGGGGAGGAGCAAAGCTTAAAAGAGTAGATGGAATTTCATGATCAACGCATTGGCGTATTTTTTTTCTATCGTTGGGGAATTCAATCCAATTTGATAACCAAAGCCATAGTAGAGTTTCCAATCATCTTTGAACGCAAAACGGCCAATCAACACCTCCGGGACCACAAAAAGTCCTGGGGCGTTTATAAAATAGAGTTGGTCGAACGAAGATTGAGAGGTGATTTCTACTGTTGGAGTAACATATCCGATTCGATATTGGAAAGCGACATTATAGAAATAGGGTAGTGCTGAATTGGTATTATTCCCATCAGTCCATCGAGTCCCAAAGTTCAATTGCATAGAAAAATTACCCCATCCTTTGCCAAAAAGAAGGGTTGGAGCCCAAGTCCAGTGGTTTTGAGGACCGGGAAGCGTAGTACCAAGCGGAGAAACAGCTTGTAACTGAACGGAAAAACAATAATTTTTTTGACCTTCGGGAGAAGCCATGATTCGGTTCCTAACAAGAAAAGTTTCTCCTGCAAAGCCGTCTTTTCTTCCTTGGCCAGGGAAAAATAAGTATTCTGGTAGAGAAAAAGTAAATTGAATAGTTGGTCCTACAATCAGAGATACACCTTTACCTGAACCAAAATCCCATCCTTTATTACCTGTTGGGAGAGTTTCATAATAAACATCGTAGCGGATTCTCTGCTCTAGCCTTGCTGTTGAAGTTACAAGAGGGGTAAGCCATTTGGGCTGTCTGTCTCGTGTTTCTGCGGCCATTTTTCTCCATTTGCCAAGCCATCCTTTCCCTGGGTCCTGAGAGTTCATTGTTTCAACTAAATCTTGCGCAGAGACTTCTTCCCCAGGCCAGAAAACTGTGTCGGCTTTAACGAAATTCGATAAAGCAAACAGAAGCAAACTAAAAAGAAAAGTACGGTTAAACATTTAGATGTATCCGGGTGCATTCATTGAAGAAAAAGTACTTTGGTGGCTAAGTTAAAGCAAAGAGAATGCCATTTTTATAGTTTTTTTATTTTTAATAAAGCAATCAATCTAGGTCCTTTTTATCATTTTTTGCGGCTTGGTTAAAGAAGAGGTAAAACGGAAGTTTTTACTTTTTGTTTATCCCTGCATCAATCGCTGCAAGTGAAGATCACAAAGAAGATGGAAAAGCCGACTCAATAGGAGCATGAGCGGTTCTGTTGAAGAAATCTTTAAAAGATGGCCTTGTGGAAGTTCCTTAGGCTCTTCATAAAGGCTATCTATAAGAGTGAGATCTTCTAGACGTGCATCAGAAATGGAAGGATAGAGTCTTCGTTCTACAAGCCTTTTTTTCCTTGTAGGCAAGTCCGCTTGCACTTCAATAAATAAAGGGCTATACCCTTTTGAATGCAATGCTTCCAGAAGCAATGCTCTTTGTTCCTTCCGTCCAAATGTAGCATCGAGTACAACTCCTTTGTTTTGACAGAGTTCAGCAAGTCCGTTATGAATCAATCGTTCATAGGTTTTAGAGGTTATTTCTTCTGAGTATAATTTTTCCCGAATCGATTCTTCCGGTCTTGTATAAATGTCTAGGCCGAGCATCTCTTTACGGATCCTATCAGAAGAAAAGACCTTCCAGTCAAGCTCCTCTGCAAGGCTTTGCGCCAAATAGCTTTTCCCTGTCGCTATTTTTCCCATAACCACCAAAAGCATAGGCTTAGACCCGATTGCAGCATACTGTAAAGAAAGGCGGAAATATTTTTTAGCCTTTTCAATATGCTCTTTTTTCTTCACCGGATCAACCAGAGGGTCTTGAGCAGTCATTCCTTCGACTTTTCCTCTGACGTAAGCACGGTAGGACTTGTAAAAATCAAGGAGTTTTTTTAAGCCTACATCCTTTAATTCTTGCCCCATACGATCAGAAAAGAAGCAAGATAAATCTTGACGGCCATTATAATCAAGATCCATAGCTAAGAAGGCAATGTCAGAGGCAACGTCTATGAACCGGAATCTTTCATTGAACTCAATCCGATCGAAAATGCAGATATTTTTAGGTTGCAAATGAATATGTTCAAGATGCAGGTCGCCATGACAATTTTTGATCCAACCTTGCTTTACTCGCTCTTCAAAAAGGTCAGCATACAGTTCGTAAAAACGGTTTGTAAAATAGCGGATCGACTCAAAGGCGGTTCGGCTGAGGATTATATTGATAACGGATTGGGTCTGCTCAAAGTTTTCATCGGTATTTTTTTTAATTTTCTCGATGGTACCCCATGAAGCAATATCCGCTCCGTCTTCGGTTTCTTTATAGAACTGACAAAGCTTAGAGACAAGCCTATCAATATCCCCACGTTGCACGCAATTCCTAAGGAGTAATCTTTTGAAAAAATAGCGATGCGGAAGCATACGCATTTGCACTGCATATTCAACGGCAGTCCCTGAGCCATCAAAAGACAAGAAACCTGAAGGATTTCTGAAAATGGGAATTACGCCTAAGTAAGCATCAGGGCAAAGGAGTCGGTTTAACTGAATTTCTTGTTGGCAAAAAAAACGTCTTTTTTCGAGAGTAGAAAAATCAAGAAATCCAAAATTCACTGGTTTTTTTATTTTGTAAACAAACGGAGGAACGATAAAAACATAGGATGCATGGGTTTGAACAAAGCGAATATGTTTGGGCTTATGGGGATAGGAATGTTTGGTTAATAGAAACTTTAATAGTTCTTCTTGAGATGGAAGATCGTCCCTTGTTTTTTTGTCGTTATTCATAGGTGTTTTTTTTTACATTTCAGGATATATATCTTTTTGATTCATCGGTAGTTGTTGGGATGATTTTTTTCTTAAGGACACTTTCCAAAGAGGATATAAAAGGAAAGCGAAAAAGCAAAGGCAAAAGACTGCTGAGTAATTGAACAAGATTTAGTGCTCTTCAAAAGCTACTGAGTTTTGTTGGAGAGAACGCATTATAATAATAGAGCTTTAAGGATTGTCGGAATATGTTTGTTAGAATTGGCGTGGACATAGGAGGCACTTTTACAGATTTTGTGGTTTATGATGGGGGTTCTATTCATAGGTTAAAACGGCGGTCGACCAGTATACGACCTGAAGAAGGATTAATTGAAGGAATCAAGGAACTGCTTAACTCTTTTGATCGTCTGAACGCTTTTGAAATTGTCCATGGCACTACCGTTGGAACCAATGCTATTCTTGAGGGCAAAGGTGCTAAGACAGCTCTTTTTACGACCAAAGGCTTTGAGGATGTTCTTGAGATTGGTAGACAGAACCGGCGTAGCCTCTATAAACTTGGGCCATCTAAAGTCCCTTGTCTTATTCCACGACGCCTCCGTTTTGGGGTTCCTGAAAGAGTCACAAAGGAAGGAGAAGTGCTAGAGTCTATCGATCTTTCCGCAGTGGACACAGTGGTTGACAAATTAAAAGAGGAGCAAGTAGAAAGCGTGGCTGTCTCTTTCCTTTTTTCTTTTGCTAATCCCCTCCACGAAAAGAAGCTTGGGTTATTCCTAAGACAGAAAGGCTATCAGGTAAGCTTATCGCATGAAATTCTTTCTGAATATAGGGAATATGAAAGAACGTCGACGACGGTCCTCAATGCTATGATTGGTCCGGTAATTTCAAGATATCTCGAAGGAGCTTTGAAATCTCTTTATGAGTGGATTGCCTCTCGTTTTGGACATCGACTTCTTTCTCGTTGTCGAAGAAAGTCTTTTTTCAGAATCATGCAATCTAACGGTGGCATATTATCGGTGGATGGGATCAGGAAAAAACCACTTTTGACGATCTTATCAGGACCAGCGGGAGGGGTCTGTGCAGCAGCAGCTGTGGCTCGCAGCTGTGGTTTAGAACGAGTGGTAACACTTGATATGGGAGGAACATCAACGGATGTCAGTTTTTTTGTGGGCGAAGAGATGGATAGAACGACAGAAGGTGAGATTGGGGGATATGCCTTTGGCAGCTCTATCCTCTCGATTAAATCGATTGCAGCGGGTGGCGGATCGATCGTTCGGGTTGATGCAGGAGGAGCTTTGCGAGTAGGTCCTCAGAGTGCCGGTTCCGATCCAGGACCGATTTGCTATGGGAAAGGGGAATGTCTAACGGTGACAGATGCGCATGTTATTTTAGGCAGATTACTGGATACGGTTTTTTTGGGTGGGCAGTTACGATTGGATCGACAAAGGACCTGGCAACTTTTCGAGCAATTTTGCCAACAGAAAATGGCTGAGTATATCGAAAAGGAAGGGGGGATCGAAAAAGGAGTCATAGGACTTGCTCAGGGAATATTGGATATAACTAACTTACAAATGGCTAAAGCTATCGAGCTTATGACGGTTTCCAAGGGACTAGATCCAAGAGATTTTTCTTTAATGGTGTATGGTGGAGCCGGTGGACTACATGGTTGTGACTTAGCGGAAGCTCTTGGGATTCCCCTTGTCGTGGTGCCAAAAGATCCAGGGTTATTCTGTTCATTGGGTGTGTTATTGTCTGATGTTGTCAAAGATTATTCTTTTAGTTGTATTAGACCCTTGGAAGCATTTGAGGAAGAAGAGATCGAATCTTTTTTTAGAAAATTAGAAAGAGAAGCTAAGAAAGATCTAGAAGAAGAGGGAATACCTAGTTCTAGACAACTATTTAGCAGATACATTGATTTGAGATATAAGGGCCAATCTTTTGAGATTAGCCTCCCTTACAGTACGAGATTGGAAAGAGAATTTCACCAAAAACATGAGGAAAGGTTTGGCTATTGTGACTGGTCAAGAACAATAGAAGCGGTGACTTTTCGCTTAAAAGCTGTGGGCGTTATTGATAAGATGACTTTTCCCAGCTATCCAATCCTTGGAGAAACCCCTCGTCCTGAAGCTTTGATTGGGACAAGGACGGTTTATTTTCAAAAAAAGCAGTGGCCCACTTCCTTTTATCTAAGGGAAAAGCTAGAGGGAGGAAATCGGATAGTCGGTCCTGCAATAATTGTTGAATATAGTGCAACCTCAGTTGTGAACCCTGGCTTTGAAGTCATTGTCGACTGTTATGGAAATCTTTTTATCTCCAAGAGGACTTGATCGGTTTTGACTCTGTGTTTTTTATTTCAGGAGGATTATGGATCCGATTGAATTAGAGATATTTAAGTCTCTTTTTATTTATGTTGCCGAAGAAATGGGCGTAACCTTGCGAAGGACTGCTTTTTCTCCGAACATTAAAGAAAGGCGGGACTATTCCTGCGCTATCTATAATGAAGAAGGCTTACTTGTGGCTCAAGGCGACCATATGCCTGTGCATTTAGGTTCTATGCCGATGGCTGTTCGTAGGGTTGTTCGTTCGATTCCCATGAAAAAGGGGGATGTAGTAATTCTCAATGATCCTTTCGAGGGAGGGACGCATCTTCCGGATATTACCATGATAACGGCCGTTTTCATTGACAATGCCGATGGAACTCCTTTTTTTTATGTAGCGTCTCGAGCCCATCATTCAGATATTGGCGGCATAGCTCCAGGCTCGATGGCCTTAACCCGAGATATATACCAGGAGGGGTTGCGTATCCCTGCAGTAAAACTGGTTGAAGAGGGAAAATGGAACGAGCCGCTATTAAATCTGATCCTTTCGAATGTTCGTACTCCTTCAGAACGCGAAGGCGATTTGACAGCCCAATTATCAGCAAATCGAGTAGGTGAAAAAAGGCTCTTGGAGATGGTCCGCAAATATGGGAAAGAAAAGATAGCCGAGGCTATGAGCGCTTTAATTGATTACACAGCGAGTATGGTGCAAAAGAGGCTAGAACAAATACCAGATGGAACCTACAAAGCTTTGGATTTCTTAGATGACGACGGGATTTCTCCAGATCCAATTCCTATACAGGTAGCAATTCAAAAGAAAGGCAAGAGTCTGTTAATTGACTTCAACGGCTCATCTCACCAGGTCGAAGGGAACCTCAACGCAGTCTTTTCCATCACTCATTCGGCTGTTGCCTACGTCTTGCGAGCGCTTTTGCCTGAAGACGTGCCTGCTAATGCAGGAATATTATCCTCCGTGCAGCTGATTGCTCCTTCAGGAACTGTAGTGAATGCCATCTATCCAGCTTCTGTGGCTGGAGGCAATGTGGAAACCTCACAAAGAATCGTTGATGTTCTTCTGAAAGCTTTGCATCAAGCTATCCCGGAGTCTATCCCAGCGGCTAGCAGTGGAACAATGAATAATCTTAGTTTTGGAGGCCTCCATTATGAGAGTGGAGAGCCTTTTAGCTATTATGAAACCATTGGCGGGGGGATGGGAGGGGGACCTTTAGGTGATGGGGACAATGCTGTCCAAACACATATGACTAACTCTTTAAATACTCCCATCGAAACGATGGAATATAATTTGCCTATCCGGGTGAAAAGGTATGCCATTAGAGAGGGGTCAGGTGGCAAGGGAGAAAAAAAAGGAGGCGATGGGATCATTCGGGAAATAGAATTTCTGCAACCAATGACTGTCTCAATTCTTTCGGATAGAAGAAAATTTGCTCCGTATGGTCTTTTGGGAGGCGAAGATGGTAAAGCTGGAGAAAATATTTTAATCAGTCAGGGCCAGGAAATTCGGTTGCCTTCAAAAAAATTGTTCAGCGTCCAAAAAGGAGATCTTTTAAGAATTGAAACACCAGGTGGGGGTGGATGGGGAGTGAAGAAATAAGTTGTGCATAAAAAAGTTAGGCGAATGAGGGATAGGAAAGAAAAAAAATTCCTATTCGTTTTATTTTGCTTTTTAATTGAAAACAAGTACTCTGGTGTGAATAGGGGTGTTTGTAAAAAGTTTTACAGCAAAATCCATAGGCAATCGGATACATCCATGAGAAATAGGCCGGCCTGTGGTTGGCCCACCATGAAAGCCGATGCCACTGTTTGTCAAGCGCAGGAAGTAGGGCATTGGGGCTCCTCGAAAATGCCATTTTTTTGAAATTCTTTCTTTAGAACTGCCTGGCCGTAGGATATTTCCATTACGGTCGACAATATAGCCATAAAGGTTTGAATAATGAATTTTTTCTTTTTCTATGATCTGGTATTCTCCAGCTGGGGTAGAAAAATTTTCTTTTCCTGAAGAAATAATCGATGTGCCAACAAGTTTCCCATTGGTACCATAGGCATAGATTTTTTGTTCCGATAAGCTAACAATAATTTCTGAAATCTGAACCTCCGTTTGGCTTCTAATCCATTGAAAATTTTTTTCTCTTTCCGCCATCAATCCATGCATCAGGGAAAAAAGGAAAAAAATAAGACACCAAGGATACAAAAACTGCAGCCTTTTCTTTAGTAACAAAAGGACCCTTCTTTTTAATTTCCTGAAATTATATGTTTTTTTTTCGGTTATTTTTTTTCAAGGAATTCTTTCTCTTTGACTATTGGATGAACTTGTTTTTTTTCTTTTCGATATTCCAGATAAAAATACAAAAGAGGTAGCAATAAAAGGGTTAGGAAAGTCGATGAACCAATCCCTCCAATGACAACAATGGCAAGAGGTTTTTGAACTTCAGCCCCAGCTCCTCTAGAAAGTGCCATTGGGATAAAGCCAAGGCTTGCAACCGCTGCAGTGGTCAGTATCGGTCGAAATCTTAAGTCACAGCTTCTTTCAATCGCTTCTTTTAGTTCATATCCTTCCTGTCGAAGCTGGTTGATAAAGGTGACGAGGATCAAAGAGGCCAGAACGGATATACCTGAAAGAGCGATCATACCAATGGCTGCAGAAATACTAAAAGGAATATGTAAAAAGAAAAGAGATAATATGCCACCGGTGGCTGCAAAAGGGACACTAGAAATGACAAGAAGACTCTGTTTGAAATTTTTCAGGGCGATATACGATAAAAAGAAGATAAGTAACAGGCAAGAGGGTACAATAACAAAGAGTCTCTGCCTTGCTTTTATTAAATTTTGATACTGACCGGTATACTCGACGTAATATCCCTTAGGAGGATGAATCTGTTTTTCAACTTTTTTTCTGATTTCCTCAACATACCCTTCGATATCTTTCTTTGTAAAACTGACCATGACAGCACGATAGCGAACGCCGTTTTCTCTGAAAATCGATCGCGGCCTTTTACAAATTTGGTAGTGGCAGATAGAAGAAAGTGGCATTACACCGCCAGTCACCGATTTAATTGGCAGATTAAGGATTTCTTCTGGATTTTCTCTAAAGTGTTCTGAAAGTCGGATAGTAATAGGATATCGCTTTTCTCCATCGATAATGAGACCTACAGGGTTCCCAGCCATCGCCGAATATATTGCCGAATTCATTTCGCTGGCTTCGATATTATATTTGGCCATCAACTGTCGATCAGGAAAAAATTCTAGAGAAGGAGCATCTCCTTCGGCTTGAATTTGGGTTTCAAGAGTTCCAGGGATAGATTTGACAATTGCTTCGGTTTGCTTGGCTAAATTGGTTAAAATATCGTAATCTTCTCCAAACCATTTGATCGAAAGATCCGTTCGGACGCCTTCGAGCATTTCATTGAATCGTGTTTCAATGGGTTGGGAAAAAAGGACTTTTTGTCCAGGGACGCGGTAGGAAATTTCTTTGTTTATCAACTCAATAAGCTCTGCTTTGGAAATCGGTTTTCCATTTTTCTTTCTCCAAATATCTTTTGGTTTTAGCATCAAGTAGATGTCATTTTCGTTTGGGGGCATGGGATCGGTAGCAATTTCTGAAGTGCCTACTCTAGAAAAGATGCATTTGATTTCTGGGAATTTTTCTAAAAGCATCTTTTCAGTCTTTTTTTCCATAGCTACCGAGGAAGGCAAATCACTGGACCAGGCTCTATAGATCATGGCAGCAATTGATCCTTCTTCAAGTCTTGGGATGAATTCGGTTCCTAGCCGACTAAAGGCCATAAAGGCGCCAGCTATTAAGAGCAGAGCAGCAGGAAGAACTATCCATTTGCCAGAAGCTAGTGTCCAATGCAACACCAAAAGATAGGCCTTTTTAAGCACAGAGACCAGAAAAGTTTCTTTCATTTCCTTTTGAGCTTTTAAACCAAGCACGGCTACGGTTGGGACATAGGTTAAACTCAACAGTAGAGAGCCAGAAAGAATGAAAATAACAGTTATCGCCATGGGTCTAAAGGTCTTCCCTTCGATTCCAGAGAGGGTGAGAATCGGTAGATAGACGACTGTAATAATTAGAATCCCAAAGAAGACAGAGCCGATTACTTGTAAAGTAGCATCGAAGATTTCTTTTCTTTTTTCTTCTGGACTGATAGGTCGAGCAAGTAAAGCCTCTTTTACAGAGAGCCTTCGAAGAACATTTTCTGTAACGACGACAGCTCCATCAACGATCAATCCAAAATCAATAGCCCCTAAGCTCATAAGGTTTCCGGAAAGTCCCAACCAACACATAAGAGTGATGGCAAAAAGGAAGGACATAGGAATGACTGAGGCGATAAGTAATGAACTTCTCCAGTTACCCAGTAAAACAAAGATGATTGCAGTGACTAATAGTGCTCCCTCCGTCAAGTTATGAGTCACTGTTCGGATGGTTGCATTAACTACATCTGCCCTGTTATAAACGGGAATGATTTCGAAGGAAGAGGGAATTCTTTGCTGGATAAGTTCCAACTGCTTGCTCACTCTCTCAGAAACAGTCCGACTATTTTCTTTAATAAGCATCATCACTGTTCCAAGAACAGCTTCTGCACCATTGTAAGTTGCTGCTCCTACTCGGATGTTGCCTCCCACTTCTACCTTAGCTACATCCCTTACTAATACTGGCCGTGATCCTCCAGCGTATTTAATCGGGATTATCGCAATTTCATCAAGCGTATTCACCCTGCCCAAAGATCTTACTGTAAGCTGTTCGCCCGCTTTATTGATGACTCCTCCACCGGCAATCTCCGTATTTTGGCCAACAATATGCCCAAATTCACCAATCGTCAGCCCCACATTAGTCAGCCGACTAGGATCAGGTTCCACGAGTATCAGCTTTTGATACCCACCGCTCGTATTTACATCGGCTACGCCTGCTACCCTTCTAAGCATCGGTCTAATTGTGTATTCCTGGAGTAGGCGTAGTTCTATCAATTGAAGCAGTTCCGAAGAAGGCTTGTCTGCGCCTTCTTTATAGCGGATAATGTAATTGAAAATTTCGCCCAGTCCTGTGGCTATGGGTGCCATGGTTGGGGTAATATTAGGTGGAATCTTTGAGCTGGCCACCAGTAGCCTTTCGCCTACAAGTTGCCTACTGCGATAAACATCAGTCCCGTCTCTAAAGATTAATGTCACTTGAGAAAGACCGAATTTGCTTAGAGAACGGATCGTTTCTAGCCCTGGGATCCCTCCCATTTCGATTTCTATTGGGAAAGTGATTAGTTTTTCTACTTCTTCAGGGGCAAAAGCGGGAACATAGGTATTAATTTGAACTTGAACATTCGATAGATCTGGAACAGCATCAATAGGCAGATGGAAAAAAGACCATAGTCCGACGATGAATAGAACAATGGCTAAGCCAAGGACAATTTCTTTCTTTTCGATAGACAAAAAAATGATCTTTCTTGTCATAACTTTGCTTTAGTAGGTGGAAGGCCCTCCAGATTGAGACAGAGACAGTTCGAGTAACCAAAGCTGTTTGGCCCCGTGTGTCACAACCTCTTGTCCTTTTTCGATTCCTTTTTTTATGGCGGCTATTCCTTGACTGACAAAGGCGACTTCAATCGGTTTGCGTAGATACCTGCCATGACCTAAAAAAAGATAGGAGAAGCAGCCACTGGCGGTGTACAAAATTGCCGATTCAGGAACAGTTACCCAAGTTGCAACCAGCCCCAGGGAAGTTTCAAAGTTTATCCAATCACCCGCTTGGAGACTCTGTTTAGGATCAGTGATCTGTAAAATGAGTTCAGCTTTCCCTATGACTGGAATGAGCTCTTTGTCTATAAAAAAAATCTTTCCCTCATAGCTAGCCTCTGAGCTTTCCTGTTTGGATTTAACAAGCACGCGTTGACCAACGTTAAGTTTTTCAGAATCTTTAGCATCAATAAAAGAAGTAGAATAGGCAAAACCTTCTTTCAAACCACTCTGCTCGGAAGTTTTTTCCCATGAGGCCCTGTAAACTTGACTTTCTCCAAAGTAGAGGGGAGCAATTTCCTTTTCGACCGCGGCCTCTTTTTGAATCCCCATTTCTTTTTCTGTGATTTCACCAAGGAAAAGTCCTTTACCAGGAATGAATTGCGGCGGAGAGGAGGGGTCCAGTCGCGGCAGAGACTCTTCAAAAACAATCTCCGGCGCAGAAGCTCCAGAAGGATTGTTCATAACTTCTCCATAAAGGGAAGGATAAAAAAAGAAAGTCAACCAAGCTATGAGAACAAAAAAGAAAATAAAAAAAGAGGTAAAGCCTGGAAACTTTATTAGGAAGGGGCACAATAAAAAACAGAAGTGCATTGCAGTCAGTAGCATTTATCATTTTAATGTTATTTTGACCATTCTCCACCAGTAAGGGTTTGTAGGTCATAGAAAGCAACCGCTGCATCGATCTGTGCAGTTCTTAAAGTAAGCGCACTGAAGAGATATTGTCTTTGCATTTCTAGAAATGTTTGAACAGGCAGGGCTCCAACCCGATACTGTCTTTCGGCAAGATTGACGGCCGAACGAAGTTCTTCCAAAAGGGATAGTGGCTGTTTAGCTAATAAGTTGGTTGCTTGTCTATATACTTCTAATCTGGAGTTGATCGCACTTTGAACCATTCTCCAAGTTGAAGCGAGCATGGAAACCGCCTGCTCTTTTCTTGCTTCAGAGCTAAGAATATTTCCACGGTTCTGATTCCAAAGAGGAACGCCACTAGTAAAAATCACTCCTGGACCAATGTTGTTGTTTGTCCCTTTTTCCTGAATGAAATAAGGACCAAGACCGAAATCTGGCATATTCATCAGCTTTGCCGAATCGATTACTTTTCCAGCTCGTTCGATTTCCACCACTCGCATTTTGATGAAATTGTTTTGTCTGCTTGCCAAATCAAGAAGCTTTTGTAGATCAGGAACAGTAGGCCATTGGACTGGCGGTAAAATATTTTGAGGAAGAGGATGCTCTGGAGGATAGCCAAGAATAGCGTTGAGTTGAGCAAACACTGTTTTTTTTAGTTGTTCCTGCTCCCTGTACATTCTCTGAAAATCAACTAAACTTCCCTGGATTATCCTCAAATCAAGCAGCCCTTGAATTCCGATTTTTGGGCGTTTTGCTAAAAAATCGATTAGTTCTTTGCTTTGGTTGACAATTTCTTGTGTTGCTTTTGCATTCACATCGGCGACAGCCAACTGATAAGCAAGGCTTGCCACTTGCGCTCTTAAGCTTAACTTGAATTGATTTAACCAAAGCCTTGCTAATTCTCCATCTTTGTCTGAAATGGCTTTAAGAATGTCCATTTTCCCAGGGAAGAAAAAGGGCTGAACGATTTCGTATTCTTGGTAAAAACCCGTTGCCCCACCTGCTTTTTCTCCCTGACTTGGGGAGCTAAACCATGGGCCGGCATAGCCAACAATTTCTGGATAGGGTAAAATTTTTGCTTGGATCGATTGACCTTTAGCCGCTTCGATCCCTGCTTCATAATAGAGTATTTCTGGATTCCTCCGGTAGGCTTCTTCTATGAGATTTTGAATCGTAATAGAAAAGTTCAACTTATCCGATTGGCCTTTCAAAGAAAAAGGAAGACAAAAAAAACAGAGACAAAGGACCAGGAGTTCAAGAAGAAAAAAAGGATAACAAGGCTTAATTTTGGGCTGTGTTTTCATTTTAAAATATAGTTTGGCTAGGTTCTATTCCGGCAATGTTCTCTAATTCGTAAAAGGATGAGAGCAGATCGATTTCAGTATTTCTGATTGATAAAGAAACCGCTTGGTATTGTTTTTGGACTGCTAGAAACCGGTTGATATCAATCGATCCTACTCGGTACTGTCTTTCTGCAATAGCTGCTGCCTCTTTCAGCTTCTCTAAAATTTTTTCCGAAGGCAATGATAGGAGTTGTTCTCGAGCTTTTTCATAAACAGCAAATCGGGAGCCAAGTAAAGAATCAATCATTTGAACAGTAGCATGGTATATGGAATGAGCTTGGGATACTTTTGCTTGCGCACTGATAATGTTTCCTTTGTTCGTTGTCCATGCAAATCCGGCTTGACCTGGAACATTCGAACCGCTGAAAGGAATTCCTACAGTAAAAGTAATCCCACCTCCCTGATCGGTATTAATGCCTTTGTTGTATTCCCAGAAAGGACCAGCAGTGAAATCTGGATAGGCATTTAGCTTGGCTAAGTAGAGCTCTTTTTCAGCCCTGCGTATTAAAAGATCATTGATAAGAATTGTGGGGTTATGAGTTAATGCTAACCCTCGGAGAGATTCCAGACTTAGTTTAGGGAAAGTTCTCTCAGGAAGGATGTTCGAAGGTAAGGGGGTTAAAGGAGATTGATTTAAAAGGGCGTTGAGTTGAGATTTGAGAGTGGTCAGGTTTTGTTGCTGATCCCTTTGGCTCTGGAGAAAACTAATTAAACTTCCCTGAAGAACTTTTAGTTCAATAAGGCCTTGGATACCAATCTTAGGTCTTTGTGACAAAAAGGTAATCAAGGCCGATAGCCTTTCAATGATTTCTTCAGTGACTCGAAGATTTTCGTTGGTAAGTCCTATACTGTAAAGAAGGGAATAGACTTTGAAGGCTAAAAATAATTTGTATCTTAAAAAAACAAGCTCGGCAATTTCCCGGTCTAGATGAGCTATTTCTTTATGAGATTTAAGCTTACCAGGAAATGGAAGGGGTTGGTAAAGTTGGTATAACTGATAGCCATAGGGAATGAAGGCCGAAGGAGCATTAATAGAGCCACTGCTATTCCATGGTCCAATATACCCGATGAACTGAGGGAAAGGAAATAGTCTAGCCTGAATTTGTTGACCTTTTGCCGCTTCGATTTCCATATAAAAATAACGGACTGTGGGATCGACTGTAAGGGCTTGTTCAACCAGCTTTTTTAAAAGTCTTTCTTTATTCTCTGCTCCATATATGCAATCAAAGGCGATAAAACAGAAAATCCAGATACTAAGCAGTTGCATGCCATAACCTATTTTCATGACTATGATGTGAAAGCTCATGTCTACTGTTCTGGAAAATAACCGGCTTTTTTAACTATCTTCTTTAGAGAAAACATGGATCGATAAGGTAAAGAAAGAATAATCGTTTCAATGAAAAAAAATTAATTTTTCTTTTTTGCCAATTTCGACTCATAATAAATGATGAAAGTTGTCTTTCTTCGTCATGGTGAAAGTCTATGGAATAGGGAGAATAGGTTTACGGGCTGGACAGACATTGATTTATCTGCCCATGGAATAGAAGAAGCAGAAAACGCCGCTAGGTTACTAAAAGAAGAGAATTTTGTCTTTGATATTGCCTATACGTCCCTTTTAAAACGAGCAATCCGAACGCTTTGGATCATCCTGGATAAAATGGACTTGATGTGGATTCCTGTGGAGAAAAGTTGGCGGCTTAACGAAAGGCATTATGGGGCTTTGCAAGGACTCAATAAATCTGAAATGGCAAAAAAATATGGGGAAGAGCAAGTACTGTTGTGGCGCAGAAGCTATGACATTAGGCCACCTGTATTAGATTCGAACGATCCAAGACATCCTAAGTTTGATCCTCGCTATAGATCCCTGCCTCCTGAAAGCATTCCCTCAGCTGAAAGTCTAAAAGACACCTTAGAGAGAACTGTGCCCTACTGGACTGAGAAGATTCTTCCCGAAGTTCTCTCTGGAAAAAAGGTATTGATTGCTGCCCATGGGAATAGTATTCGTGCCCTAATAAAGCATATCGAGAGTATCAGTGACAAAGAGATCGTTGGATTGAATATCCCGACGGGTTTTCCTTTGGTTTATGAACTCGATGAGAAAGGCAGAAAACTTACTTCCTATTACCTTGGAGATATTCAAGAGATTAAGAAAGCCGAACGAATGGTGGCCAACCAAGGCAAAGCAACCGGCTAAAGAACAGCTAGTTTTTTTTCTCTGATTCATTACCACAACCTGTTGGAAGAAGGAGGGAAAACTGGTTGTGTCCTTTTTCATCAATCAAGTAGGTAATTTCTCCTTTATGGGCGAGCACAATTTCCCTACACAAATTAAGACCTAGTCCATGTCCAGAAATTCCATGTTCAGTAGCATTCTTCCCTCTGTAAAAGCGTTCGAAAATTTTTTTTCTTTCTTCTTCGGGCACTACAGGCCCACTGTTACTTATCTGAAGAAGGCATCGGTCAGTACCTTTAAGTTGCAAGCTCACGCCTATGTACCCCCCTGAAATATTGTACTGAATAGCATTGTCAAAGATATTCCATAAGAGTCGGCGTATGAGATCTTCGTCGGCAATCATGGGAGTCGATTGGGGGAGTTGCTTTTCAATAGTGATCCCTTTGGAGGCAGCAAGAATAGCGGTGTCTTCTAAAATTTCGTTGAGGATTTGGGATATGTCGATACGAGTCGGTTTTATAAAAGAACTGTCTCTATCCAAATTAGATAAAAAAAGAAGTGTTTGCGTAATAGAGCTTAAAGACTGGACCTGTTCGTATAAGTTCAGAAACGTTTTTTCAGTTTGACTATCTATATCAGTTCTTTGGAGTGCTGATTCCAACTCGTTTTTTAAAATGGTTAGGGGTGTTTTTAATTCGTGGGAGGCATCAGCGGTCAGTCTAATTTCTCTTTGAAAAGCCTCTTCCAATCTTCCAAGCATTTCATTGAGGATCGTTACAAGCCTTTTAAGATCTGGATCTAGTGCTGGAATGGAAAGTCTTTGATGCAAAGCCGAAGCTCTGATCTGTTCAAGGGTAGAGGTCATTTGACGGATGGGCAGCAAAGCCTTTCTAGAGATCCACCAACCTCCAAAAGTGGAAAGGATCAAAGCGAAGGGGGCAGATAGTAGATAGGCGTAGGAAGCTTCAGTGAGGATTTCATAGATCGAAAGCATCTTTTTCCCAAGAGCAAGCTTATACCCGTTCTTTTCAGTATAAAATACGCGATAGAGGCCATCTCCAAGTTGTGCATAAAAAAAACTGTTGATTGCATGGTCTTCAAAGAGGTTTTTACCAGCTAAGAGTGGCGATTTGTAGATCAATGCTGGATTAGAATAAGACAGTTCGAGAATGGAGCTTTCTTCGAAGGGATTAATATTCAAAGAAAATGAGTCTTTAGAAGAAAAGAAGGAGACAGGCTTTTCGGTTAAAAGACCGACCAATTCAATCGAATCGGTTTTCAACTCTTTGTCTGTACTTTCAATCAACTCTCTATAGAGGGCCAAGCCAGCGACAATTCCAGATGAAAGAAGAGAGACTCCAACTAAAAAAGCGCTCCAAAGGGCTATCTTCCAGCCTAGAGGAAGGTTTTTCATAGCAACAATAGAAATGGCCACAGCAGGGTTTCCTAGACGGCTTCTATCTTGTAGCCAACACCCCGAACGGTTTGTATCAATTTTTGTTCTTCCAGTTCGTCAATCTTTTTGCGCAGCTTTTGGATATAGACATCCACAAGGTTTGTTCCAGGATCAAAATGATAATTCCAAACATGCTCACAAATTTGAGTCCTCGTGAAAACTCTTCCTGGTGTTCTCATTAGTAGCTCAAGAAGGGAAAATTCCTTTGCCGTTAAATCGATTTTCTTTTGACCGCGGAACACTTCTCTTGTTACCAAATTCAGCGTCAAATTCCCTACTTTATAAACAGAGAGACCGACACCTGCCGTTCTTCGGATTAAGGCCCTTAAACGAGCCACTAGCTCATCCATAGAAAAAGGTTTTGGAAGATAGTCGTCAGCACCACTGTTCAACCCTTCTATTTTGTCTCTTGTTTGGCTTCTTGCACTCAATAAAAGAATAGGAAGATGAACCCCTTTTTCCCTAACAGCCTTAAGGACACTGATCCCATCTGGTCCTGGAAGCATAATGTCTAAGATCGCTGCATCATAAGGGGTTGTGAGCAATTGAAGTAGGGCCTCCTCACCTCGGTTGCAAGTATCGACAACAAAACCCTCTGCTTCCAATCCCTTGGCAATGAATCGGCAGATTTTACCTTCATCTTCGACGACAAGAATACGCATGCCAATAGTTCTTTCCTCAAAGATAGGATTAAAAACTGTCTTTGGAAAGAGTCAATGTTCAAAAGAAAAATTCCTGCTTGCTGTATTCCTACTGGCTGAAGCGTTAGCTGTGAGGAGGGCCGACATGGTTTCTCCGCACCCCCCTCTAAGTTGGAGAAAAAAATCTCTTCTTTGTAAAACCCAATGATTTGGCCTACCCCCCCCTTGTGGCGCAACTCACCCACACACACGACGCTTGTGAGGCATTACTTTATAAAGTAAGCTAAACCATCAAGCTTTCTTAAGTTCTTGTAAGCACTCATCCAGATTATCCAAGAGATTGCCAATGGTTTTAGGGGTCTCATCTCCCATATGAGAAATCCGAAAAGTCTGTCCTTTTATTTTCCCATAGCCTCCATCAATTATCATGCTATAACGATTTTTAAGAAGTTGAATCCATTGAGGAATATCAATCCCTAGATTGTTTTTGATACAACTCAAAGAAATCGATTCATATCCAATTTGTGGGAAAAGCTCAAAGCCCCTTTTCTTGGCCCATTGCCTTGTCATCAAAGCCATGGTGAGATGCCTTTGATATCTGTTTTCAAGTCCTTCTTCGAAGATTTCTGCTATTTTACTTTTCAATGCATAAAAGAGACTGATGGAAGGGGTACTGGGAGTCATGGAATTTTCGTGATTCTTTTGAAACTCAAGGAAATCAAAGTAATATCCTCTTGCAGGTGTTTTTTCAGCTTTAGCCATTGCTTTTTGTGATACGACAAAAAGAGCTCCGCCGGGAGGCAAAGCCAAAGCTTTTTGAGTACCCGTTAACATGACATCTATTCCAAGATCATCAAAAGGAATCTTAAGAACACTGAAGGAAGAGACACAGTCTACGATAAAAGAAACCTCTGGGAACTCTTTCATGACGGCAGCAACTTCAAAAAGAGGATTCATCATTCCCGTGGAAGTTTCATTATGAATGAAAGTTACTGCATCATATGCGTTCGAATTTAAACGGTTTTTTAAATCACTAGGATCAATTGGCTTTCCCCATGGATACTGGAGCTTATCTGCTTCTTTACCGCAGCGGATTGCTACATCAAACCATTTGTCAGAGAAAGCTCCATTCATACAGCAAAGCACTTTTTTCTGAACGAGATTTCGTATGGCAGCTTCCATGACCCCCCAAGCGGAACTTGTACTGAAAAACACAGGTCTTTGCGTATAGAATAGTTTCTGAAGCCCAGATTGGACTTCACGATAAAGAGCTTGGAAGTCCTTGCTTCTGTGTCCGATCATTGGACTTGCAAAAGCTTCGAAAGTCTTTTTAGATACTTCAGTAGGACCAGGTATAAAAAGTTTTATGTGGTTCGACATTCCGTCAAAATATCTTTCTTATGAAAAAAAAGCAAATGATAGTTGTTATTTTTGAAATCTTGCTTTTGTTGATGTATGGATGGTCCTTTGCCAATAGCCAACATAAAGATCAGCAAACTAATAAATCTTCCATAACTCTTGAAGAAATCGTCAGCCGTGCCATCTCTCAAAACGAGCTGATGACCAAAGCTATGCTTGGGTTGGAATATCAGGAAAAAATTGAACTTCAAAAATTAGACCCTTTTGGAAAGCCTGTAAAGACAGACTGTCTTGAATTTCTAGTCAAACCTGGAGAAGGCTTTCTTTTGTCAGCTGACCCAAATAGCGGAACTTTGTCTTTCCGAAAGATGAGCACCAAAGACATTCAAAAAGCTCAGACGGCTAACTTAGTCTCAGATTATCTTTCGCTTCGGAACCTTGTTCCCCGATTTAAATTACATTACGAAGGAATGAACCAATGGCATGGACTGGCTTCATATATTATCGGTTTTGAGCCAAAACCGAACCAACCCTATCAGTCTAAGATAGAAAAGCTAATCAACTCTGTTCAAGGTAAAATATGGATTAGTAAAGATGATTTTTCAGTCCTGTATGTAGAAGGCAGGCTACCCAAACCGGTGGCCATGGCATGGTTTATTGCGGTTGTCGATAAGCTTGATATCCACTATCAAGCCAATGCTGAAAAGGGCCTGTTTGGATATATGCCCTCTCTTTTCGATCTAGAATACCGACTCAAATATATATTTGGACAAACTCATGCCAGACAGATTATTTCAATGAAAGATTTTAAATTGCCTCGGCAGATTGGCAGCAACTAAAAACAAACTAACTGAGAACAAAGAGAAACTATGAGCAAGCTCTTTGAGCCTTTTTGTATCCGTTCAGTCCGTTTTAAAAACAGGATTTTCCTTTCTCCAATGTGTATGTATTCGGCTGAAGAAGGATTTGTAAATGAGTGGCATCTTGTCCATTTAGGTTCAAGAGCTGTAGGAGGAGTCAGTTTAGTAATGGTTGAAGCGACAGCAGTCAGTCCAGAAGGAAGAATTACCCCTTTTGATTCAGGTATTTGGTCTGATAGGCATATTGAGCCTTTTATTCCAATTGTTAATTTTATTTCCAAACAAGGCGCGGTTGCGGGGATACAGATTGCCCATGCAGGCAGAAAGGCTTCCACTGATAAGCCATGGTTTGGAGGGGCTCCAGTTCCTCCTGAAAGAAACGGCTGGATTCCTATAGCGCCCAGTCCCATCCCTTTTGATGCGCTTTCTCCTATACCCATGGAGATGACCCACAAAGATATCCATAGAGTAGAAGAGGATTTTGCCCGCGCGACACAACGGGCAAGAAAAGCTGGATTCCAAGTGTTGGAAATCCATATGGCTCATGGCTACTTGCTTCATGAATTTCTTTCCCCGCTGTCTAATAAGCGGACGGATGAATTTGGGGGAAGTCTAGAAAACAGGATGAGATTTCCTCTTATTGTTGCGAAGGCTGTCCGATCCCTGTGGCCTCCAGAACTCCCTGTTTTTGTCCGCATTTCGGCATCTGATTGGCATAAAGATGGCTGGGATCTTGAGCAATCGATTTCCTTTTGTCATCGGCTTAAAGAGATTGGAATTGATTTGATCGATTGTTCTAGTGGTGGGCTTATTAATGTCCCTATACCGATTGGTCCTAACTATCAAGTCCCATTCTCTCAATCGATACGTAAGCAAGTAGGCATTATGACGGGTGCTGTAGGGATGATCACCGATCCCTGGCAGGCTGAGGGTATTCTTTCTGAAAATAAAGCCGATTGCGTTTTTTTAGCTAGAGAGCTACTCAGAGAGCCTTACTGGGTTTTGAAGGCTGCTGATGCCCTGGGAGTCAAAGTTTCATGGCCCTCTCAGTATTTGCGAGCTAAACCATCGTAATTTTCTTTTTAGAAAAAAGAAATTTTTATTTGTCATTGCATATATAGAACCAAGATAATCATAGAGCATGAAAATGAGTCCTAAAGATATTAAAATTGCTCCTTCTATTTTGTCTGCTGATTTTTCTCGGTTAGAAGCTCATGCCAAAGAAGCACTAGATGCTGGAGCAGATTGGCTTCATATTGATGTAATGGATGGTCATTTTGTTCCAAACATTACCATCGGTCCTTTGATTGTCGAAGCTCTTAGAAATTTAAAAAAAGCGACAGGAACAACGTTGGATGTGCATTTGATGATTGAAAATCCTGATCGCTATATTCCTGATTTTGTCAAGGCGGGTGCTGACATTATAACTGTTCATGTAGAAACTTGCCCTCATTTGAATCGGACAGTTCAGTTGATCCATGACTTAGGAGTTGGGGCAGGAGTAACATTGAATCCAGCAACTCCATTGGTGAGCCTTGAAGAAATTATTTGCTATGCTGATTTGATTCTAATTATGTCGGTAAATCCTGGATTTGGTGGACAGGAGTATATTCCAACTAGTACAAGGAAAGTGGAACGACTCAGGCAGATGCTTGATGCGAATAAATCTAAAGCCTGGCTTGAAATTGATGGAGGGGTTAAACCTGCCAATGCTACTGAAATTGTAAGAGCTGGAGCTAATGTATTGGTTGCTGGTTCCGCTGTTTTTAAAGGAAATGTCAAAGAAAATATTTTACAACTAAGGGAAAGTATTGAAAAGGCTTTCTCTTGAGATTGGTTTAGAATGGGTGTAACTAGGAAAGAGAAGCAATACAAAAGAAAGGATGCATCCTGATGAACATTGAAGGTGATCAGGTATTGGAAGAAATTTGTAGCTATGCACTTCATAGCAAGGATTTTAGTGTTAGTGCTATTGAAAATGCCTATCTTTGTTTTTGGGATGCTCTAGCTTGCTTGTTCCACGGGGTTAAATCTGAAGAATGTCGCCGGAGAATGACCCCACTTTTTGATTCCCCTGGAACCTGTGTCATACCAGGGACTTTGCTTAAGGCTGATCCCCTCAATGCTTCCTATGCTATAAGCTGCGCTGTCCGTTGGCTTGATTACAATGATGCTTGGTTGGCTCAAGAATGGGGGCATCCTTCTGATAATTTGGGTGGGATTTTAGCATGCACACAGTACATGGAGAGGATTAAAGGGGAAAAGATAAGTGGGTTGAAAATTCTGGAATGGATGATAAAAGCTCACGAAATCCAAGGGATCCTTTCCTTAAAAAACTCTTTGAATCGTTTTGGCTTAGACCATGTTGCCTTTGTTCGTGTGGCTTCGGCAGCCATCGTAACATCCATCCTTGGGGGAGGAGAAAGAGAAGTAATGAGTGCCTTAAGCAACAGTTTTGTGGATGGAGCTCCCTTAAGAATTTATCGACATGCACCGGCTACAGGATGGAGAAAGTCTTGGGCGGCAGCAGATGCTGTCCGAAGAGCGGTATGGTTAGCGTTTATGGCAATCAAAGGGGAAATGGGTTATCCCAATGTGCTGTCTCTTCCTCAATGGGGATTTTCAGATGCTCTCCTAAGAGGAGCACCAATTGTGATGGAGAGATCGCTATCGCAGTTTGTCATGGAAAATGTTCTTTTCAAACCTTTTCCAGCGGAATATCATTCCCAGAGTGCAATAGAAGCAGCTTTGGAACTTAGAGAAGAAGTTCTTCCTAAACTTGAAAAAATACGTCGAATTGAGATTCATACACAGCTGCCGGCGATCAGAATTATTCATAAGCAGGGTCCTCTTCATAATCCAGCAGATCGTGATCACTGTTTGGAGTACATTGTAGCTATAGCTCTGTTATACGGTAGGGTGACTCAAGATCTATACGAAGATGAGGTAGCAAGAGATCCCCGGATTGATGCGCTAAGAAAAAGGATGGTAACTATTGAGGATAAGGCCTATACCTCCGAGTATTATGATCCTGAAAAGATGGCTGTTCCTAATGCAATACAAGTGTTTTTTGAAGATGGCACTGCAACGATAAAAAAAGAGATTCTCTATCCCCTTGGACATCCTAAAAGAAGAAGTGAATTTCAAAAGGTATTGTTGCAGAAGATAGAAAGTTCTTTGGATAATCTTTTTTCCGAAGAAAGAAAAAAACTAATTCTCGATCTTTATCTTAGTAAAGAAAAGTTTTTTAGCAAAAGTTCATCTGAACTGGTTTCTCTATTTGTTCCTGATATTTAGCACTTGTTCTTAAGAAAATCGCAATTATAAATCAATTCAATGGCCTGTTGTTTCTTCCGATCACGGACACCCTACTCAGTGTTGCATTTATAGGTAAGCTAACTCAACGTGGCTAGCAGGGTTAGAAGTTTAGGGCTATTGCTTATTTTGGTTTGGCTTTAAGCTAGTACCAGATTGGTTATTGCATAGAAACCAAAGTGATTCATTCGGTTAGCTCTTACATCATTGACCTTGTAGTGTACCCTACAAACATCATTTCAATGAGCACCCATAAAATATCTCTTTAAATCTTGTTTTTAAGGAATATATTTTCCAATATTTTCTCATATTAGGAACATTATGAATTGGACTATAGACCCTACATTTTATCCCTCTGCAAGGTTGGCAATGAATGCTCCGCCAGAAAAACTTGCTTATGTAGTTGCTTTTAATCCTAAAGCCCTCTCTTCCGATCATCCGGATAAAAAGAGAGGAGATGTATTGGCTGTGATCGATGTGGATCCTGATTCTAAAAGTTATGCTCAAATCCTTAGCTTGTTGGAAATGCCTTATAGCGGGGATGAACTGCATCATTATGGCTGGAATGCTTGTAGCAGCGCACTTTGTCCGAATGCTCCGCATCCGCATCTTGAAAGAAGATATCTTATAGTGCCTGGATTAAGATCTTCCCGCATTTATATTATCGACACAAAACCTGATCCAAGTTTCCCATCGATTTCCAAGATTATAGAGCCAGAAACATTAATGAAGAGGACTGGATATTCTCGACCTCACACTGTCCATTGTGGGCCTGATGGGATTTACATCAGTGCGTTAGGCAACAATGAAGGAGAGGGGCCAGGAGGAATTTTTATTATGGATCATTTTTCTTTTGAGCCTTTAGGGATGTGGGAAATAGATAGAGGTCCTCAATATTATGCCTATGATTTTTGGTGGCATATCAACCAAGATATTCTTTTGAGTAGTGAATGGG
Source organism: Methylacidiphilum sp. Yel (assembly GCF_004421185.1). GTDB lineage: Bacteria > Verrucomicrobiota > Verrucomicrobiia > Methylacidiphilales > Methylacidiphilaceae > Methylacidiphilum. Next base: position 42,607 of record NZ_LXQB01000088.1, on the reverse strand, counting down.
GCACTCCACCAATGATTGAAAATGGGGTTGTGGGCAGCCTCCTAATGGATGGTCAATATGGTCACAGCCTTCATGTTTGGGATTTAAGAAAAAGAAAGCATTTAAAAGCTTTGGATCTAGGAAATGAATATCAAATGGCTTTGGAAGTAAGGCCTGCACATGATCCTAGAAGGCTCTATGGATTTTTGGGAGTAGTAATTTCTAGGAAAGATCTATCCGCTTCAGTATGGTTATGGTTTAAAGAAAAAAACGATTGGCAGATTCAAAAAGTAATTGAAATTCCAGCTTTGAAAGCCAATCCAGAAGCGCTCCCTCCTCTCTTACAACCATTTGGTATGGTACCTCCTTTGGTGACAGACATCGATCTATCTTTAGATGATAAATATCTTTATGTTTCCTGCTGGGGAACTGGAGAACTGCATAAGTACGATGTCAGCGATCCCTTTCATCCTGTTTTTGAAGGTTGTATTAAAATTGGAGGGATTGTTAGTAGAACACCGCATCCAAAAATGCCGCAAAAGCCCCTTCTTGGTGGTCCTCAAATGGTAGAAATCAGTCGAGATGGCAAAAGAATTTATCTGACTAATTCTCTTTACTGGGCTTGGGATGAACAGTTTTATCCAGCTGGAATAGAAGGTTGGTTAGTAAAGATTAAGGCTGAAAGCTTTGAGTTAGAAAAGGATTTCTTTGTGGAATTCCCTGGATTCAGGCCTCATCAAGTGCGACTGCAAGGAGGGGATTCTTCAACAGATTCTTTTTGTTTTCCATGAGCATTGAAAGCCTCGGCTACTATCTTGGGATAGGTATTTTTCATGGACTAAATCCAGCAATGGGTTGGCTTTTTGCGGTTGCTCTTGGTCTACAGCATAATAGTTTCCGATGGATCGTTCGTTCAGCCATAGCCTTATTAACAGGTCATTTTTTGTCGGTAGGCTCCTATTTTGCCTGCTTCTTGCTTTTGGGAAAATGGGTTTCTTTACAATGGATTAAATGGATGGCCGTCATAGCTCTTTTCAGTTTTGCATTTTACTGGCTCATTCGTTCAAGGCATCCTAAATGGGTTGGGATGAATGTTGGTGTAGCCGATCTGATCTATTGGTCTTTCCTGATGGCTTCTGCTCATGGGGCTGGTTTGATGCTCCTTGTTGGTTCCTCTTTCTGCAGTCGCTCCTTAGCTTTTTGGCTGCAGCCATCAGGTATTACTGCACAACTTTTTATTCCACCGGCGATGCATACCCTTGGCTATTTTCTTGCGGTGATTGTCATTGCCACCATTGTATATAGGAGCGATCTTTTGAAAGTACTTTATAGAAAATGGATTAATTTTGATCTGCTCTGGTCGGCTGCTCTCTTTGCAGCCGGTAGCTGGATTGCTTTAAACTAGGAGTATCAATAGAACTAGCTTTTTAGATTTGATGATTCACTGAAGAGGAAGAGCATCGCGTCTAAAAAGACTTCGTTCTAGATGGTTTGTTAACCAACTATACGTTGCAAAAGGAAAAAAAACTTAGGCTTTTAGCTATTGGAATTTGCCCTAGCTGTAATTAGAGCGACTGTTAATAGCGCAGGGGGTAAGTTCATCTGCTCGCAGTACTGCCGGTAGCCTACAACCAATGGAATTACGGAACCATTTCGTTGAATTGACTAAATTGGCACAATCATTCGGAACACTAAAATAGATCAGCATTGTAGGATAATGTCTCATTATGTTTCTGCGTTTCGTTCCAATCCGGCGGCTCAAGCGGGAAAGTGACCAGTCCGTTCGACTGGTGGAGAGCTACTACGATCGAGTGAAGCTCTAGAGAGCCGAAGGATAGCGAATCTTCTAGCGCAAGGAGCTTTTGACTCCTCATGTGGACCGGCTTGTGGTCTTTTAACTGGAGAGACTCGCAAGACGACGGAGAGCTCTACGCCGGAATCGGAGGCGATTTGGTTGCCAAGACTATTGGCCAGGGCTTTGTGGGAAGAGTTTAGGTTTCCTTTAGCTTTTGGAGGGAGCTGCTCTAGAGGCAGTAAGCTATTTCCCTTGGGGAGAAGCACAAGCAGTTTGAGGAAGGCGATATGAATCCCGGCTCTATCGTTCGCTTCCGAAACTGCCAATGGGTCGTGTTAGCCGCAGAGACGGATGAGAGAAACTCGCCGAGAAGTTCGACCTTGAACCCGTGGTGACCCGTTCATGGACAGTGGGACGGCTCGAGCGGCAGACCCCGCTCGGCCGAAACCTCTACGAACATTTTTCTGTGCAGGCAGTAAAATCTTGACTCCGTCAAGACCGACCGTAACCGGCACCAGTTTTTCCCGTTCTGTCCGTAACTTATGATCATCGACGAGGTGCGCGGTACCGCTGCGGCGAATGGTGGCACTCAGCAGGAACGGCACGCGCTGCTTCAGGAGGTCGCCAAGGATCCCAAGCGGCACCTCATTCTCCTTACTCCACACCGCACAGCGGCATCGACGAGGCCTTTCGCTCGCTCCTCTGCCCATTACGACATGAGTAGCCTCATTAGATAAGTAAAGTTAGACTAATCATTAAAATCTAATATTTTTATTTCACCTATAAGAAAAACTTCTATTTTACATAAATAACATGAGTTGTGCGTGATCACATGTCTATTCACCTGATAAACAAATATTTAGCGCTATTTTTTCTTCCCTTGTGTCTTCGCATTTCGTTTGTATGCATTTTCATGCCCCATTTACAAATCATAAATAATGGATTCCGAATGGTATGTGTTAGTGTTTTATAGATTTGTATAAAATAAAATATATGCCTGGGCCGTTGCAGTGGCGCTGGTCTCCTTTCAATAAGGACAGAATATGTGTATTATGTCCTTATCATAAGGACATAAATGCAGTAAACTATCTCGCATAGCGGTGCTGTAAGAAAAGCACATCGCGGGTCTCGAGCCAGTTAGGCTAGAAGGCCTGACTCGACGGGATGCACGGCTTTCCATCATCAAGAACAAGGTCCACACTGTGCTTGGCATGCGGCTGGTCGGCAAGACCACGTTCCTGCGCCAGAGCTCGCAGACGAACGACGGCGCCTAGACTCGCTTTTTCTCAGACATTCTTTTGGGCCTTGTTGTTCGATTAGTACTCCACTCAGCCGTTATAAGACAGATGAATGCATAAATTCAACCCCTAACGTGAAAAATCCAAATCCGACTTATCCCCCTCTCTGAAGCCAGGGGCTTGCGGCGGCCGCATTTGGTCGTCACGATGCCAAGTCCATAAAAGGAATTTCCTGCCGTTCCCTTTGCTGTAGTAACATTAAGAACTACGTATACTAGGGCAAAACTAAAAAGAAATTCTGCTGCAAATGCCGGAAGCAAATCGATAGACATTGGCGTTGATGGAGGCTTTCTAAAAAGCCTCACAAGCTCTGCTGCGGCTAGAGCCCTAAGAATCTGCAAAAACATATAGGGTAGGACATCTTGTCAACTACTCCGTCCTAAAGGAAGGAGCTTGCATCCAGGCTCCACCGCAGCTTGCGCGTATCTAGAAAGATGCGCGGCTTTGGCTTCATCACCCGGTGTGCTTCAGGGGCGGCTGACAATCGCTCAGTCCTCACCCAGTCTTGCTAGATGAAAACGTTCGCATGCTGATGTTTCTGGCAGCCACTAAATCGGCATGGAGCGTATACCCACAATGGGCGCATACAAACAGCAGTCCCTTATTGAGCCGATTCTCCAGCCCAACATGCCCGCAAACCGCCCGTCTCTGGCTGGAGGAATCCGCATCCATCCAAACCGGCACCCCGCCCGGCAGTCGGATTTTGTAAGCCATCTTGGCTTGCAGCTCCGAAAAATCCCAAGTGCTCCCCTTGCGGCGTTTGACGGAAACCTTCTCCGACTGTATGCGCTCGGTTCGATGACGGATAGCCTTCAGTGGGCCGAGCGATCCACTCCAGATGCCGGTCCCATCCTTCGTATCGGCACCGGATGCCTCCGCCCAAAGTCCCCATGCTGACCGTTTGTTCCTTGCCCAAGGACCAGTCCCTGGCGATGGTTCAAAGTCATGGTCATGGCAGTGAATCTGGGTGCCTTGTCAAGAACATTATAGCGCCGGGCTGGTCCAGCCTTTCGCTTTATGGGTCGCGCCCGCTTTGGCGCGTTCCCAGAGGGTTTTGTTAACCGCAGCCACTTGTCTGGGCACGTTGCATGCCATTTGAGCTGGCAGCCCGAACCTCTCGCGCAAATCCTTGGACACCAGCCTTTGCAGTTTCATGTCTTGCGATATCTTTTCGCCCACAAAAGCGACAATGGATGCGTGATTCAGGGCATTACGGTAAGCCAACGCCGTACGCCGCACCGCCTCCTCCTGCTCTTTAGTGAGCAGGAGCTTCAGTTTGCACCTCAGCGATTGGGTGGCTGGCAATTCATTCAGGTTCACGATTAAAGAAATTTATGTTTCAGTTGTAAAGCATCGCCGCTGCGAGGCTGCGCTATCCCTCTGCCGCCTTGAAAGGCGGGGACTCCCGCGCAAAATTGTTGAATGGCATCGGACGCGTAACCATACGCCAAGAGTTACTGCTGGATTGAAATGGCCTCCAGAAATATGGCCTCCTGAAATATCATAACCATTAAAGCCGAACAGATTGCCAAGGGTGGAATTCCATCGCTTACTAAGACAGTGCACCCAATAGTTCGAACAAGAAAAAGGTTCCTATAAATTCAACGGTATACTTATTCATGATTTAGAAAAAAGAACGATCAAATGGAAATTATACAAGTCTTTAATGTTCAACACACACAAAAAAATAATTCATCTATTATTTAAAAATGACTAGGAATGTGGATTTCTTTAAGAAGTATTCTTTCACCCTCTTTATGTAGTACAGTGCTTATTCCATAAAAATAGCCGCTACAACCACTTGGGCTTATGTCTATTAAAACATACCCGCGATGCTCTGTATCGTTAAAAAGAATATGAGGGTTCTCTTTGAGAATTTTCTCTTTGCCTTCGATTTTGCCAGCCGGGGAAGATATTCCTGCAGTTCCGATTTCGCTAGCTATTTGCTCTCCATCAAGTAGTAGTTTGCCAAAAGAGAAAACATGAGTATCCCCACTTAATACAACAACATTACGGATCTGATTGTCACGTATTGCCTTTAAAATCTCGTTCCTTTCCCATGCGAATCCATCCCATTGATCTAAATTTATGGGTTTACCTTCTAGTTTGATATCCATCATCATATCCCCACTGGCAATAAATTTCCATTGGGCATGGCTTGATTTCAAAGAGTCAATGAGCCAATTTCTTTGTTCGGATCCAAGCATCGATCTTCCAGGTGCCGATGCCTGCATCATCGCTTCAACTGGGGCATGGACGGCAGGATGCCAAATATCTTCTTCTCGATATTGTCTGCCATCTGTAAGAAAACACTCGAGAAGATTCCCGATTTTAAAAGACCGGTAAAGTTTCCATTCTTTTTGTTGTCGAATAGGCAAATATTCAAAAAAAGCTTGATAAGCTGCTTTCATTCGATCGGGGTTATAGAATGAAAGAGCTCTTCCAGCATAATCATTTTGCACCTCATGGTCGTCCCATATGGCAAATAGAGGAAAATTTCTTAAGGCTTCCTGAAGATCAGGATCAGTTCGATAAAGCCTGTGTTTTGCTCGGTAGGTGGCAAGATCACCAGCTATGCCTACTAGATCTGGCCTAGCGCAAACTGTTCCATACACCGGAAATTCATAGATCCAATCACCAAGATGAATAATAAAATCAGGGTTGTCTTGTAGCATGTACTTATAGGCTGTATAAAATCCCGCTCCGTAATGCTGACAGCTGGCTATAGCTATTCGAATCTTTTCAGCTTTTAGCGGCAATGTTTTTGTTCGTCCTATCGGACTAAAATGCCCATTCCAAGACCAACGGTAATAATAGATCTTTGCAGGTTGGAGGCCTTCCACCTCTTTTTTTAAGGTATAATCGATTTCAGGAGAGGTTGAAACAATGCCACTGGCTACAGGTTTTTTAAATTCCGGATCCAGTGCGACTTCATATTGAACATTAATTGCAGGCATCGAACTTTCAATCCGGCTCCAAAGGATAACGGAGTTTGTGGTGGGATCCCCACTGGCAACTCCATAAGGGAAAAAATTGCCTTCTGTTTTTTCTCCAAATACAGAAAGAGAAACACAATTAAAAAGACAAAATAGAAAAAGGACTTTATAAAACATCGACCTCATAGAAAGAAAAGAAAAAGAGCAATATAATTTTTCTTTTCTTTCTAAAGGTCAATCGTTAAAAACACACAATCTATTTAATGGTTCTTTTCCCAGTAAAGCCTTTTTCCATTTCTCCCCCTACATCTTTGAATGACTTTTCCACATCATGGCCAAATTTTTTTGTATCTTTCTTTATTTTTTTCTTCGTTTTCTTTCCTGTTGTGGCTTTGTGATGATGTGTTTTTCCTTCCTTAGATTGATTTTGGCTGGTGTTTTTGTCTTCCTTTGTAATTCCCTGTGGGTTGTTCTGGGTTTGTGTGGCTGGTTGAGTACTTTGTGCTTTCCCACTAATAATCGGTATGCCAAAGAAAAGGCTTAATGTTAGGATAAAGACTGTCTTTAAATGTTTCATTTGTATTCTCGAAGTTTTAACCCTTTCTTAGGGTTTTCGATTATAATATCTTATAAAAGCTTATAAGTAAAGCATATAATAGAGAAGGAGCTTTTTTCTAATTTTTCTCTTCTTTCTCCTCTTTCTTAGTTTTATTTCTTGCAATAAGATTACGCACTCCAAGACCAATTAGCCTAACGGCTCGATTCTTTTGTAAGTTTGCCTTTAGCAGTAAAATCCCACAGGAAGCGATCTCGAGGGGATTATGTGTTGGGGATGTCAAAGTGAGCTGGCGTAAAAGGGTAGAAAAATCAGAGTATCTTAACTTAATAAAGACTGTTTTTGCGACAAGTCCTTGTATTTTGAGATCTTCGGCCAGTTTTTGACTCATGCTGTAAAGCTCTTTTCTAAGCAGCTCCAGATTTTTAGTATCCTTATTGAAGGTTACTTCCCGACTCATAGACCGAGGTCTGGTTTCTAGCTCTAAAGGACTAAGATCTATGCCCAAAGAGGCCAGGTGAAAATATCGGCCTCGTTTCCCGAACCTTTCTATTAATTGTTCTTCTGGTATCTTTGCTAGATCATCAATAGTGATTACCCCCATGGTATGCAATTTTTTAACAGTTGCAGGACCGACTTCTGGAATTTTTTCTACAGGTAGGGGTGCTAAAAAAGTTTTTTCAGTGCCCTTGGGGACGACCTTGACCCCGTTGGGTTTTGCAAGGTCACAAGCGATCTTTGCCACAAGTTTATTGGAGGCTACTCCAATGGTGCTGGGTAGACCAAGTTTTTCTTTAATAGCGCTTTGAATTGCCAATGCCATCTTTTCAGGTTCGCTATGTGGGTCCAACTCCAAGCAAGCCTCGTCAATTGATACTTTTTGGATTCGCTCTGAAAAGGTTTTTAAAAGAGCATAAACTCTTGCCGAATATTCCTCGTAAAGAGCATGATGTGCGGGCACAAGGATAAGGCCAGGGCAAAGGGAAATAGCTCTTCGCAGTGGCATCCCGCTGTGCACCCCATACTTTCTTGCCTCGTAAGAGGCGGTAGATACTACTCCTCTGCCTTGTAGGCTTCCCATACATACTACCATTGGAGTTCCCTTTAATTCAGGATGCTGAAGTATTTCCACGGAAGCATAGAATGCATCGAGATCGATGAATATAAACCAACCTCTTTCCTTGCTTATGACAGATGGCTCTTCATAAGAAGCATTTGCAATGATCACAACTAAAAAATAGCACAAAAGAGGGATATTAAGCAGTTTTTGATTCTTTTAGATTCCTCCTACAAGAAGAAAAAAAAATAGCGTTATGCCTTATATAAAAGACCCAAGCAAGCTTAGACTTCAGTCCTGAGATGTTAATTAATCTGTTGATAAAAGGATTCAAAATCTTGTGGAGATATAATAAAAAGCAAACCCCCAGACAATGACAAAAAGAAGAATAAATACAAAAATAAAAACAGGAAATTTCATAGTTTTATAAAAAATTATTATGTTTCAATTTTGTTCTATTTCGGAAATGTTAGCAAAAATTTAGCGGATTTTTTTTTCTTATTTGTCCCTAAGTTTTTATAAAAATAGTGCACTTTCTAGTAGTTAAGGCATTTTATCCCAAAATTATAGATTTTTCTCCTATCCTATGTTTGGGGTGAATCAAAAGAAGGTGGATATCGATCTAAGGGACGAAAAGTTATCTAAGCCAATAAGTTTTTATTGGTATTTTGCCTAATAGGAAGGTTATAATAGTAGTTTTTCCCAATCCAAAGAAAAGGGTTTTTAATTTATAAATTGCAGCCCTCTCCGTTACGGACAAAAATATCTGTGATTTATGCTCAATGAGCCATTAAAGTTTTCAATTTTCTCCTCTTTTTTTAACCACTCAATGCAACCTCCTTTGGGCATAAAAAAAGGCATATCAAATAGGTCAACTACTCTGTCCTAAAAGATGGAGCTTGCATCCAGGCTCCACCTTTGGCTTGCGCGTATCTAGAAAGACGCGCGGCTTTGGCTTCATCGCCCGATGCTTCAGGGACGGCTGACTATCGCCCCGTCCTCACCCAGTCTTGCCAGATGAAAAGCGTTCGCATGCTGATGTTCCTGGCAGCCACTAAATCGGCCTGGAGCGTATACCCACAATGGGCGCATACAAACAGCAGTCCCTTATTGGGCCGATTCTCCCGCCCAACATGCCCGCAAACCGGGTGCTCCCCTTGCGGTTGACCTTGCGGCGTTTGACGGAAACCTTCTCCGAGTGTCTGCACTCGGTTCGATGACGGATAGCCTTTAGCCACTCCATGACTACCATCGCGTGTGGCTCCGCGAATGCCCTTCGCTTGCAGCGCACTTCGTCTACTGGCGGCACGCGCTTGGCCAGGTGCCTTCGGTGTCCACTAGGATAAAAACGACATTTGCCTTGGGTATTGGATTTCACCGCGATGTTCCGGCGGTTCATGTCCACCCCCTTGACCGTGGTGATGGAGGCCTGCGGGTTCCGGTCCAAAGCCTTTTCGACGGCCTTGTCGAGACCCTTATAGCGCCGGGCCGATCCAGCCTTTCGCTTTATGGGCCGCGCCCACTTTGTCGCGTTCCCAGAGGATTTTGTAGGCCGCAGCCGCTTGCCTGGGCACGTTGCATGCCATTTGAGCTGGCAGCCCTAACCTCTCGCGCAAATCCTGGGACACCAGCCTTTGCAGTTTCATGCCTTGCGATATCTTCCCGCCCAAAAAAGCGACAGTGGATGCGTGATTCAGGGGGGGTTACGGTAAGCCAACGCCGTGCGCCGAACCGCCTCCTCCTGCTCTTTAGTGAGCAGGAGCTTCAGTTTGCACCTCTGCGATTGGGTGGCTGGCAATTCATTCATGTTCACGATTAAAGAAATTTATGTTTCACTTGTAAAGCATCGCCGCTGCGCGGTGGCGCTATCTCTCCCCGCCTTGAAAGGCGGGGTCTCCTGCGCAAATTTGTTGAAAGGTAGACCAAAACTATAGAAGAAAACGTGTGTGCTCGTTGATCGATAGGAAGGGAAAGAAGGAGGGGAAAAAACTGGCGGTCCCGGGGAGATTCGAACTCCCGACCCGCGCTTTAGGAAAGCGTTATATGTTAATCTGGTAGAAGAATTTTTTTCTTGTGTTGTCGTTGAAGCGTCGTTATATTTATCATTATGCTAAAACGAATCCCAAAAATAAGAAAGTCGGACGTTCCCAGATACAAATGGCTTGTGAGTTACTGGGGAGAGGATGGGAAATCTCATAGAGAATACTTTAATTCCGAAGCTCAAGCAAAGTCAAGGGCTAGAGAACTAAAGCAGGCATTAGAGGCGGCAGGGAAAGAAGCTTTGTCTCTTTCTCCACAACGATTGGCTTTGCTCAAAAAAGTAGAAAAGGTACAAGAAGAGCTGCGGCAACTTGGTTCCTCACTGGAGGAAGCTTTGGATCGAGGCCGAAAGCAAATCCAAGCCGAGCGATTCAGTCCAGTTTGGGAGGAAGCGGTTGGAGCTTTTCTTGAAGCAAAATCTCGAGAGGTTAGACCTCGTCGTTTTTCTGATCTTAGGCGCTATCTTTGGCATGCTACCAGATTCTTTGGTGGAAGAAAGCTTGGCGGCATTTCCCGCACAGAACTTTTAGATTATTTAGGAAAGCAGCCTAGCGTCTGGACGGCTCGGAACGTACATCGCGTGCTCTCTGTCTTCTTTAACTACTCCCGTATGCGCCAATGGATTTTAAACAACCCTATCGCCGAAATCCCTGTTCCAAGGCCCAAACCCACTGAACCTCAAACTTTCTCTCCAGTCGATGTGCAGAAACTTCTCTTATATTCCCTGGAGCACGATCCTAAATGCCTTCCCCCTTTGGTCCTAGGATTCTTTGCAGGAATCAGGACTGCTGAGCTATGTCGTTTAACGTGGAAGGATATCACAGACAAGCAGATTCGGATCCAGGCAGGCAAAGCAAAAACAGCTTCCACCAGGATTATTGATATCACAGAACCCTTAAGCTTATGGCTTGATGCCTGTCAAAAAGACGACCCATCACAACCAGTGTCTCCTTCAAATCTAAACAAAAGACTCCGGAAACTGGCTGACAAAGCAGGAGTCAAGTGGGTGCCTAACGGGATGCGGCATAGCTTTGCTAGCTATCACTTGGCTTTGTATGAGAATGCAGGAAAAACAGCAGCCATTCTAGGACACACAAACCCATCGGTCACTTATAGGCATTATTGTGCATTGAGAACCAAAGAAGAGGCAAAAGAATATTTTCTAATCAAACCTCCAATTACATTACCTGAGGAACTTCCTTTTAGATTATAAAATTTGTCATGGAGAATGAAATGTATTTATTAAATAGAAATGGGAAAGGCCGGACGGACTAGGCCCGGCCCATCTATATTATGAACACTCTAAACGAAAAAAATATACCACAAGATACTGAGAATTACAAGTTTTATTCAATCCAGGCTCTTCAAGGCTATTGGGGACCACCACGGCCGAACCCCAATGTAGAAATCCCGCTTGAGTTTCATCCAGTGTGTCTTGCTCAGGAGCTCTTGAGACAACCAATCGTCCCTTTCCCGCTGAAACAGAGCGAGGGAGACGTTGTCCTAGGTCGGATTAAGATTTTTATCTTTTGGGCCCTCTTCTCAAAAAATTTAGAAGCCTTACGGCTTGCAGGAATTTTCTTTGACGAATTGGCTAGTATTTTAAAAATAGCAGAGGATCTGGCTGTAAAATCTATTGTCTGGAGAACGGGGTCTAAAACTTTAGCCAAGGATTTCAGAGCCGCTATCCTGGTGCCACAGAGAATTTATGCGGCATGCGCTGAATTCTGTTATTGTCCCCCTAAGGTCAACTCAGGAAAAGAGGCTATTAGGCGAGTTGAGGAGTTTATAGAAAATACGTGGAGGGATGAGCAACTCAAAGCTTATGAGTTATTAGAAGTGGATGAGCTTATAAACCATAAAATACTCACTGAGTATAAACCTAAGAATCCTGATGCATGGACTTCTGATATCAATATCGATAACCTTGCGTATCAAGCCTACAAGCTAATACAGCAAGGTTATAAGGTAAACACAGCATGCAAAGAAGTGGCCAAACAGGCCTTAAAAGAAAAGCAGAAAGAAGACCCGGATATAATATATAAGATTCTTGAGAAAAAAAATATACACATCAAATCCAACAAGTGGGCCAAAGCCGTAGACCTGCTGGCCGGGTGCATCCGACAAAAATTACTGGCAAAAAAAGAAATGTTTTCTCAATTAGGCAAACCACTTCCTCTTCTTTAATTTTTTTTGTAGGAAGGCTTTCTACAAACCATCCCACAAGCCACCTTGTGGTATGGTAAGAGAATTTATCTTTCTTGTTTCTGGCAGAGAACTTATTCGTTTAACCAATCTTGGAGAGTTCCTCTCTAAGCAACCTAAATCACGTTTACCAGCTCTTCAGCAAGCTATTCTAGAGGACAGGTTGACCGTTTATCGCATATGGGATGAAGCCTGGGTGCCTTCTGATCAGCTTCGGAAAGTATGGTTAGAGATTTGTAAGGAAGAGAAACAAAAAGTCGGGGAACATAACGCTTCTCAAATTATCCAAGCTATTTCACCAGAAAAGGTGGCAGCTAGCACTAAGGAAGACCGGCCAGAGGAGGTGGTGTATGCCTAAGCCTGGACCTGTCCCCTGGAGGTTTTTCACTGTGAGCGAGGCTGCTCAAATCCTCTCAGTGCATCCAGCCACTGTACGAAGGTGGATCGTAAGCGGTCAAATTCAATTCCGTAGGCTAGGGAAGCTTGTCCGCATTCCTGAGGAGGAGCTTGCCAGGATTGCCCAGGAAGGATTGGGGAAGAGGAGAAAACGCACTGCGTCTAAAAACAAAGCCCTATGCGGCCATTCCCACATAGGGCTCAATGATATGAATCCTACTGAATCTGTCTCCATTGCCTTTCGGCGAAAACAGGATTAATGCTATGAACCCTACTGATGATATTAACATAACAAATTCTTTTGAACAAGAAAAGGAAAATTTTTCAACTAGCGAGTATTTCAACCAACGGGGGATTGTAAACGTTCCTGAGGGTTTGGTTGAAGTGATCAAACCTCCTTTTGGGGAGGGGTGTTGGAGTGAAGTTGAAGAAAGGCTTCGGAACCCTGCAGCAGCAGTTACCTTGGAGCAACACCAAAATAACTTAGTCGAACTGGTATGGTTCCGTGGTATAGCTTGGAAGGAGGACAAGTGGCTGGAGCACGTCTTCCTTCTTCGGCCTGTCTGGAAGAGTGATAAAGACCAGGACAAATGGTTTACCTCGTATGAGGAAGAAACAGGACACCCCTCAGGCAAGTTCCTGGCGCAAACAGGCGCATGGCCGCTCTTTCCGATATCTAATAGCTCCCACAGGGAAGAAGGGGGAGTGCTCTACATTGTCGAGGGCCCCGCCAAAGCTTTGGCTGCCGCTCAGGATATGGACTTTGATGCAGACGTCGTAGGGACGAACGGCTGCTGGCTCACAACTTCTAAACTGCAAGATGGGACGCCCTCTTACCAGCACAGATTACAACCGGCACTCGAGCGGTTTCTAGAGGAGGGGAATTATGAGCAGGTGTACTGGGCGCCAGATGGGGATTGGAGAAATAACAGCGATGTCCTGGGCGCTGTTCTTAGGTTCGGATTCTTGATGCTCAAAAAAGGAGTTGAGGTTTTTCTTCTAACCTGGCCAAGTAATTTTAAAGGGTACGACGACTTCTCTAAACACTTGAGGGAAACAATCAACAACCCTGAGGAGCGCAAAAAGGTTCTGCAAGAGAAGCTCCAAAGAATCCCATTTGATCAATGGGTTAAAAACTGGAGCAACGCCAACCCCTCCGAGGACAATTGCGGCATCTTCTTCAAGGCGCTAGCTTCCACTTGCGACACAGACGAAACCTCCCTCAAAGATGCTGTTAAAAAGTGGAAACCCCTGGTGCCGGGTTGTTGGGATTTAAGAGCAAAGAAGCTTGTCAATATTCAACGAGAGCTAATCCAAAAGGCAGAACTGTATTCTAGGCAGGCTAGCGAAAAGAACGGAAAAATCTCTTTATCTACTCTGCTTGGCCTGGAAAAGAAAATTCTAGCTAATGAAATCGAAAAATCCAATCGCCTCTCTTTCATCCAAAACACGAACGGTGATTGGTATATAGATATAAAGAACAGTGAAGGGAAAATTCTAGAAACGATCCCTGTGAACTCTGATGAAGCCGTCAAAGCTATCGTGGGCCTGGCGGATGATCTTAAAATTCCGCCTATAAATGAGGAAAAAGTTCTTACTATACTTGAAAAACGAGCGAAAGATACACAGCGAGGAGAACGTAAATCTAACTTATATGACGGTCAGGTAAAAATACATACGGAGAGGTATTATACTATTTACGAAAACCACGCTCCGATCGCATTCGTGATGGTGGAGAACCCTCAACAGGGGGCCTTCTTGATTGGGGAAGTTGATAAGGAAACTCAGCAGTATAAAATATGGCAGCTTACCTATCACAAACTAATTGAGCGCTTTCCATCTCATCGCTGGGTCCTTCCTAAAGACACCACTCCTTTGCCCAAGATCGAGTTTCCTAATCCTGAAGAGTTGAAAGAAGAAGGACCTTTGCTTCAATTCTATAAAAAAATTTTTCAAGTCGATACCGAAAAGGCCTACATATTTATAGCATCTCACCTTCAAACCTTCCTTGGAGAAGTACCTCGCTATATCCTCTATCTCATTGGACCCCCTGGATCTGGGAAAAGCACGATAGCTAAACAGCTTAAAGCCGCACTTACCGGTGATGATAGCGTTATAAATACTCTAGGGAAAGGTAAAGAAGATCTACCACTTCTATTCAGTCAGCAGGATATAGTTATTTGGGATAATGCCGAACCAAAAAGTATAGATCCTCAAACACATCAACTCTTATGCTCTTCTTCAACAGTAGGGGGGCATTTCCAACGACAGAATTGGACTAATCACGATATAAACAAATATGTACTTCATCCCAATCTTATTATCACAAGCATTTACCAACCCTCTCAACTTATCCAAAACTCCGCTGCAGCTGACCTTGAACGCCGACTTTGGGTTGTAGAATTTCCTGGGAGGGGAGAGGGTGAATATAACATTTCTTCGAGATTTTTAATAGATGATGCTAAAAATCTGCGTCCTCGCCTTTGGGGATGGTGGCTAAAAGCCTTAGGATATATAATGAAACCTTGGCAAGATTTGCCTCCAGAAGAGCGCATAAAGTCTACCTCGCCGGGCGTGTGCTTTGTAGAAATACATCGAGCGATAAGACTTCTAGAAGAAGGAGGATTGTTAGGGAAGCCTGGAACATTTGATGACATCTATAGAAAGAACACCCAGGAAACCTTTGAACAATATATTGAAGAAGATCCACATTTTCATCTTACACTATTTGCAAATGTCTTTAAAGATGAACAGAAAGACGGAAAACTTGGACCGATTGCAGACACAGAACTATCTGAGAAAATGAAAAAGAAAGCCGAGGAGCTTGGGTGGAGCGAAAAGAACATAAAGGAGATAAACTTTTATTCTGTCCGTATTGTCCGGAACAAACTGGAGAAAAATCCAAAGATTGGCATTCGTATTGTCAAATATGGCAAGGACAAGAAGGGGAACCCACTCCGAATTTACGAAAGTACAAATTCAGGATGGATAGCCTCCCTGCTCAATGAAAAAAATGGAGATGAACCACAAATCACACCAGAATCATCACCAATGAATGGTCACCCAAAGGAAGATCTTTCCATCCAAGAACTTTTCCAGCCAGAAGAATCACAAATCACATCAGAGTCCTCAAATGGGCAACCAGATTTCACCCAAGAATTTTCATCACAAATCACACCAGAACAGACAAATGGTAAGCTCTTATCAACAAGACAAAACCCTTCCAATGCAGAAGAAACAGAAATAGAGGATGAGATTATTAAGGATCTTACAGAAATAGAAATGGAGGAGATACAGGAGGGAAAAGACCCACGAGATATTTCGCCAGAGCTCATTAATCAGCTTACTAAAAAAACTCAATACAAATTGTTATTAACATACATAGAAGCCGCCAACCTTCCCCTTAAACAACAAAAAGAAGTTATCAACGCCATACAAAAAGATTTACAAGATCCGGAATGGAGTTATTTCGATTGGGCGAACAAAGTTGTAGACTTGGTGAACAATCTTCGGGAGCAAAAGAAAGAAAAAACAAAATGAAACCCGAATCACCAACAATCCAAGAACTTTTCCTGATCCTTGGTAAAGAAGAAGAGTTACACAACAACTTCACCTCTATAGAATGCGATGTCTTGAACAATAGCATTCAGGGATTAAACCGAGGGACACTTCATATCCGGGACGTTAACAAAGAGATCGCTTCTAAACTCCCTCTACAAGTTCAAGGTATGTTAGTGTATATGCACTTCAAAAGCAGACTTCCCCTCCCACCTCCCCAATGTAGAGAAAAAACTGAGTTTATCTGCAGCAACATTCCAAGTCACACAAAAGACACATGGTCCTGCTTGGTAGAGAAGGCTATAGAAGAAGAATCCTCCTGTAAACATAACTCTATGGTGTTTCAACCATCCCCATCTCAACCAGAGAAAGATCTTTCCATCCAAGAACTTTCCAATGAATTGAAGAGGATTTGGGAGGAGAAAAACCAAGGAAAACGAGAAATCCAGGATGTTGATAAGCTGTCCCCAGAAATTCAAAACCAAATCTTATTAAAATACCTGAAAAACAAACTTCCTCCTGACAAGTACAAAGAAGGAGCTAAGAAAGTCATCAAATATATACAGAAGTATTTCAAGCATTATAAAATCGACCATTCGAGGAGATGGCTATTCTCGGTTGCTTGGGTGAAATCCCTCATAGAAGATTATCCAGCTTGTATGGCTCAACTAGCTTCTTCAGAGTTCCCCACTTCTTCCCCATAAGGCATAGAGGGAATGTCGATGAAAAATCCCCCATTGGAGAAAAAGCTTCAGTGGGGATGAACTCTTTGCCATGATTGATCTTGGAAGGGAAGGGGGGTATTGGATTATGGCATGGCTAACTCTAATCATGCAGGGGCTGGGAATCAAGATCTGGAGCTGGTTCCTGCATAGCCTGCATGAATCCTGCATGAAAAAATCATGTAGGGGCTGGGAATCAAGATCTGGAGCGGGTTTCCTGCATACCCTGCATACCCTGCAAGTTTTGCATACTTTTTCTTTTTTTTTTTTTTATTTTTTTTTTCTTTTTTTTTTTTTTTTTTTTTTTTTTTTTTTTCTTTTTTTTTTTTCAAAATATATAAAACATGCAGGGTATGCAGAAAGTATGCTGAGAAGCCTCTCCAAATCTTGATTTTCGCTTCCTGCATAACGACACCCTATGCAGGCGCATGCAGGAATACCAGAGAAAAGCAAGATATGATCAATAATTAGAGTTCCTGCATGACCTGTTTCCTCTACCCATAAGGAATTACAGACATAGCTATGTGTATGTCCCTGCTATACAAAGACTTATAAACAAGGTGGTGAAAAAACTGGGAAAAAAAACTTAACGACAAATTATCTCTTATCTGGAGCACCGCTTTTATAGAGCGCTGACGCTGATAAACATTTGCACTCTAGGGGTACCTATAGAGGTGAGATTTCTCTACTAATTTAGTAGAGTATTAGGTGTGAGAAAAAAAATTGCTCCAGGACTCTTTCCCTGCGTGAGCAACCTACTGGATCCGGTTATACCGGTATGCACACTACATGCTCAGCAAAAAAGAAAAAAGCCTGGAGCATTCAGAGATCGAGCGCTCCTTGTGCAATTAACCTACTTTACTGGCAAAACGCAAGAACAAATCATCTCTTCTCCATGTCATGACATGTTATTATCTTTCCTTTTTTGTCCTTTCTTTTCTTGTCTTAGATTGTCTTGGATTGGCTGGGATTGGATTGGATTTTTTCTTGTCTTGTCTTGTCTTGTTTTGTTATGTCCTGTCATGATCTGTCTTTGTTTTTCTGTCCCCTATGAGAATTGCCGAAGCTATTCATCATTTTCTGAACCATCGACATTCATCCACACATCAGAATCTTCCACATTTTCATCACCAAAATATGAGCTCATCCATGCATTCCCATTGTTTATCCACACAGGTTCACTCCCGACGTGTCCGAATGTCATAGTGCTCCCATAGGTAGAATCATATAGCCAGACGTTCTCCCTGCCCACATATCCCATTGTGATTGGACCGATTCTGTTGAGCCAGATGTTTTGGCCATCAGCCTGGCCGAATGTCATTGTTCCCACTTGGTTCAGAAACATCCCACTAGCATATGTGGTGGAACACATGACGCACAGAAGAATTGACAGCATTAGTTTTTTCATATGATCAATGATAACTTCATTCCCTTGAAAAGCACAAGAACAAATCATCTCTTATCTGCCCCAGCCTGTCTTGTCTTGTTATGTCCTGTCATGGCCTTGCTTAGGGCTGCAGCCATAGCAAGCCACTGCTTTATTGTGCCCTGGGAGGGCGTCTGAGGCTCAGGTTGCCTATCCGGAGAAGACGGACGAGGCTTCACTACCGACAACTTTCCGTCTTTAAAGTTGTAAAAGATCCAGTTCTTTGAAGCATCCAACGTTCCCACAAACTCATCTTCGTCATCATCCACGAGAATAACTGTGTAGCAGTGGCCCGGACGCGGAGCTGTTACAGAACTGCAGCAAACGCTTCGTTCCCCTCTCTTGTCTGCGAGAAGCGTTTTTGTGTTAATAGTACCTGCCGGTAGATTGGTCATCCTGTGTACTACGAGGATGATTTCGTCGTCCGATTCCGCTGTTATGCTTGCAATGAACAATTTCGATATACTGGTGCAAATGTACTCCTTTTGGAGTCCTTTTACCTTGTCTTCTCTCGGAAAGAATTGGATTCTATACTGAATATCAGAATCACCACCCTCCACGATGGCCCTGTATCTTACACCAGAGACGGCCCCGTGCCAAATCCGGGCATCCCTCCAGTCAACGTCCTTAAAACGGATGTTTCTTTCAGACTCTCCGGCGTGGAGAACCAAGCTACCCCCAGTCCACGAGCGTTGATTAATATGCTGGAGGGCAGAAACATTGAATTCATCGGTAACTTTAGTACGCAGATCCTGGTAGCAATTGTAATGGTAAAGAAGAATTTGCCTCCAATTAGGGAGGCCCTCCCAATAGGACAACGCCTGTTTTGCCCAATCGGCATCCTCGACGTCCTTAACTTGCATTGGTTCCCCCTGCGGTACGCCGAGACCCTGTAGGATCTTCCGCTTTTCCGCGAAGTATTCGTCTTCGCCCCAAGCCGAAAGTAAGGGCAAGAAGGCAAAAAGAAGCGCTAGCGTTTTAAGCAATCCATTTCGGATGTGCATGTTTTCCCTTTGTTTTTTGCACCCCCCATTCTCCTTCTCCTCGTTCAATGTTGAGGTGGCCAAGAGGAAGCGGCTCGCTGTTGATCGGGAGCATCTTTTATCTCGCTATTCTGGGAAAAAAAAAGGTCTTGTGGCAAGAAAATTTTTTAAAAAAAACAAGACATGGTGCGCCTTTCAAAAGGCGAAAAAGCCTACGGTTTTCGGCCATTTTTGTATCGTCTGCCTAATGCAGATCAAGAATGGGCGAGGAAAACTCTGTCTGGATTGGGTGCACTTTGCCCATCCAATCTTCATTCTAAGTGTCGTAAATTTTTCGTTAACTTCGTTGCGCATTTATGCACACATATGCTAATGTAAATGCAATGCCTTCCAGAGGAAAAATCCTGTGTATCCATATAAAATGCCGGGAATGGGCTTGTCACCAGAGGAAAATTTCCCGGTCCCGGGGAGATTCGAACTCCCGACCCGCGCTTTAGGAAAGCGCTGCTCTATCCTTCTGAGCTACGGGACCACTCTCTAAAATGGAAACTGCTTTTAAAAACGATTATGAATTGTCCTCTAGCATAGAACAATTGTTCGGTGATGGCTATTTTTTTCTATTTTCTTTAGAAAGGAAAACTGTTTCATTCTTTTAAAGAATCAGCATAGCATCGCCATAGCTATAAAACCTATAGCCTTTTTTGATTGCTTCTTCATAGGCTGCTTTAAGAAGATCGGTCCCTGCAAAGGCACAGGTTAAAAGAAACAAGCTAGATTTTGGTAAATGAAAATTGGTGATTAAAGCCCCTGTCCGTTGGAATTGGAAGGGTGGAAAAATAAAAAGATCAGTCCATCCCTCTTGAGGTTCTAGGTTTTTTATCGTTTCTAAAACACGCACTACAGTGGTGCCAATGGCAACAATTCGTTGCCCCTCTTTATACATTTTTTTTAGGTTGGCATTGATGATAAAATATTCTGGTTCTAATTTCGCTGTCTTTAGCTGTTCAGAGGTAAGGGGACGAAAAGTGCCAGGACCAATATGAAGAGTAATAAAAGCGGTTTTAAACTTGCTCAGTAACCCCTTTGAAAAATGGAGTCCAGCTGTGGGCGCCGCAATCGATCCAGGGCATTGGGCAAAGACGGTCTGATAGTATTCCATATCCTGCTGTTCTATTTCGGGTCTGTTATTCTTTCTTCTCAACTTTCGGATATAAGGAGGAAGGGGAGGAAGTCCAAGGCTTTCAAGATTGGGTTCTTTATCAAATTCCAGAATATAATAGCCACCGGAAAGTTTAGAAACGATTTTTGCCTCAAGCTCACAATAGCCATCTTTTTGCGACTTTTTTAGCCAAACGATTAAACCATTCTTTAGATGTTTGGAGGGGGAGGCCATGACTTTCCATTGGTAGGGGGTTAGAGCCTCTACAAAAAGAAAGGTTGTCTTTTCATCCATTGATTTGAAAAAAGCGGGCAATACCTTCGAATTATTCAAGACCAGGAGGTCTTCTTTTGAAAGAAATTGGGGAAGATCAGAAAATTGGCAGTGATAAAAACGACCAGTTTTTCTGTCGACTACCATTAGTTTGCAATGATCCCTTTGAGGCGTTGGATCAAGGGCAATCAGTTCCTTGGGTAATGAAAATGAATACTCTTCCATTGCTTTAGTATATCAGTGAGACAAAATGAAAAAGGTTGAAAAAAAGGTGTTTTTATATAATGTTATTAGTTGATATTTCAATTGATCAAGTTTAGGAGATTATTCTTGTATAGTTTTCAAATATAGTATATCTATAGAGAAATAAATGCAATCAAGTATTTCTCGCTATCAACGGTTACCACGACATGAGGTAGTTAGCCAGTGGATTAGAAACGAAATTGATTCTGGTCGTCTGGGGATTGGGGCGCAGCTACCTTCGGAGAAAGAGCTTCAAAAGACCTTTAACATAAGCCGTATTACGGTCAGAAGGGCGCTTCAAACTTTGGAATCAGAGGGGTTGATTTATCGAAAACAAGGGCTTGGGTCTTTTGTTGCAGATTTTAGGTTACGTCATGGATTGGTCAGACTGACTGATTTTTCTGAGGATATTTCGAGCGCTGGTATTGAGCCTTCATCCAAAGTGTTATTTTATGCCCAAGAAAATGCTTCAAAGGATGTTGCCAAAGAGTTAGGTATTGAAGAACGGAGTGTTTGCGTTCGGCTTGATCGGTTACGGCTTGGTAATGGAAAACCTATCGCTTTTGATAGAACCTGGCTTCCTCTTTATTATGCCCGGCTTTTGGATGGTCGGGATTTAGAAAGAGAAACTATATATCAGATATTACAACGTGAATACAAGATTCCTGTAATCCGTGGTCGATATTTGATTGAAGCTGTGAATGCGGATAGCGAACTGGCAAGCTATTTAGAAATAAAAGAAAACCAGGCTGTTCTAGCGATTCATCGGACTTCCTTTACCGTTTCAGATCAACCCATTTATTTCCAGAAACGATTTTACCGGTGTGATCGCGTGATTTACGAACTGGAGTTAGAAAGAGATCCTTTTAAAAATTTTCATATTCCTTCGGCATTGCCTCTACGCCAATTTTCTCCGTTGTTCGTACAACCAATTAAAAATGGGCAGAGCCATAGCTAAGTGAGTGATGCTGATCTCTATGTGAGAGTCAGCTTCCTTGCAGGAAGTAAATCCTAAGAAGTTTTTTTAGGAAATATTTTTTGTTTGTAAAGAAGACATTTCCATGTGGAAGTTTTGGGGAAAAGATTGCTCGCAATTAGGGTTAATCCTCTGCCAGTATTGACTGAATGATTCTTCGTGTCTTCTGTTACGAACGAAATCCTCCAGATATTCACGGACTACCGCTGGGATGTCGTTGATATCAACCACTCTTTTCTGTAGACTGGCTAGTCTATCCCCTGCGGTAGATCCACCTACAAAAAGGGCATAGCGGTTGGGAGCCCTTCCCACAAAAGATATATCAGCATTATAGGGCCGAGAACAACCGTTGGGACAACCACTCATCCGGAAAAGAATTTCTTCTTTTTCTAATCCTAGTTCTTTTAGAATATCTTCTAGCTGATCCATGATTTTGGAAAAGACTCTTTCACTTTCTGCAAGGGCTAGCCCGCATGTTGGAAGAGCAACGCAGGCATGTGCCAGATTCCTAGCTGCAGTCTTAGTAGAGAGGGGGAAAATACGATTTTCTAAAAGAATCTTTCCTATTTTTTCTTTTTTCTCCTCGTCAATATCGCATAGAAGAATATTGGCATTAGGTGTCAGACGGATAGAGGGTTGATAATCTTCTATAATAGAGCGGAGGATACTTCGTAAGGGAAGGGAAGGAAAATCAGCTATTCGTCCATTTTCTATTCTGATTCCAAGAAAGTACTTCCCATCGCCTTGAGGATGCCATCCTAGGTTATCCGATACGGTGGTAAATGAAAAATGTTTTGGGGCTTCTGGAGAAAAAGAAAGCCGCTGGACTACCTCTAAACGGAACCAATCGATGCCTTTTTCATCAATGAGATATTTCAGTCTTGCTCTTTTGCGATCTTCCCTATTACCAAAATCTCGATGCATTGTAACAATAGCAATGGCTGTTTCCGTAAGCTTTTCTTTTGGAATATAAAACAAAGGAACAGCTAGTTTAGGGTAAGTCTTAACAACGCCATGAGTCATCCCATGACTGCCACCAACCAAAACGGTAAACCCCTCTATTGTAGTGCCTGAAACATGGGCAACGAAGCCAAGGTCCTGTGAATAAATATCGACATCATTTCTTGGAGGAATAGCAAAGCCGATTTTAAATTTCCGAGGCAGATACACCTTCCCATAGATCGGTTCTTCCTCCACTGAACTTTCTTGCGCCGATACATATTCCACTGGAATGTTATTAATCCAAATTTCAGCATAGGCTTTGCTTTTCGAAAGAAAAGTATTGCTGATAGAAAGGGCAAGTTTTTGAAGTTCATCATGCGGGCCATCTTTTATAGGAGAAGGCGGAGCCACTACATTCCTGACGATATCCCCGCAGGCACCCCAGGTATGGATGCCAGAGGCAATGATGGAAGAAATGCAGCGATGGAGCCCTCCAAAAACAACCCCATGGAGTTGAATGCCTTGCCTAGTCGTAATCCGAAGGGTTCCATTACCAACCGAATCGCTCAGTTTGTCTAAAGAAAGGTATTGAGAGGCTGTCAAAGCTCCTCCAGGACATTTGGTTCGAACCATAAAAATCCAGGCTTTATCTAGTCCAAGCTTTTTTCGTTCATTCCTTAGATCCCTGTCATCTTGTTGGTAGCAACCGTGAAATTTAAGAATCTGGTAATCTTCTTCGGAAAAATGCGTTGCTGAAGCCTTTTTTAGTGTTTCTAAAATCGCCCCACGAAGATTCCGACTCTTTTCCTTAATGGACTCTACGGGTGATGGCATAATTATATATCTCTATAGATATAATAGGAAAATATACTGTTTTTTAAAAAATGAAAGAAAAAAAAGATATTTTACTTTATAAAACTAATTTTTTGTCTAACGCCTTTTGGGGATTCCAATGAGAAGAAAAAGGGCTTGAACAGTTTCAATTTAAGTGGCTTTTTTTCACAAAGATATATATTTTGAGGATGTATCGCAAGTTAGTCAGCATTGGACCTGTCCGGACTGTGGAACCCCTCAGGACTGGTGAATGCGGCTAGCAATCTTCTGGCAGATGGATTGGCCGCTATAAGCGCTCTACGGCGAGAGCCGACCGGATGTGAAGCCTGTGGAGAGGAGGGCTCTGGCTCGAGCCGTAAGAACCGAGTGAAACCAGCATCTATGAAGCAGGAAGTCCGCTTTGAGCCTGTGTTAGTAGAAATGAGTAAGTTTGAGGGAATGGTTGAGAGGGCTTTCGATGTAGCTTGTAAGGATGAAGGATCTGGAGTTTAATCTTATTATTCAGCAGGAGGATGGCGCGCGATCAAGACAGAACATCTTGCCTCCTCGCTAACACGTGCCGCTGTACTTCCTAAGGCCCTGCCCAAAGCACCTGAATAACCACTATGTCCAAGGACAATCAGATCATAGCCATTTTCATTTGCGCAGTTAACAATTTCTAATGCAGGATGACCATATTTTTTGTAAAATTCCCTTACTTTTATTCCCCATTTATTTTCCGCTTCTTGGATGTCTTTTCTTATTTCCGAAAAAAATGACTTCTCTCCTTTTTCTTCTTCTTCGTGTTCAATCACAAGACTAATGGCATAGTAAGGAATTGGAGGAACAACCCAAATAACACCTAATTGACATCCCAAAGTTTTGGCTAAACAAAAACCTTCATCGATAGCCATTTTCCCACCTTTGGACCTGTCGTAGGCAAGTAGTATTTTTGTATACATATCCTTTTTTCTTTTCTCCTTTTTATTTTTATTTGACTTTTATTGGTTAAAAAAGAAAATTGGGAAAAAAATTTTGTTATGGCTGTTAGCTCTCTTATGCTGCCTTTGGGAACAAAGGCTCCTGAATTTTCTTTACCAGATGCAGTAAGCGGAAAAATCTTTTCTTTATCTGATTTTGATAGTTTCCCAGCCTTATTAGTGATGTTTATATGTAACCACTGCCCTTATGTAAAACATATCCAGCATCATTTGGCGCAAACGATTGCTAAATATCAAAAAGAGGGATTGGCAGCGGTGGCAATTAATTCTAACGATGTGTCAAGGTATCCCGATGATAGTCCAGAGAAGATGAAAGAAGTAGCTCTTCAAGTAGGCTACACTTTTCCTTATCTTTTCGATGAAACTCAGAAAACGGCAAAAGCGTATAAAGCAGTCTGTACACCAGATTTTTTCCTTTTCGATAAGGAGAGGAAATTAGTTTATAGGGGGCGCTACGACGATAGTAGACCAAATAGTGGAGTGGCTGTTACTGGTGCAGATCTCTCAAAAGCCATTGAAGCTACCCTTAAAGGAGAACCAGTCGATCCTGATCAAAAACCCAGTATTGGCTGCAGTCTTAAATGGAAAATTGGAAATGAACCTCCGTGGTGGAATTTCTAATACTTTCTAGTACGCATACTTCCACTCAAGCTTCTTTTATTTAAAGGGTCTTTCCTTTATGTGTGAGGTTGTTTCGATTTTTTTTCTTTTCCTGCAGTGCTTTTCCTTTTATTTCTGCAAAAGAAATTTTTGGCTTTTTATTGACTGATTGGGTCTGAACCACAGGATCTTTCTTTTTTGAATCAACAGTTTTGAGAGACTGAATGTACACTTTTCCTTTGGGAATTCTCACTATTTTGTTTTTTTCCATGTTCTCTGCACCGTGAGGATTGAGAATAGTAATTCGCACTCCTTTGGATGTCCCCATCATAAGGGCATAGGATAGATGAGGAAGAAGAAGAAAGCTCAAAAAAAAGAATGTTACAAATTTCATCCTATAAGGAAAATCTTAATAGAGAAAAAAAATTTTGGAAAGCAACAAATAGTAGGCAATCTCCACTAATAAAATATTTTTTGAGAAGGATTTAAAGTTCTCTTCTTCCTGATAAGGCATAACTTAAGGTAACGCTGTCTGCGTATTCAAGTCCGCTACCAGCAGGAAGTCCCATAGCCAGGGAGGAGACCTTAATGGCTCTCTTCTTCAAAATCTGACTAACGAATAAAGCTGTTGCTTCGGCTTCCGCATCTGTTCCAAAAGCTAGAATGACTTCTCTAGGTTTTTCTTTGTCTATCCTCTGAATGAGATGGGCGATAGGAAGGTCTTCAGGGGTATGCCCTTCTAAGGGGGAGATTTTTTTGCCTAACACATGGTAAACTCCGCGAAAGGCTCCTGTTCTTTCTATTTTTAAAACATCGACAGGATGAATGACAACGCAATAATATAGAAGATCCCTGGATGGATCCTGGCAGATTTGGCAAAGAGGCTCTTCACTATAAAAACCGCATCGAGAACAGAGTGTGATTTTTGTTTCGAGCTCCTTTAAAGAAGCAACAAGCCTTTGTTTTGTTCCTTTATTTTCTTCTAGAAGATAAAGGATAATTCTTTCAGCTGAGCGTGGACCAACAGCAGGCAACTCCTTTAAGGCTTCAATAAGGTTTCGAATTACAGGAGGAAAGTCGATCATCTCTTTTAGTTCTTGGTCTTAGAACATCCCAGGAATGCCCAAGCCACTCCCTAACTTTTGAAATTGTGCTTGAGAAGCTTCTTTGGCCTTTTCTTGAGCAGCCTGAACAGCGACAACGATGAGATCTTCGATCATTTCACTATCTTTCGTTTCTAACAGGCTAGGATCGATGGCAATTTTGACCAGAACCCCTTCGCCATTGACGGTTGCTTTGACTTTGGACCCTCCACTTTCTCCTTCAAAACTCAGAGAGGCCAATTGTTCCTGAATTTTTTTTGCTTCTTCCTGCAGCTTTTGGGCTTGTTTCACTATCTTATTAATATTCACGGTCCCTCTTCTTTATTTCGTTTTTCTATTCTCAGGATCTTCCCTTTAAAAAGCTCTAAGGCTTCTTTTATTAAAGGATCATTTTTGAGACTTGATTCGTCAATCGAGAAATTATCTGTCTGTTTTTTTTCTTCATGGGTATTATTGGCATAGCCCTTATTTTTGTTTTTGGAAGATGATTCAGATTTGGTCAGTGCTGTTGTAGCTTTGATATGAAGTGGGAGAAAAACAAGTTTTTTATCAAACACTTTTTTGACTTCCAGATTAAGTGATGGGTAAAAAGGAGCAATCCGCTTTACGAATTCAGTTGGTTCCATAGAATGGTTGATCCTGAGCTCTTCGGCGCCAAGTTCGTAAAAGTGAAGATGCTTTGCAATCTCCTTGAATGCCGGATTAGATGTGGAGAATGATTCGACAACAAAAGCCCATTTTTGGGCGAATGAATCACTAGATGGAAGGGGTTCTCTAGGATCTTCTTTTTTATCCGCTACAGAAATTAAAGAGGTATTATCGGCTTGGCTTTTTGCACTTTCTGAAGCCTTTTCTTTAGGTAAAGAGGAGATAGCTTCGAAGGAGGTCTCTTCAATCGGTTTGTCTTCTTTTTTGGCAGAAGGCAAGGGGAAGATCTTTTCTTCGGAGAGGTTCCCTTCGCTTCGAGACAATCTGGCTAAGAGTTCTTCTAGCTCTACTTTTTCTTTTAGCTGGGAGAGTTCGAGGATGGCAATTTCAAAAAGGACTTCTTTATGGAGTGCATAACGCAGCTTGTTTTCCCAACTGTCCATCGCTTCAAGAAGATCGATTACCAAGGAAAGAGAAAGATGGTTTGATGCTTCTCTAATCAATTCTAACTCCTCAGCGTCAAGCTGGCCTTTAAGAGTCGTAATCGAAGCCTTAAAAAGAGCGACGTGATGTAAAAGATTACGGAATTCACGAGCCAACAATATTGGATCTTTGCCAGATTCCAAAAGCATATGCACTTTTTTCAATGCTTCTAGAGACTGCCCACTAGCTATATCCCTAAGTATTCCACACAATGGCTCCAATCCAACGATGCCAAACATTTCCTGAACAGAAGCGAGGTCAATTCGTTCTCCATAAAAACTTATAAGCTGATCTAAAGCTACTTCTGCATCGCGTAGTGCTCCTTCGCTGATATCAGCAATGATTTCAAGAGCTTTGCGATCGGCATCGATATGTTCATAGGAACAGATTTTTTGGAGATGATCGGCTATAAGCTTTCGGGGAATACGTTTAAAATGAAAGCGCTGGCATCGAGAAATAACCGTTGTGGGGATTTTATGGGGTTCGGTTGTTGCGAAAATAAATTTTACATGCTGTGGTGGCTCTTCTAGAATCTTTAAAAGGGCATTGAAGGCCGCTTGAGTCAGCATATGCACTTCGTCTATGATATATATTTTATAGCGTGATTGAACAGGCAGTGTTTTAGCCGCTTCCCGCAGATCTCTTACCTGCTCAACCCCGTTATTGGAAGCCCCATCAATTTCAATGCAATCAAAGGATCTACCCGCATCAATGTCGAGGCAAATCGGGTCATTGGGATCGAAATCAGCGTTTGGTCCATCTGTACAATTCAGTGATTTAGCAAGGATTCTTGCAAGGGTGGTTTTCCCAGTGCCTCTCGGCCCAGAAAAAAGATAAGCATGAGCGACTCGTTGTAGTCGAATCGCATTTTTCAATGTCCTAACCACATGATCCTGGCCAACGACTTCTGAAAAAACTTTAGGCCGGTATTTTCTACTAAAAACTTGGTACATGCATCCAAAAGGCCAAGGACAGTAACAGATAAGGTCAAGTTACCGTTGCTTCCTTTCGGACCTGGCGGGGTTAGCCTGCCTGTATCTTTACTGTCCTTGGTAAATAAATAGTAATCGAACTTTCTCTTCGTGTAAAAGAACAAAATACAAATAAAAAAAATAGTAGCTATAAGGACAATCCAAGACTCCGTTAAAAGAATGAGGGAGTCTAAAGAACTCGTTTTTTCAATTCTTCTCTCCTCTACCTTTATGGCTCTTTTTCAGGAGCTGGAGTTTGAGGCTGACTGGCTGGAGCCTGAGGCTGAGCTTGTTGTTCTAGATTATTTTCTAGACTTTCAGCTTTCTGTTTTGCTTCTTTTTCAATAGCGTCTGCCTCTTTTTTTACTTCCTGCTGTATAGCCTGTTCGGGAGCAGGAGCTTTTGTTTGTTCTTGTTCTCCAGGCTTAGAAGAAGCTGCTGGACTACTTTCTTCCTTCTGCTTTGGTGCAGAAAACTCTGGAGAAGGCAGTGCTGGCTCCTGAGAAGAGGATTCTTGTGAGGCGGTGGCTTCTTCCTTTTTTTTCTCGGGGTTTGCATCTCCGCTTTTAGGAGAAGGGTTGCAGCCGATTAAAAAAGAAAACAATAGGAAGGGAAAGAAGAGTTTTTTCCAGTTTGAAATATAACCATAACATTTCGAATAATTTTTCAATTTATGCATGTGAAAACCTATTTTCGGGTTAAATTTGGCATACATTAAACAAAACTTGTTATTAAGATGTCAACTCAAGAGGAATGCATTGGAAAAAAAATGTTATTTATCAAATGGCAATGGGAACCTACTGGTTAGTTCTAAGACCGATTGTCTTATTTTTTCTAGCCTCTTAGGATCTTTTCTATACGTTAGCGCCTGATGAATCCATTCAGCAATATCAAACATCTCATTTTCCTTCATTCCACGTGTAGTGACCGCGGGCGAACCTATGCGGATCCCTCCTCCCTGGTAGGGAGGAACCGTATCAAAAGGAATTGTGTTTTTGTTCACTGTAATCCCGACGGAATCTAGAATATCCTGAGCCTCTTTTCCAGTGATACCAACAGGTCTAAGATCTACAAGAATAAGATGGTTTTCTGTTCCGCCAGAGACAAGCCGGTATCCATTTTTTTTCAACCCCTCGGCTAAGGCTTTTGCATTTTTGATCACCTGTTTTTGATATTCGATAAAAGACTCTTGCAAAGCTTCATGAAAGCAAACGGCTTTTGCAGCGATCACATGAACTAAAGGACCACCTTGAATACCTGGAAAGACTTGGCTGTCAATTTCTTTCCCATACTGGGCTTTGGCAAAGATAACTCCACCTCGTGGCCCTCGCAAAGTTTTATGCGTGGTCGTAGTGACAAAGTCTGCATAAGGTATCGGGGAAGGATGTAGTCCAGTGGCCACAAGCCCTGCTATATGCGCCATATCAACCATGAGGTAAGCTCCAACGCTGTCTGCAATACTTTTAAGCCTTAGAAAATCTATTATCACCGGATAAGCGGAAGCTCCAGCGATGAGCATCTTTGGCTTGTGTTCTCTAACGGCAGCTTCCAGGCTATCATAATCGATTCTTTCATCTTTTGGACTAACACCGTAATGGAAAACGTGGAAAAATTTCCCTGAAAAATTCATCTTAAACCCATGTGTCAAATGTCCACCGTGGCTAAGATCCATGCTCATGATGGTATCAAAGGGTTTAAGCATAGCAAAATAGACAGCCATGTTTGCTTGAGACCCTGAATGGGGCTGAACATTGACGTATTCGGCTTTGAAAAGCTCCTTAGCTCTTTCTATAGCAAGGGATTCAATTTCATCAACATTTTCACAGCCGCCATACCATCTTCTTCCTGGATAGCCTTCGGCATACTTGTTCGTGAGGCAGCTGCCTTGAGCTTCCATGACGGCAGGACTTGTAAAGTTTTCAGAAGCAATGAGTTCGAGGTTTTGCTTTTGTCTTTGTGCTTCCTTTTTTATAAGGAAGTAAATTTTTGGATCATTTTGAGCTAAGGCTGATTCGAAATGGGGATGTTGACTATGCATAGGCTGTTGTAGGGAAGATTCTAAAGGTTCATAACGTTCATGGTTAGCTGGCTTTTCAATAAAGCCATCTATCCAAGTTTTTAAAATTTGGGGAAGATCGGCTATTTTGACATACTGACTTCCCAGACACAATACGTTACAATTTAATTCTTTTTTTGCCACCAGAATATCCGAAAGGGCAGTGGCTCGGACAGCTCGGAGCTGAGGAAATTTGTTGGCTGCAATCTCTACATCAATTCCATTTTTTGAAAAAAGAATGCTGGTATCAAAGTTTCCTTCTAAGAGCTCCACAGCTATCCTCTCAACCATTTCTACTATGTCGAGAGGATCAGTAGGGACAATCTCTTCAAAGGGGATCTGCCACTTTTCAAGAATTTCCTTGGCAGCATTTTTGAGTTCAACCCCATAAAAATTGGAGCCGAGAAGGACACGAAGCCTGCTTTTATCTTTGGTTTCGGTGGCGGAACCAGAGGCATTGGAGGAAGAAGCTTCGCTCAAAACAAAAGACAGAATTTTTGGCATAACCTGCCTCATTTGGTCCCGACAGAGTTTATATAGTTCAATGGAACCACCTATAGGATCAGGAATTTCCCTGGCCATTATGGGGAGATCGTTTGCAAATTCCAAAAGAAGAAATGTTTTTTCCCCAGCCTCTGGATAGAGAAGTAGTAGAGAGTCTAGATGAGAATAGCTCATGCAGAAAATAAAATCTGCCTTTCTAATTAATTCTGAGTTGACTGGCTTACTTCGAATATGAGAAATGTCGATGCCTATTTCGGCCATGACCTCTATAGCATGAGCACTTGGCGGCAGTCCGCTAATGGCTCCTATGCCTGCGGAATCCACTTGAATGTCCTTATTTCCACGGATCAAAGATTCAAAAAGGCCTTTAGCCATTGGGCTTCTGCAAATATTACCAGTACAAACAAACAAAATATTTTTCATCCCACGATCTTTTCTAAGCCTCTTTCTTTAATATCTTTTTTACATGTTTAGATTTTTTAGCCAAAAAAAATTTTCATCGCTTTGACAACATGGAAAAAGCGGAATGGAAAAGCGGAGAGTATTTTTCAGAAATAGACAATGTATAGAAGAATCTCCCTTACTCTTTGATGAAACGAAAATTTCACTTTCAATCAAAGAAACACTGATAATTAAAAATTTCAAGAAACTTTCTTTTGAGAAAAATGAAAAATAAGCTTCAAAAGAACAATTCTTGGAAAGAATGAAATTTATGTTCCTTTTCCATTATGAGCGAAGAAGTTTGCTATGGATTGCACCAGGTTCAGTAGTCTAGTCCATTTAATAATATCTTCTTCTTTTGAAAAGGAACCATGGCAATCAGACCAAAAAATAAAGCAGCTCTTTTAGAGAAGATCTAAGATCTTTTCTGTGGATTATTTTATCGATGAGGCCTTTTTCCAACAGGAATTCAGATGTTTGAAAACCCTGCGGCAGCTCCTGCTGCGTTGTCTCTTTGATCACTCTACTGCCTGCAAAACCGATCATTGCTTTGGGTTCAGCAATAATAATATCTCCTAGGGAAGCGAAACTAGCAGTAACTCCGGCCATTGTAGGATTGGTCAATATGGAGATGTAGGGAATGCCCGCCTGAGAAAGCCTTTGAAGAGCCGCAGAGGTCTTAGCCATCTGCATAAGGCTTATCATTCCCTCATACATTCGGGCCCCACCTGATGCGGATATGATAATAAGAGGTATTCTTTCTGACAGGGATCTTTCAATCGTTCGGGTTATTTTTTCCCCTACCACACTGCCCATACTTCCACCAAGGAAGTTAAAATCCATCACACTTATAAAAACTGGAATAGAGCCGATGGTGCACTTTCCGCAAACCACCGCTTCGTTAAGACCCGTTTTTTCCTGATAGTAACGGAGTCTTTCTTCGTAGCTTTTTTCACCGCTGAATCCAAGGACATCAACAGAAAGGAGATTGTGATCATATTCAACAAAGCTTTGTGGATCAGCAAGGAAGGAGATACGTTCCATGGCTTGAAGAGGAAAATGATGCTGACAATACTGACAGACTGATTGGTTCAACTGAAGTTCCTTATTATAAAGGAAACGGGAACAAGAAGGGCACTTTGTCCATAGCCCTTCTGGTATATCAAGCACTTTGTCTCCCGACGGAATTTGTGGTTTGTCTTTGTTGATCACAGTTTTTCAAGCTCCTTCTTAGTTTCTAGCGAGAGGGTCAAAACTGCTATTTCCTTAGCTCTGCCTCTTTTATCAAGACTTCAGCACATATTTCAACGGTTGCTCCTGTGGGCATTATTACGTCTAAATTAACAAGTTCTTAGCCGATAAGTCAAAGCCCCTTTTCAGTCTAAAGCTATCCCTTGTGTTGGCACTTTTCTCTACTTTTTTTCTTTCTTGTTTCTTCTTCTTTCTTATGCTCAATCAACCTACTCTCTCTTAAATATCGATGTAAGTGAATAGGATTTTATTTGTTCTTATTGACTAGGTGCTTGAACAGTTTCAATTTAAGTCGCACTTTCTTAGGCAAAGATATATATTTTGAGCATGTCTTGCAAGCTTGTCAGCATTCAAGAGGCCGCCGAGTTCCTGGAGGTTGCGCCTCAAGTGCTGCGGTGATGCGAGCGCGAGGGCAAGTTTGTTCTGATGAACGCACAGCTGGGGGAGACAGTGTCGCTACGCCCTTGCGCAACTTCGGTTAGATCAATTTTACGCGCCGGAGGCAGCACCTCGCACCATCGCCTACGTCAGTGTGTTCAGCATCGAGTAGAAAGATGAGCTGGAGCTGCAAAAGCAGCTTCTTGCACTCTACTGCGCCCGACAAGGTTGTATGTTCGAAGTCATTGCCGACCTGGGCTCTAGGAAGAACTACCACAAGAAAGGCTTAAAGCGGCTGCTGGATGTGATCATCAACAGGCAGGTCGGCCGCTTGGTCATTCCCCACAAAGACCAGCTGAAGGACTTTGGCGCGGAACTGGAGTTTGTTATTTGCGAGGCCAAGGGTGTCGAGGTTGTGATCCTCACCCAGGATGAGGAGACGACCTTCGAGGAAGATTTGGCCAAGGTGGTGCTGGAGAGCATCTTTGTGTTCAGCGCCCGGCTGAAGTACAGCCGCTCAGGCAAGACCCAGAAGCTGCTTACTGGCGTAGAAAAAAACCATGGAGGAATCCTAGCTATGATCGTTGCCCACAAAATCGCGCTTGACCCAAACCATAAGCAGGCCACCTACTTTGCCAAAACGGCGAGGACCGCGTGGTTTGCCTACAACTGGTCGCTGGCCCAGTGGCAGAGGCCATATAAGGCCATGGGATGCCGACGCCTGTCTACACAAGCCCTCGCGGTGCTCTTTGCGCCGTCAGTTCAACGCCATGAAAGGCAAGCATTTCCCGTGGATGCTCAAAGGCAGCAAGAACGCGCCACAGATGGCCATCATCCAGCTGGGAGAGGCCTTCAAGAACTTCTTGGCGGGGCATGCCAAGTATCCAAAGTTCAGAGAGAAAGGCGTGCCTGATCGTTTTACTCTGACCAACGACCAGTTTTCCCACGATGGCCGACGCATTCGCATTCCAAAACTGAGTTAGGTACGGATGCGGGAGGCGTTGCGTTTTACAGGCAAGCTCATCTCCGCTACCGTCTCCCGGGTGGCGGACCGGTGGGGTTTGTCAGCATCACCGTCACTGCCGACGCTATCCCCCTGTATCCTGCAGAAAACCAAGGCCCAACTGGGGTAGATTTAGGGGTATCTGCCATGGCAACGTCTCCACCGGAGAAAAGCTCATCGGTCCCAAGCCGCACAAGAACTTGCTCACGCGATTGCGGAGACTCTCTAGAAATCTCTTGCGCAAGAAAAAGGGATCGACCAAAGCCAAGGCTTGGATTTGCAAGGCTGCATGCCAGGATTGCCAATATCCGGCAGGAGGGCTTACACAAGCTCACCTCACGGCTCAGGCGATGATTTCACCGCGTGGTTGTCGAAGAGCTGAAAGTGGGCGGCATGGAGAAGAACCGGTAATCTTGCCTGTTCCCTATCCGACATGGGATTCTTCGAATTTCGGCTGTAACTGAAATACAAGGCAAAGGGGTGTGGTGGGTTTGTGGTGATGCCCGACCGCTGATTTCTGTCCAGCAAGAGCTGTTCGACTGGCAGGACGGTGCAGGAAAAAAATGCCGCTGGCAGTTTGCGAGTGGCGATGTCCGGACTGTGGCACCCTTCAGGACCAGGATATGAAAGCGGCCATGAATCTCCTGGCGTATGGATTGGCCGTCCTAAGCGGTCTTACGGCGAGGACCGACAGGATGTGAAGCCTGTGGAGAGGAAGGCTCTGGCCCGAGTGAAACCATCCTCGGTGAAGCAGGAAGTCAACTTCGAACCTATGTTAGTAGAAATGAGTAAGGCTGACGGAACAATTGAATAATATTACGAAAATATAAATAACGTACCACGTAAGCAGTGTTGTTTATTCAATAAGGCTAATGTATGCAAATCTGATTACAAAGCAGATGATGAGGTAGAGTTTAGAAATGAGAATTGTATTTTAATTAATTACTGTAATAGACAATCATTTTCGGACGAGTATGATCGATTTATTATCGTTTTAAAAGGAATGCGGATTACACTTTCTTGTATAGAGAAGAGAATCAAAGGACAGATTATCTTAAATAAACAGAAGAAGAGCGTATGAGACTGAGGTAAAGGAATAATCTTTGCGATGACTTATACTTATATGAGAAATAGAAGTCAAAGAGAAAATGAAAGATTTTTTTGTATCTAATCCAATTACTATTCCAAATGGTGTTATGAATCATTTTCAGAAGGCAAAGGTGATAACTTTCGTAAGATAATCCAGTATGATGCTTTTTGAAAAGAATAAGAAAGCATACTTAGAAGCCGAATGGCTTCGATAAGTCTGGTTAGATCGTTAGACACTTTCAAGCTTTTTCATAAAATATCTATCTTTTAGATTTATGACCGAATAGGGCATTGACTTTTGGGAGCCATTGGCTTTCCATAGCTCAAATCTGACTATTCAACCCTTCCTAGTCTTTTAGGATATTCCATTTTCCTTACATAGGACATTTCTATGTTAGATAGATAGTACTGTATCCGATTATGACATATACGCAACAAAGTATTAATATTTATGTAATATATATGCCATACCACTGACACATATATGTAATAATAATGACATATAAATTTAACATAAGAGAACTTGAAATATCGTATTATGCAGTAGTATTAGCATTTCATGCACATATATAAGATGTATCTTACTATTATCCTTATTATCCTACTTGACAGTACTACTTATTGTGTCGTTGCCCCTGAGACAGAGAAAAGCAGATAATCTTCATTATTGAACGAGGAAGTTCCGAATCCTACTTCGATGCTAGGTGGTGGTCCTGGGAGTTGGGATAGTGTTCCAGAAGATCCACTGTTGACATCTTCACCCTATGGAGACATGAATCGGAGGGGAGGGGATTTAGGAAATCTCCAACCACTACTTGCGCAAAACCAATCAACTGCACCTTCATCAACTACACCTCCATCTTCTTCCCCAACATCCTCCTCCGCAGGTCAAAGCGTCACTATGCCCGAAACTATTGTATCGACGACGAACAATTCGGTTCTGCCGTCCAACTACGAGATCAACTCAGTATATGGTATGCCACTGAACATTATCGACACTCCGAGAAGTGTTCAGGTGATTACTCAGCAGGAAATCCAGCAATCAGCTTTCATTTCCCAAAATGTCATGTCTCTCATGTATATGGCTCCTGGACTCTATATGGGAACAACCTTTGGAGAGTTCTCTGTTCCCAACATCCGAGGAATGCCAGCCAACAAATATATCAACGGTATGCTCTCCTTCTTGCCTGGAACCGGATATGAAGGAGGCCCTATGAATATGAACGACTTTGATCAGATCAACATCGTTCAGGGACCGACCATGCCGAGCCTTCTCTCTATCAGAGCTGCTGGAGGCTATCTCGATATTCAGACCAAACGGCCCTACTGGGATGGATTCCACGGTTATGCGACCGTTATGGAGGGCATGTATGATCAAAATCTTTGGCAGGCCGATGTGGGAGGCCCCATCAATGACAAGCTCGCCTTTCGGTTCAGCTATCTGGGTAATTACTCAGGTAACTACTATTATAATGATTATCTTCACAATCAGGCCTTTTATGGGGCATTAAGCTTCCGTCCTTACGACAACTACGAGATCTTCTTCAATAATTCGTTCTACACAGAGGGCTATAACGAGATTGGTGGAATTAACCGACCTACTCAGCAGCTTATTTCCAACCATGAATATCTTTCTGCTTTTATACCGAACGTATTTTTAGGCCCACCAGTATTGGTTGATCACCATAAGGTCAACTATAATATCGGACCGGAATTGTATAACTATGGGGTTTCTGTCCTACCAAAGTATTATAACACAATTCACTATGTTCCTTTATCAGCAATTGGTGGCTATCGGGCAAATCTTTTAAATCCTGGCTCTGGAGGATTTGTAGTCAGTGAGAGAGGCCAGATTATCCAGAGAATTAACGTCGACGATGGATTTCAGATCATCAACAATAGCAACTTTGAGTGGTTCACCTATAACTACCAAAATTTTACCCCTTATAATATTTATACCCCTGGCTCTTGGGTAGGACAAAACAACACGTCATTCCTCTTTAACTTCGACACTCCTATTGGAGGAGACAGAGAAACACTAGCAGAAGAAAAAGGGGATCAGAGCGACCCAAAAAATCTTCCCCTAAAGAAGAAGCAACCGTTCCGGATCCATCATACCGTTAATACAGGATTTGAAGTCGATTATGCCAATATGATTGTCTACGAGGGTGACTTCGAACAGACTTTTAATCCATGGAATATGGGTCCATTGGCGGATGCGGTCTACCCTTCCTATTTTCAGTATAATTTGCCTGGTAGGCCTTGGTTTTCCAAATACCTCTATCAGGACGTTCCTATTCCTGGACGTCCCGGGCAAGTGTTTAATCCAGGCAATTTTAGTTCGACTGATTCCGAGACCTGGTACTTGCGACCTTATTGGCAGCATCAGATAGACTTCGGTGAACACTTTTCTATTTTCATGGGAGCAAGTGTTTTGAGCCTTATGGGCACGGCTCAGAATCCAGTGGGGACACCCAGCACCTACTATGACTTCGGCCAGGCGCTTCATCCTACCGGAAACTACTTTTCTACTGTTATCCCTAATTTTGACTTCAGCCCTCGTTGGAAGCCTAATGAGTGGACAACTGTCTATTTTGATTTTCAACAGGCCTATTTAGCTGAAACTGGAGCCTTTTACGGCCTTTCACCCTTGACAAGCAACTTCGATCTTCATCTCCATCAGCGGCTCTACAGCGGAGGAATTAACTTTAGCCTGCTCAACGGCAAGCTGAACATTTTGACCGCAGCCTTCGATCAGGTATTTCAGGAATTAGAATCTTTCAAGAAGGTCCTTCTTGTTCCGGTACCAATTGATGTGGTTGGGGCAACAATGCAAGTTGTCTATCAGCCGGATCGTCATTTATGGCTTGTAGCCAATGCTTCGTACATTCTGGGAACCTTCGACTACGGTCCACCCCTTACCACAGGTCCGAGCATGGATCAGCCTTATCCAAGCAATTATGTTCTGCTCAATCCAGAGAAATATCCATTCGACCGTTTTGGATATTTTCCATTTGGGACATATAACTATGTTGGCTGGCCTAATTTCCAAACCTCGTTCATGGCGACCTATACATTGGATTGTGGTATCGGTTTTTTTGCATCATTTAACGCAACAAGCCCCCAATATCTCGCCTATGATTACCAAGTTAGGATTCCTTGGCAGTATACGCTTAACCTTGGCATTAATTACACGAGTCCGGATAAACATTGGACAGCCCGTGTATGGTTTTGGAACGTCACTGATCAGCACAACTGGATAACACTCGGAAGTGGATTTGCTACTTCCTTTGCCAATTATGACGAGCTCATGGTTTCTTGGCCATTTTGGATCCAAGGTCAAGTGAGTTACCAATTTTAGTCTGAAAAAGGTGTACAATGCTTTCATACAGATTCCTAATTCGATGGTTGGTTCAATTTTTTCTCTTTGCTATGCCTCTTGGTGTATTATTCCCCAGGCAAGCAACGAAGCCCACTTCCATTGGATGGCAGCTACAATTCATCCTTGGAGCTAATGGAGAAGGTAAACAGGCCCAGGTTCTTTTGAATTCTGGCCATGCAGCAGATGCCGAGAAACAAGCTGAAGCTGATCTTCATACGATGATGGCCAAAGCTAGCTTTGGCTCATTCAGTCTTCTCCTTCCCTATAATAATCTTGGAGTGGTCTATGCGACCGAAGGCAAATACTCCGAAGCTCATAAGATGTTTGCTCGGGCTATTGGTCTTGGTCGTGCTGCGGTAAGCCAGGGGGAGATGTCCAGTGGATATAGCGTGGGTTCTACTTACCGCCAAGCGGGAGCCGGTGGAGGCAAAGGGGTTGTGGTGCAAAAGAAATTACTTGCTCTCTGTCTTATGAATAATGCTGCTACATTTCGGATGGAAGGAAAAATAGCTGAGGCAATATCTCTAGAGCATCAGGCACATAAGCTCGATCCTGACTTACCGCTTCCAGCTTCCGATCGCTAGTTTCATTCAGATTCTAACTGTATCGGAAATGCCTATGGGTGGCTCTTCTTCCTTCTGAATCTACTGAATGCCAACAGCTGGATCTGTAAAAGAAAATGACAACAAAAAAGGCCCTTTGGCCATAGCCCTTCTGGTATATCAAGCACTTTCTCACCCGACGGAATTTATGGTTTGTCTTTGTTGATCACAGTTTTTCAAGCTCCTTAGTTTCTAGCGAGGGTCAAAACTGCTATTTCCTTAGCTCTTCCCTCTTTTTTCAAGACTTCCGCGCATGCTTCCACCGTTGCCCCTGTAAACATTATATCGTCAACAATCAATAAGTTCTTAGCCGATAGGTCAAAGCCTCTTTTCAGTCTAAAGCTATCTCTTATGTTAGTGCTTTTTTCTAGTAAAGAAAGGCCCCTTTGTTGACTAAACTTGACTCTTTTCAAAGCTGGTAAGTACTCTAATTGTTGACGGCGGCAAAGAGACAGTGCAAGTTCTTCAGCCAAATTAAAGCCTCTTTTTCTGAATTTCTTCGGATGCAAAGGAACTGGAACAACCCCATGACAACGCCAGCCACCAATGTACTTTTTGTAGCCTTTTTCTAGCCATTCTTCAAGGATACCAATAAGGTGGTATTCGTTGCGGTATTTTACCCGCTGAATCACTTCTTGGACAAGTCCACTGAAGACAAATCCTGCTCTTGCAAAAAGAAAAGACCTAGGCTGGACTGAGCAAATTTTGCAGTTTTTAAAATAGGGTAATTCTTTAGGAAAGGGTTGGCAGCAGCGATAACAAAAAGGAGGATCCAGAGGGTAGATAGGCAGGTTGGGAAGCTTGGGAGGCGGATAAATTAAAGAAAGAAAACATTGAGCTTCCCTTTGGATTTCCCATAGTATTTTCTGTAAAAGATCCATAAGACAGCAGAAAAAATTGACAGTATGACACTTTCTTTACTATTAGAAAGTAGCCTTTCAGGTTCTATCCAGCTTTGGGAATGTACCAAAAAAACAATACCCCCATGGATACCAATTGGCTGCCATATGTTTTTCCCGTTTATATAGGCTACTCCCAAAAGGATGCCGAGCAAAAATAAAATGAGTCCTTGGATAGAAATCCATTCTAGGCGTAGGACTGGTTGAAACATCTCTAGGAGGACTCGGAAACCACTCCCTAGGGTAGGATGGAAATCAGAATAATTTTGCGGTTGATTATTCAAAAAATGGGAAAGGGAAAAAACTCCAGCACTAGCAACAAGAGCAGGCAGCTCTCCAATGGATCTTAGAAAAACTCCAAGCAGTATTCCTCTCATCATTACCTCTTCGATAATGGCTACTGCAGCCGCTTTGGAGAAAATTTTTAGACTATCTTCTATTGAGCCTGTGGCTTGTGGAAACCGAATGATTTTGCCAAGGATTTCTGGTTCTATAACAAAAGAAAAGCCTACTATCCCTATGGCCCATCCTATGCCATACAAAAGGGGCCTAAAAACTGGTCTTTTAAAACCTATATCTGCCCAGTGGTAAAGGCCAAGATGCTTTCGAAAAAGAAAAACCACTGCCAGCAAAATGATTTCAAGGAGTCTGTGATAAAAACGGATAAAAGAAAGAGGGCCGCTTATCGACAAAAAAAGATGATAGGCAAAAGGACTTATGGCCGATGCTAAGAGAAAAGAAAAAAAAATAAGAACCAATAAAAAAACCACTTCGATAAGGTAAAAGAAAAACGAAAGGACTTTAAAGAAAAAAGAGATAGGAAACGTTTCCCCTTTTTTCTAAGGCTTTTCTATCCACTGGCCTATTTTCCTATAACGGAGGTATCTTTTTTCTAAGAGTTCCTTTGGGCTTAGGGCTTTTAAAGCTTTTATATTTGAAAGAATATACTCCTTAAGGATTTCGGTGGCTTGATCCCAGTCCCAATGAGCAGCTCCTTGAGGCTCAGGAATGATCTGGTCTATAATCCCAAGTTCAAGAAGCTCTTGAGCAGTCAGTTTAAGTAATTTTGCGGCTTGTGGCGCATGCTTTTTATCTTTCCATAGAATAGCTGCACAGCCTTCAGGGGAGATCACCGAATAATAGGCATTTTCCATCATCAAAATTCTGTCAGCAACCCCTATTCCTAAAGCCCCACCGCTTCCTCCCTCGCCAATGACAACTGAAACAATTGGCACAGTGAAGCCTGACATCTCCATAAGATTGGTAGCTATGGCCGCTCCAACATGCCTTTCTTCTGATCCAATTCCAGGGTAAGCTCCAGCCGTGTCAATGAATGTAATAATAGGAAGATGAAATTTATTGGCTAGTTTCATCAGTCTTAAGGCCTTTCTATAGCCTTCGGGAAGAGGACAACCGAAATTCCTGGCTAGGTTTTCTTTGAGGGTTCTTCCCTTCATCTGCCCTATTGCCATTGCTTTTATGCCATCAATGGTCAATAAGCCCCCGACGATAGACAAATCGTTACCAAAGAGTCTGTCTCCATTGAGATCAAAAAAATCGGAGGATAACCTTTTGATGTAATCTAGAAAATAGGGTCTTTTAGGATGGCGAGCAATTTGAACCCTTTGCCATGGGCTAAGACTAGAATAAATCGTTTTTTTTAGTTCTTCGAGTTTGCTCTTTAGCATGTTTCTTTGTTTTTCTAGTTCTTCAGCGGATAAACCATTGTTGGTCTTTAACCGTTCTATTTGTTCTATTACTTCAACAATGGGCTTTTCGAAATCCAAATAGCCGTTAGAATGCATAGAAGGATAGATTTATATTGTTGGAAGCAAACAGTTAAAAAATTTCAAATGTATGTATATTTTATCATGTCTTTTCAGAGAATCTAGAACAATATATGGAACAGAAGGCACTGTTTCGTTTTGCTATAGTGGTTAGTTCTTATCACAAGGAATATACCAGTCGGCTTGTCGAGTCAGCCTTGGATATACTTCAAGGACACAAAGTCGATGTCTTTTGGGTGCCGGGGGCATTCGAAATTCCCCTGCAGACCCAAAGACTTGCCCGCAAAAAAATTTATGACTGCATTCTCTGTTTTGGGATCGTCTGGCAAGGAAAGACGGCACATGCGGCTGAAATCCTGCGAGCTTGTACTGATGCGTTGATGAGGATAGGGCTTGAAAACGATCTTCCAGTCATTCACGAAGTGCTTTCGATACGTACTCAATCCCAGGCTAAAGCACGGACAATGGGCAAACTCAACCGAGGAATAGAAGGAGCAAAAACGGCCTTGGAACTGTTGTCACTGAGGTTTGACAACACTGAAGCCTAGTTAGAGGTTTAAAGATATTGAAAGTCACGATCGGGTCTGCTTAAATAACCAACTGTTCTGTCAGACTTACTCATTTCTACATGAGGATGGCATAACCAATGGATAGAAGGGTTGTCTAATACCAACCCTTTTCTTTTTTCTTGAAGAGATAGCCTCCTCATTGCCCTCAACTTCCTTTTTTATCTCCTTTATTTTTGCTTCCATTTTCTGTTTATTTTTTTTCTTTCTTTTTCAGTTTTACTTTTCTTCTTTTAGAAGCATTCTAACATTTCCATTTTATTCTCCCATGTTTTTTTATGTCGGCCGAAGGAGGATTATATTGTTTTTATTGGAATTAAATAGCATATTATGATCCCTCTTCTGGCAAGCTTCTGCTATCTTTTTTACCATCCATCGCCGTAATGCCCCTGCCTTCAGGCATGGGGATATAAGGCGATAAATTATAGCTATGTGTAGTATAATTATGTATGAACAGAAAAGAACAATTGAAATCCAATAAAAATA
>NZ_LXQB01000087.1:912-1113 GCF_004421185.1 Methylacidiphilum sp. Yel | reverse complement strand
GTTCAGCAATAAATGCAGGATACTTTCCTTTAACGCTCCATTTATAGAGAAGGTCGGCGGCTTCATAAAACTTTTGCAGATAGAAGCCTAATCGGTTGAGAATCTCCACATACCGCTCTTCTAAATAGAAACTGTAAGGACTTATTTTCCACACTTTGTCTTTAATTAACCCCGAGCGAGGGACATGATCCCGAATAAATT
>NZ_LXQB01000087.1:0-765 GCF_004421185.1 Methylacidiphilum sp. Yel | reverse complement strand
ATTATAGGTTCTGGATGTGCTGGTTGGACAGCGGCCATTTATCTTGCACGAGCCAAGCTTTCTCCTCTCCTTGTCACGGGCAGTGAACCAGGAGGGCTTTTGACGACAACAACCCTTGTTGAAAATTATCCTGGCTTTCCTTTAGGAATACAGGGGACAGAACTAATGGAAGCGATGAGAAAGCAAGCCGAAAGATTTGGAACCAGGGTCAAATATCTTTCCGTAGTAACCGATTTTCAGTGTGATGGGAAAATAAAGAGAGTCAAAATAGATGATGAATGGTTGGAAACAAAAGCAGTGGTTATTGCTGTTGGAGCCAGACCTAGAAAACTTTCTGTTCCTGGTGAATCGGAACTTGAAACAAAAGGCGTTAGTTATTGCGCCACCTGTGATGGGGCATTGCCCGTTTTTAGAAACCAACCTCTTGTGGTAGTCGGCGGAGGAGATTCAGCTTGTGAGGAAGCCCTTTATCTAACACGATTTGCTTCGGTCGTTTATCTAGTACATAGAAGGGATGTCCTGAGAGCCTCTTCCATTATGGCTGAACGCGTACTGAATGAACCAAAAATAAAAGTGATTTGGAATAGCGTCATTGAGAAAGTCTTAGATCCAAAACAAGATAGAGTTACAGCAGTTGTGTTGCGGAATGTGAAAGAAGAAACAACCAGCTTATTGGAATGTCGAGGCCTTTTTGTAGCCATTGGGCATGTACCGAACACGCAAATTTTTGAAGGGAAAATAGAACTGGACGAAAAAAAACTCATT
>NZ_LXQB01000086.1 GCF_004421185.1 Methylacidiphilum sp. Yel | reverse complement strand
TTTTCCCGGAAGGAGTGGTCGTTGTTTCTGAAGAGGCGATGACTTATTGGCCAGAATTCGAATATCTTGTAGGCAAAGATAGAATGCGTCATGCAGAAAGCTTCCAGTTTGATTCTGAACCAGTCTATCGGTTTTTCGAATGTTTTGATTGGGAAAAATTAAGCGAAATCCGAAGGAGTTATTCTCCAGCTAAGCACTGGATTACTCCTCCTTTGAAGCCTTAT
The DNA here is from genome assembly GCF_004421185.1 of Methylacidiphilum sp. Yel. Lineage (GTDB taxonomy): Bacteria > Verrucomicrobiota > Verrucomicrobiia > Methylacidiphilales > Methylacidiphilaceae > Methylacidiphilum. The sequence goes on along the minus strand of NZ_LXQB01000086.1, from coordinate 909 downwards.
TTAGAAGAAAAACTCCTATTGGGACTTTTTTGGGTCAGATCTTTGGCGGACTTTTGGAAAAGATACCTTACCGAAAAAGGGATGCGGTTTTTACAGCAGCTAATTCCTTATACATGGATAGTTGATCCTACGCCTCTTCCTTATAATGCTGTACTGCCAAGACTTGAGGTGCAAAGTTGGAAGGAAGTGGGTTCATTTAGCCAATCGCAAAGAGAACTTGTATTGAAAGTCTCTGGTTTCAGTCCCTTAGCATGGGGTTCTAGGGGTGTTTATATCGGCTCCGATTTGCCTGCCTCTCAGTGGCAAGAGAAAATCGCTACAGCCCTTGCTGATTTTCCTCATCATCCCTGGATAATGCAAAAATTCATTCGTGGCAAACTTGTCAGCCATCCCTATGCTCAAGGCGAAAAAATAGAAGAAATGGAAGGAAGAGCCCGTGTTTCCCCTTATTATTTTGTCTTTGACTCAAAGGTGCACCTTTGTGGGGTTCTGGTGACGATTTGCCCATCGGACAAAAAAATTATTCATGGGATGAAAGATGCGATCATTGTTCCTGCTTCTTATAGAAGAGAGGTAGAACAACACCATAAAGAACATAATGAGGTTTTAAAAGTTGGTTAATTATTAGGCTTTATGAACTTACTTGAGTATGCTGCAAAAGAGCTATTAGTAAAAGAAGGCGTTCCTGTTGCTCAATATGGAGTTGCAGAGACCCCGGAGGCAGCCTTTGACATTGCTTGTAAGCTTGCTAAAAGACCTCTGGTTCTGAAAGCACAGATAGCTGCAGGAGGTAGGGGTAAAGGAAGATTTCTTAGTGGACTAGAGGGAGGAGTGAAGATTTGTCAGAGTCCAGAAGAAGTCAAACAAATTGCCCAAAGGATGATTGGTTCAATTTTAGTCACTGCTCAA
>NZ_LXQB01000085.1 GCF_004421185.1 Methylacidiphilum sp. Yel | reverse complement strand
GCCAGTGGTCAGCCCATTCCCATGGCAGCAATAGGAAGCGGTCTTAGTTTTTTAGGCAAGAAATTGTAGTGAGTTTATCCTAGATGATTGACTCATAATACGTTAGTTTTTTATGGTAGGAATTTGTTAGAAACAATCAGTATTCTTCCTAAGGACTTAGTGGTCTAGTTTTGGAAGCTTTTCTTGTTTAAGTGAAAACAAGAAGAATGCCTCTTTTTATCTTGAGCAAAAAACATAGAGCAATTATTCTATGCGTGAAAATGACAGGCTTGGGCTATTGAGAAATTAATCAACAAAGCCCTCTATTTGCTAAATTAAACCAAAAAACCAAGAGGGACAACCGTGGATCGTAAGGAAGTGGATCTTATTGTGGGTTCTACTCTTTTTGATCCGGATTATTACCTTCGATCTTATCCAGATGTTAGAGGTAATGGGCAAAATCCTTTAATGCATTTTGTGGAATGGGGATGGAAAGAAAGAAGAAACCCGCATCCGCTTTTTGACACGGACTATTATCTTAGGAATAATGCAGATATTGCCAAGGAGGGGATAAATCCCTTGCTCCATTTTCTTCTTTATGGCGCTAAAGAAAAACGGAATCCCCATCCGCTATTCGATAGCCAGTATTATTTAGAAGAATGCCCCGAAGCAGAGAAAAAAGAATGGAATCCTCTAGTCCATTTTATAAAAGAAGGTTGCAAGGCCTACTGCAATCCCCACCCATTATTCGATGTTCGTTTTTACTTGGAAAAAAATCCTGAAGTTGCCCAGTCAGAAATTAATCCCCTTATCCACTTTGTGGAGCAGGGATGGAAGGAGGGTCGCAATCCTCATCCCGCTTTTGACTTGAACTATTATCTTCAACAAAATCCAGATGTTAAAGAAGCAAAAGTCAATCCTCTGATCCATTTTATTGAATATGGATGGAAAGAAAAAAGAAGGCCTCATCCAGATTTTCCGATCGGCAACTTAGAGTCGATCGAAGCTTTTTCCCAAGCTTTTGTGGGTCCTTCTAGTCAATTCGACTTTATGGGTGCAACCCAGTTTTCTTTGCTTTGGTCTTTGGGACTGCGTTCCTGTCATTACCTTCTTGATTTTGGCTGTGGTGCTTTGAGAGCGGGTAGGTTTTTCATCCAATACTTGCAGAAAGGAAGGTATTTTGGGATCGAACCAAACCGGTGGCTGATCGAAGAGGCCATAAAGCATCAGTTGGGAGAAGATACAATCAGATTAAAAAAACCTGTCTTTGATCATAATGATCGGTTTTGTGTTGAGGTCTTTGGTATTGACTTCGATTTTATTCTTGCCCAATCAATCTTTTCTCATACGGGAAGCGACCTGATTATTCAGGTGTTGAACAACTTTAAGCGTTCTTTAAAGGAGGATGGACTGATTGTCTGCACCTTTGTGGAGGGGGATGAAGATTTTGTAGGATCGGGTTGGATTTATCCAGAAATAGTGCGTTATAAGCCTGAAACGATACATTCTTTTGCTCAGTCTGCCGGGCTGTTTATTCGCCGGCTGAAATGGTATCATCCAAGACAGAGTTGGTTTCTTTTGGCCAAAGATAAACGAAGATTGCCTGATCCAAAGGCTGTGGAACTACTAAGTGGAATCGTTTTGTATGAACCGGAGTTTGAGGAAGGTTGGAAGGAAAGAAAAACAATTATTCCATTGCTTCAGAACCTACAGGAACAAGACAAAAATGAGCTTTTAAATTCTTTTTCCTATGCTCAGCTTGATCCTTTTTACATCCAGTTGGATAAACACTATGTCCGAAGAACAAAAAATATTTGTCTTATTCCTTCAGAAAAGAACCGGAGGGGCGGGAAATATTCTTATGGGGAATGGGCTCATGTGATTGGAATTTTCCAAACCTTGTTTTATTTTAATCTGGAAAACAAGATGGCTAACAAAATATTGGATGTGGGTTGTGGAACAGGACTTTTGGCAATTGCTTCTGAACCTTATATCCAAGATGGTGGCTATTACGTAGGGCTGGACGTTTCCAAGGAAGACATCCAGTTTTGTCTAAATCATTATCCTCCAGCGCAGTTTAAGTTTATTCATTTTGATTTATCCAATTCCTTATATGCTCCAGATCAGAATCCGAAGCTTAGGCCATGGCCCCTCGAGGCGCATCAATTTGATTTAGTAACTGCTTTGTCTGTGTGGACGCATCTTAGGGAAGAAGAAGCTCGGTTTTATTTTAAAGAGATCAGAAGGGTGCTTAAACCCCAAGGCCGAGCGATAATTACATTCTTCTTTTTAGACCAGATTTATAAAGAGTCACTACTTCGTCGTTCTTTTGGGGAGCAGGGAAGTTTTCATAGGACTGATCAGGGGAGATGGGTTTTTGAACTCCCTGTTTCTGGTTCTGAACATTGGAGATGTCCTCAGTGGGCCAAAATTCCAGAAGAAGCGATTGGGATTGACGAGCAAGGATTAAAAGAGCTTATGGAAGAATCGAGACTGATGCAGTTGGCTTATTATCCTGGAAATTGGAAGGAAATCCCCGGAATTTTTTTCCAAGATATTTTTGTGTTTCAACCTGAATAATTGTAGAAATGCCAGTGGTAATTGTTATTGGGATGCATCGTTCAGGCAG
>NZ_LXQB01000084.1 GCF_004421185.1 Methylacidiphilum sp. Yel | reverse complement strand
AAAATTTGTTTTGCCTGATTATTCACTTTGGGATTTTCAAGCCAGAGAGTTTGGATTAGATCTTGGATTCAGAGGGAAGGAACTCGTTGAGCTTTCTCGCATCCTCAAATCGCTGTATAAGACCTTTGTCAAATACGATGCAAGTCTCTGCGAGGTCAATCCTCTAGCTATGGATAGGGAAAGGAAATTTTGGGCATTAGATGCCAAAATAACGATAGATGACAATGCTTTGTTTAGGCAGAAAGAGCTTTTAGCTTACCGTTATGAAACAATTTATGATCCACAAGAATCCGAAGCGATTCGTTCCGGGGTCAACTATGTCGGGCTAGATGGTCAGATTGGTTGTATGGTCAATGGAGCCGGGTTGGCTATGGCTACTATGGATATTTTGGACCGTTTTGGAGGCAGACCGGCTAATTTCCTTGACGTTGGCGGGGGGGCGGATCAAAGCCAGGTGGAGAATGCCTTTCGTATTTTATTATCAAATCGGAATTTAAAAGTGATTCTAATCAATATTTTTGGTGGTATCATGCGCTGCGATCTTATTGCGGAGGCAATCGTAGAGGCAACAAAAACCCATCGACCTTCTATTCCTTTGGTTATACGGCTGGAAGGAACACGAGTCAAAGAGGGAAAAGCAATTTTGGAAAACTCTTCCCTTGAGTATCTCTTCGCCGATGATCTAGAAGATGCGGCTCGAAAAGCCGTTCAATTCTTAAAAAAATAATTATAAATTCCTATGGCTATTCTGCTAAGAAAAACAGATCGAGTAGTTGTTCAAGGTATTACTGGAAAATACGGAGCGTTTCATACACGACTCTGTATGGATTATGGGACAAAGATAACCGCAGGGGTTTTCGAAAATAATGTACCTATCTTTGATACACTTAAGGAAGCAAAAGAAAAAACCGATTGCAATGTTTCTCTCATTTTTGTTCCAGCTCCTTTTGCGGCCGATGCAATGATAGAAGCTCTATATTGCCAGATGGATCTCATTATTTGCATTACGGAGGGAATCCCAACGTTTGATATGGCAAAAGTTAAGCGTCTACTATTTCAAGAAAAGACACGCCTTGTTGGTCCTAATTGTCCTGGAATAATTACTCCGGGGGAATCAAAAGCAGGCATTATGCCTGGATACATTCATAAGCCGGGAAAGGTTGGGGTTGTTTCAA
>NZ_LXQB01000083.1 GCF_004421185.1 Methylacidiphilum sp. Yel | reverse complement strand
CGCGACGAAAATGCGGCTTTGGTACTGTTGCGGTGGCTAGAAACAAGATTAGCCGCTGACGCCGGCGCGCGGCGCAGGAACCGTCTGAGATGTAGAGCGGTGGAAGTTTCTCCGCAATGAAGCATGAAACTCACGCCATAGCCCTGTAAACTTGGCGGGGGTAGTTCATAACAAAGTAATGCCTTATTACGTTTCTCAGGAAACTCAATCCATTGAAGTTCAAACAAAAAAAAGCCCTACCTATCTTGGATAGATTTAGCTGTGCATTCGCATTTTCCATTAAGAATCGAGCCTTCTTCAACCTTTAATCGTCGAGTTTTGACATCCCCAAAAACCTCTGATCCATCTTTGAGTTCTGTTAGATCAGAAGCATAAATATTACCAGAAAATCGTCCAGAAATTAATACGTTGCCTACCTTGACTTGGGCATGTACCACTGCTTTTTCTCCAATAATAAGTGTTCCCTCATTTGAATAGATCTGACCTTCAAAATGACCATTTACAACTAATTGATTTTGAAAGGCAATTGAACCAGAGAATTTCGTTCCCGTTGCCAATACATTAAATAGTTTTTCGGAAACTCGTGCTTCTCTAAAATCTTTCTTTTGTTCGTTGCCTGCAACTGTCTTTTTGGTTTCAATTGTTGTTTCTTGTGCCGTTTGTTTTTCCTTTTCTTGTAGGGATTTTTCCAAGGGAACAGCAGGCGGAGGAGGACTACCAAATGGATCGGGAGGAGAAGGAGGGATTATTTTAGTTTCCTGCGGCTTATGAAGTTCACTTTTTCTAAGAAAATTTCCAATCATAGACCAATATCCTTGTTATCTATGAAATTAAAAAACATAAGACTCTTTGCCAACTTTTTTCTCTTTTTAAAAAAGAGTTTTTTGGTTTTATTATCTGAACGTCATTAAATAACATTTTTACTTCTATGATTCATCATCTATGTTTTTTATCCTCTCAAAACGTGTCTAGTCCTGAACAGATCGATAATCTAATGATTGAAACTCGAGTAAGATTGTTGAAAATACCAGAAATAATGAATCTAAGAGTAGGCAAAAATATTTCGCCCAATGGCTCTTATTTCTTCTTTTTTTCTTTCGATGTGGATTCCGTAGAAAAATTGGAGCTTGTTAAGCAAAGTCCTTTCTATTATCAATTTGAAAAACAGATATTGGCTCCACTTTCCGCCGTCAGAACCGAATATGATTTCGAAATGGAACCTCGAAGCAAGTGATATTCCCCTATCTCCTAAAGAGGATGAGCTTCTAACCACCCCTTACAAGTTATAAACTATTCCCGGAGGGAACCCATACCATTTTCTGGGATGGCGCTTGCCACCTGCGACTAAAACTAGACCACGTTAGCCTATCTCTAAGCTCCTATCACGCTAGAGAATACCAGGAGACAAATAAGGAGGATAAGGTGCAGATTCAATCCTTTGGCCTTTAAAGCTATGTTTCAGGCATAGAGCTAGTTCCGATCTGTGGGTTTATGGGGATGGCCGCCTACGGAACATCGCAGGACTTGAACAGTTTCTATACAAGTTGCTTTTTCCTTCTCATAAATGTACATTCTAAACCTGTCGCCCAAGCTGGTCAGCATTCAAGAGCCGCCGAGTTCCTGGGGGTTGCGCCGCAAACACTGCGACGCTGGGAGAGCGAGGGCAAGCTCCTACCCAATGAACCCACAGCAGGTGGGCGGCGACGCTATGACCTTGCGCAGCTTCGGCTAGACCAATTTCATGCACCGGAGAAGATAGACCGCACCATTGCCGCCTATGCCCGTGTGTCCAGTTACGACTAGAAGGACGATCTGGAAGGGCAAAAACAGGTTCATGAGCTGTTCTGTGCCCCCGGCAAGGCTGGACATTCGAGCTGATCGCGGACCTGGGTTCTGGCATGAACTACCACAAAAAAGGCCTGAAGCGCCTGCTGGATGCGATCATCGGCGGTGAAGTCGGCTGCCTG
>NZ_LXQB01000082.1 GCF_004421185.1 Methylacidiphilum sp. Yel | reverse complement strand
TACTTAGAAGCTATAGACAAATTCCAAGCCTACGAAGTAGACCGGACCATTGGAGGTACCTAGGAGGGCTGTAGGACTGCCCGTTGGGTTTTGGAAAGGAAAACCGTAGTAGCCAAGGACTCCCTTGCCCCAATCCATCCTGTACTCAAGCCGAATCATGAAATTATCAGCCAGATCAAACGCAAGCGTCGCCGTGTAGGCCCAAATGTCGGTTGGTGCATTGTGTCCAGCAAGGATAGAATTCCATCCTGATTCCATCCAGTCCGCACGCTGGGCAATACTGATAATGTCCGTAATTTGGTATTTCATGTGAAGGGCAGCCCCATACCAGTTCGAGGGCCCACTCGATAAATCGACAGGCAGCCCGCTGATCGCTCCGGGTACCACCGTCACATTGTTGTTGTAAAAACCCCCTGTCAATTCAAAGCCTAACAGAAGCCTGTCCCGGGCAAACTTCGGAGCCCATGATCCCCATACATCCCCAAGAAAAAACGCATTGTTCTGGTTGAATGGGCCTTCTCCCCTTATCCCCTGCGCTATCCCATAAGGCTGCGCTACCCCATTGATCGGAGAGGCTCCAAAGCCCGGCGGATTGACCCCATTAAACCCGTACATGAGAGTGCCGCTGAGCGTCGCATTCTTCCCTTTCGCCTCCCATTGGCTGTTCAAAAACAATAAATAGGCATCGTTGTTGTTGATCATGTTGTTGAGATAGCCAAAATATTCCATCCCCCCCCTCGATACGTTAAAGCCCCCATCGGCTATCCCCAACCGGCTCGTCCATTGGTCATCCCACCGGTAAATCGCTTGCATCCCAGTAAGGGTAGTCGGCAAAAGATTCGCAAACAAAAGCCCATAGGTAAAATCCAGGTTCACTGGCCGCTCCACTACCTCGTAGCCAGCCGGATCCACAAACTTGCCTATCTTTATGTCCAACCCATTGCCTATAGGCGCCCGAAAAATCACATACGCTTGCTCTAACCAAAAACTCGAGGTGTTGAACGAATACCAGGAACTAAAAGGAACCCCTAAGCCAGTGATCGCATCCGGTGCTCCTACTACCGCATCCTGCCCCACTATAAGATCTGCCCTAAAGCCTGCCTGCCATCGATTCTCTTCAGTCAAGGGCTTCTCCAAGGCCAGCTTAAAGGCGTTCATGTTAAAGCCTCCCCCAGGAATCGCATCCACCGGCTCTCGACCAGGTATCGCCGGATAGCCCTGAGCAAAACCTGCCGTGTTGGTCGGCCCTACATATCCCGGCGGAGGAACAAAACCAGGCACTCTATTGAAAGCCGGAGCGTTGATAAAATTATAGGTGTAGCTGGCATCCACATACCCACTCAGCACTATCCCCTTAGTGTTCGCTTGCACCGGTATCCCCTGATCCTCTAGCTTCTTGGTTAGCTCCTCTATCTGCTTGTTCTTCTCTTC
>NZ_LXQB01000081.1:1538-1911 GCF_004421185.1 Methylacidiphilum sp. Yel | reverse complement strand
CTATGGCATGATCCCCGAATTTGTGGGGAGATTTCCAGTGATTGCTACCCTTTCTGAGCTAACTGAAGATGAACTGGTTAGGATCCTGACTGAACCCAAAAACGCGATAATAAAACAGTATGTAAAACTTTTTGCCTTGGACCATATCAAGCTGACCTTTGCAAAGGAAGCCATTAGGTTTTTTGCTCAAGAAGCAAAAAAGAAAAAAACGGGAGCCCGTGCTTTAAAAAACATGATTGAAAAGATCATGCTAGATGTCATGTTTGAGCTTCCTTCTAGAACAGATATTGAAGAAGTTATTATCTCGCGTCTAGTAGCTGAAGGGAAAAAAACCCCAATTTTAAAACGAAGACAGGAAAAAGAAGCCGCCTAA
>NZ_LXQB01000081.1:889-1501 GCF_004421185.1 Methylacidiphilum sp. Yel | reverse complement strand
GGAAGAAAAATTTTATTTTTTTAATTGGACTCATGAATATTCTTTTTCCAAAGAAGCGCTGTCGAATTGTCGTTGGTATGAGCGGAGGGGTTGATTCTACTGTGGCTGCTTTGCTTTTAAAAAAAGAAGGATTCGATGTAATAGGAATCACTCTCAAGGTATGGACAGATTCCTGTATGAGCCGTTCATTAGAGAAATGTTGTGGACCTGAAGCAATCAATGATGCTAGAAACTTGGCCGCTCAAATTGGCATTCCTCATTATACAATTGATGAGGCGGATTTTTTCGAAAAAGAGGTTATTCATTATTTTTTAGAGGAATATAGACAGGGAAGGACCCCTAATCCTTGTGTGAAGTGTAACGAGAAAGTAAAATTTGGGAGGCTCTGGTCTAAAGTCAGGGCTTGGGGGGCAGAATACATTGCCACAGGTCATTATGCGGTTGTGGAGCATCAGGACGCTATTTCTCCAAGGTTAAAAAAAGCAAAGGACAAAACAAGGGACCAATCTTATTTTCTTTTTTCTCTTTCTCCTTTTCAGCTTTCTAGAATACTTACTCCACTAGGCCATCTCGAAAAGAAAGAAGTAAGGGCTATTGCAAAAGAAGCGGGTC
>NZ_LXQB01000081.1:0-856 GCF_004421185.1 Methylacidiphilum sp. Yel | reverse complement strand
ATTATAAAGATTTTATCGAAGAAAAAATAGATCCCAAGGAATCGAATGCCGGTCCAATTTTAGATGAAACAGGGAAGGTGATTGGTGTCCATCAAGGCATTGAGCGCTATACCGTAGGCCAAAGAAGAGGACTTCCGGGAGGACAAGGCCGTCCCCTCTATGTGGTTGATATCGATCCTTTATCGAAAGCAGTTAAAGTTGGAAGCTGGCAAAGTCTGCTAAAAACTCATTGTTTTGTGGCGGGAGCCCATTGGATTGAAAAAGAAATTCAAACTACCCGAAAAGTTACAGTAAAACTAAGATATAATTATCCGGAGGTTCCTGCTTTTATCACGCCTTTGGAAAATGGTCGATTCAGAGTAGATTTTGAATCCCCACAATTTGGAATTTCTCCAGGACAAGCAGCCGTTTGTTACGAGGGAGACACCGTGCTTGGAGGCGGATGGATAGAAAGGGATTCAGTTAAGGATTGACTTTTTACTTGGGGACTGACGTGATTATCCTTGCCCCCATCTTGATCAGGTGTGCTTTGAAACATTCAACGCATTGAAGCCTTCCTATACGAATTGATGCCCAATGGCCAGCAGGAGCAGCAAATGCGCCACTTTGCCAGCTTGTGCTTCTTGGTGTTCAACGAAGCGCTGGCGTTGCAGAAGAAGCGTTACAAGTGCGGGGGAAAAAAGCTCGGTTAACCCGGTTTGACAGGCCCAATTCACCTATGAAGGAAGCGATGTAGTCGGGTCGCCAGCAGAAAAGACTCACCGAAGCAACGCAAAAGCGGATCAATGCCCAACCTTAGCGTTCGTTGGAATCTCCAGCCTTCAGGCCGGGGAGGATGTCAAGAAGAACTCTACAC
>NZ_LXQB01000080.1 GCF_004421185.1 Methylacidiphilum sp. Yel | reverse complement strand
TTAGCGAGCATTTGAGAGCTTTTTCCCGAATCTTAGCTACAGCTGCCTCTTGCATCGCTTGCTCCTAAGCCAGCCGCTAGGGCACTCTCGACTACAAAGATCCGCTGCCTCGGGAAGTCCTCCCGGAACCTCGGGCATGCCTCGGTCTTTACTTTCCGAAAGAGAAGGGCTGCCAAGAGAAGAGCTTGTGCTTGGGCCAAGGTACTCTAGGACCTCATGGCTCCTCCGCCGCCTAAAGTCCCATCAAAAACCCATGGCCTTGGCTCCAAAGAAAGCCCAGGTTGGCCCTACTGACCATCCCCCGGTCCCCGAGCAAAGACCACCCGGCGCAAGCCCCAAGCGCTTCTCTCTAAATCCTCCACTACCATCTGGACCGTTTCCAAATCCTGCAGACTCCTCCGGACCATCTCCTTCGAAGTAGGAAGCGCTCAAATCGTAGAAGACCAGCTTGGGCTTCAAGGAAAAAAAGATCTTTAGGCCCAAGCAAAAAGGCCCTCTTCGATCTTCCCCTTCCTTTGAATCAAGCTCATCCAGCGTCCGATACCAGGGCCAAAGGAAGCGGTGGCCACCTGTACCCGACCGTTTTGCTTCCACACCGGCTTTAGTCCACTCCTCCCCCGCCGATCCGGCTACAAGAACAAAAGCTCTCCTTGCCTAGGGAAAGAGCTTGCCGCCTCTAGAGCAGCTCCCCCCAAAAGCTAAAGGAAACCCCAACTCCTCCCACAAAGCCCTGGCTAATAGTCGCGGGCCCCAAACCGCCGCCAATTCTGGCTTAGAGCTCTCCGTCGTCTTTGCGCGCGGCTCCCCCGTTAAAAGCTCCATAAGCCTGTCCACATGAGGAGCCAAAAGCTCCTTGCACTAGAAGATTCGCTATCGACCGGATCTCTAGATTTTCCCTGATCGTAGTAGCTCTCCATTAGTCGAACGTACTGGTCCACTTTCCCGCTTGAGCCGCCGGATTGGAACGATACGCAGAAACATAAAGAAACATTATCCTACAACGTTGATCTATGTAGTTACTTNNTATGTTTCGGCAAAAATGGCTCCCTCTCCTCTGGAGCACCCCCAAAATCAGGCGATTTTCACCAAACATGGGCTAAAGGCAAATCCATTCTAAGAGCTTTATATGCTGGTTGTTTCTCATCAAATATACTCGGATAATGATAGAACATAGCAACCGCGCTATTCAAAAGAATTGACATCCTCCCCATGCCTAAAGGCAGGGGATTCCTGGAGATAACTGACCAGATTTAGCCAGGGCAAGCTCTCCGATGAGGGTGTTGAGGTTTTGATAGACCCTGACATTCTCATCGGCCT
>NZ_LXQB01000079.1 GCF_004421185.1 Methylacidiphilum sp. Yel | reverse complement strand
ACCGAAAAGAATGGCTTGTAGGCAAACCCTCTAAGACGCTGCCTCAACAGCTCCTCCTCTCTCCCCACAAACCGACCGTAGCAGCTAAACCATTTTTTATAGAGTTCCTTTTCTCGTCTGTCCTCTTGAATTTTTAGGCTTGCAAAGAACGTTGCTAATTGGGCCACTTGTCCAGATAGAAACTCTACTTCTATACTGTATTGCTTTGATAGTTCTTCTAAAAGAGCGTAGCCTGCAAACCCACAACGACTGTCTTTGATAAACGGGTAATCTTTCTGAATCCCCTTTCGGTAAATCTGCTGGCAAGGATATTTTCTAGTAGGTGTTTTAATCTGGACTAATCGAGGTGGATATCCATCCTTGTCTACGACATAACCACTCACTTCGATATAGTGCTGGGTCGAAACGACTTCTTTTTCAAGAGGCTTCTCAATATTATAATATCCAATAAGTTGCTGCTTATTATCATAGAGCGGGTCTAAGCAATACTTCTTGGACCAAATATAGAGAAAAAATTTCTTTAGCTTTATTTTCTCCCCACAAGATAGTTCAGCAATCAGTTCAACTTCTTTTAAGCCACGGCTTAATTCAATGCAGCTTTCAAAACCTACCGCCTTTTCTACCGCAATCCCTTTTTGAGCATAAAGTCTTTGGACATCCCCTCTGTCTACCCTGTTTGCAATAGCCTGTTTATCATTCCATTTAATAAGGATCTGGTTAGCTTTTCTGCCATAACCATCAAAAAAATAGCCGCTAAAGCAGATTTTTCTTTCTCCTAAGACAAGAAATCGATGCTTTGGGGATTCGATAGAAAAGAAAAAACTTCGGTTTTGATTCATCGAGTCCGGATCATTTGGAAGAAATTATAAATCCACTAATGAGTCAATGATTAGAATAAAGTTGATCGTTTATAATGCTTAAGAATAAATGGTATCGGCTCTAAATCAAAAATAAAAAACGAAAAAAAAATCTTTTGTATAATTTTTTGATCTAGCAAGCTAAAGGCTATTCTAGCCTGCAATCCTTTTATTAAGTTATTTCCTTCAGCAGTTGATTTTTCCAAATTATCTTCAAACGCAGTGCATTCTGAGCCTATTCAAACTGATGTAGTAATGACAAAGGATTAATATAAATTATTCAATCCTAAGAAGAACCTAAATACCTATAATCAACTAATAAGAGATCTCGCCCTTGGTGGGAAAGAAAGTTTA
>NZ_LXQB01000078.1 GCF_004421185.1 Methylacidiphilum sp. Yel | reverse complement strand
GGCTCCAGATTTGCCCAAGAGTGATGGAACTGATCAAACAGGTCTACTATGGCAAGCCTGCTACGCCACCTGCGGTTGTGTTGAACGACCCAGAGAGAACCACAAAAATGGAATTGTGCGAAATATAAGTTGAAAAAAAAGGCGGGAAACCTATAATTATTGGCAAGGTTTCCCGCTCGAGCCTATAAAAGAATTATTTGGAGTATTCAAATGAAAAAATCTCCGCAAAGCAATAAGAAAATACAAATAAAAATATTGGCTATTTTGTGTGTGCTTCTTTTTTCCCCATTTTGCTCTCTTTCTTCCGTGTTTGCGCACGGCCGATTAGTTCCTTCTAAACCTTTATGCCCCATTCAACAAAAAGGCGATTTTGCTATTCATATGGATGTTTTCCCACATTCTAAACTTACAGATTTAGAAAAATGTGGGACTGTTTATTGCCATGAAGTGCCTTTTACTGGCAATATGACACTTGTATTTGATCTCTACAGTGTTCAGAATGTTCTTAACCATACCCCTGTTCGCATTGAAGTGATTGAAGAGCCTTTACATCGGTCCATAGCTTCTATTCCTCCAACCATTTATGCTAATGGTATTGCAAAAATTCCTGTGAATTTCAATCATCCTGGCCATTATAAGATTGTGTTGCATGTGCCAAAATCCGCCTCAGAAGAGTTGCTGAATAAGGTTGATTCGATTAGCCAAGATCAGGTTGCTCAGGATGTGGATTTTGTATTTCCTCTTGCCGTTGGTATGCAAAAATATACTTTAGGATGGGTTGCAACATGGGCGATGGGGATTCTTTTCGCTACTTTTGTTCTGAGCTTCATTCTCTATGATGAACGGTCTTTTTACGTTAAATGGAAAATGAGAAAAATGGCCGAAGAAGAAGAGTCAGAATAAAAAAATAACTCTTTATTTTTGACCTTTAAAAATAACTTTTGTTTTTTTCCCTCAGGTTCTCCAGAAGTCTTTATAAAACTTTGGGTCATTTGTTGATGAATTGATTTTTTTTAACACCCTCTTGTTCAAAAGAGTTTTTAAATATTTACTCTTTTCAAAAGATAGTCTTCTAGAAAGGGTTTTTTTATGCAAAGTCATAAAGCTCATCGGTCGACCACATTTGTTTATCCTGCAAAAATTGATCCGACAGCGGTTGTTATTTTTGGAGCGACCGGTGATTTAACCAAAAGAAAGATTATTCCTGCTTTTTATCACCTTCGCAAGCATGGGCGACTACCCGATCATTTCGTCATTGTTGGCTTTGCGCGCAGACCATATGGAGAAAAAGAATTTAGGGCGCTTTTAAAACAATCCCTAGAGGATTATTCCCATACGCATCCCATAGATCCAGAGGTTTGGCGATGGCTCGAGGAAAGAATTTTTTACTTGCAAGGGGATTTAGCAAATCCTGAAGATTATGTGAAACTTGCCCATCTCCTCAACTCTTTGCCTGAATCCAAATATTATAAGGATAACCATCTTTTTTACTTAGCCACCGCTCCAAAATATTTTCCTATTGTTTCGGAAAATTTGGCAAAAGCTGGCTTAAATCCTCAGCCTGGAATCTCTGGACAAAGACGGCTAATTGTAGAAAAGCCTTTTGGTACAGATTTAAAATCAGCCAGAGAGCTAAATTCCATTCTGCAAAAATATTTTCCTGAAAAAAGTATCTTTAGAATAGATCATTATCTAGGTAAAGAAACAGTTCAAAATCTCCTTTATTTTAGGTTTGGTAATTCGATATTTGAGCCTCTCTGGGACAGAAAATATATCGATCATGTACAAATTACTGTTGCTGAGACGCAAACCATTGGGAGTCGTGGAGAATACTATGATGCAACTGGAGCTTCACGGGATATGCTACAAAACCATTTGATGCAGCTTTTCAGTTTGATTGCCATGGAGCCTCCAGCTTCCCTTGAAGCCGAGTCAATTAGGGATGAAAAAGTGAAAGTTTTAAAGTCAGTGCCTATCCCATCTTCCGAAGAATGGCTGCACAATAGCGTCCGTGCTCAGTATGGGCCTGGGATTCTGGGAGGAAAAACAATTAAAGCCTATAGGGAAGAAGATAAGGTCTCTAAGAATTCTCTTACAGAAACCTATGTGTGTGTGAAACTTGAGATCGATAACTGGAGATGGAGTGGTGTCCCTTTTTATTTAAGGACTGGAAAGGCGTTGGCTAAACAATTCAGTGAAATTTGTATCGTTTTCAATCGGCCTCCCTGCGTCCTGTTTGCAAACAGCACCAAAAAAGTGGCAAGAAACTGGTTGAAAATTCGTATTCAACCCAACGAAGGGATTCATCTTCTTTTTAATACCAAAGTGCCCAATCTACCTGCTCTGCAGGAGGCAAAAATGGATTTTTATTACAGGAGATATGGTGATCATTATTTCCCAGAAGCCTATGAAAGATTACTGTTGGATGCCTTGAATGGAGAATCGACCCTTTTTACCCGATCGGATGAAGTAGAGTATGCTTGGAAAATTATCGATGCTTTAAGAAATGCATGGAATGAGGAAGAAGTTGATTCTATTCCTCTTTATGCTCCAGGCTCTATGGGACCTGTTGAAGCAGATGAATTGTTGCGAAGAGACGGCCGCTATTGGGGACCTCCTCCAAAGGAAGAAGAAGAAATACAGGAAGCGGAAAGTTGAATGGTAGGAAAAACTATGAATCGAATAGAGGTGATCTCTTTTGAAAGATTAGAAGAGTGGCTTGAGTATCTTACTTTATCTTTTAAAGAAATAATAAAAACTGCATTATCTCATAAACCTATATGTCATGTGGCTTTATCGGGAGGTAGTACGCCAGTTTCTTTTTATGAGCGGTTGTGCACAGAAGCATTACCCTGGGAAAAAATCTGTTTTTGGCTTGGTGATGAGCGCTGGGTTCCAATTGAAGATGCCCAGAGTAATGAAGGAATGATTCGCAGAACTTTGGGGGCTACGAATAAAGAATTCCAATTTTATGGCTGGCATCTCTCTGAAGAGCCTTCTCAAGCAGCAGCACTCTATGAAAAAATGCTGCTTGAAAAGGTAGGAAATCCTCCCATTTTTGACCTGATTTTATTAGGCATTGGGGAAGATGGCCATACCGCCTCACTTTTCCCTGATTCTGAGGCTTTAGAAGAAAAAGAACACTATACTGCTCTTTCGCTTCAGCCTTCTAGCGGTCAAATCCGACTTACCTTTACTTTTCCTTTGATAAATATGGCAAATCAGATCTGGTTTTTGGTGTCTGGTAATAGAAAACAACCTATCATTGAAAAAGTACTATCTGCGGCTCCTGAAATTCCTGCTGGAAGGGTCATGGCCAAAAACCAAAAGTTGATTTGGCTTAAGGCTTAGCAGTCAATACAGCCATTCTCCCCCCGTAGGTTCGGCAACTTACCTTCTTTTTTCCCATCCCCTCAGCGTAGAGAGGGACAGACCTATCGGTTTTGGAGCTTTCCCTACGCTACCTAACCTCTTCATTTTATAAAGAGTAGAATATTCGTGCGGTCTTCAATCAAGCAGCTTGAGCCTTCTGGTTGTAAGGAAGTGGTTTTCTTGAAAAGTAAGGGAAATTGGCTACAGGTCTTTTTTTGCTTTTGGCACTCTATTTTTAGTGAATTTGAAAAAAGGAGATTGAATAGTTAAATGGCTTATCGCATACATATAAACGGAATAATATAAAAAGTTTTAATTATTCTTTTTATCTATCGTGTGAGCAGGGGAGTGAACAATAAAAAAAGGCTAATTAGACTTTTTAGGAGAAAAAGGAAAGAGCTTTTATCTGTTTTTTGGGCAGCTACCACTATTTTTATTTTTTGGGGTAGAGGCTGGGGATGGAGTGAGGTATTGGAGAATCAAAAAGAAAAGGATAGGGTTTTTTTTCAGGCCTATCAGGATGCTTTGGTAGCCTTTAAAAGGCTTAAGTTAGAGGAAGCGCAAAAAGCTATTTCTAGGGCTATAGAATTAAGGCCAAATGATCCACGTACTATCGTTTTAGCTGCCCGGATCTATTTAAAGCAGAAGGATTATGAAAGGGCGGAAAAAGAGTTGTACAAGGTTTTTAAAATACAACCAGACTATGGTCCTGCCTATCAATATTTAGGAGAGGTTTTCTTTGCAAAAAAAGATTTTAAAGAAGCATTATATCGGTTCGAACAAGCGGCATTACATGATCCTATGAACAAAGAGATTCTTTTGAAAAGGATCTATTGTGAAATTGGATTAGGAAGGCTTATAGGTGCAGAGAATTTGCTTTCTGAATTAAGTGCTTTTGATGAAGCTTCTCCTGGTTATTATTTCGCTAGGGCTGCTCTGTGTAGGTTTCAAAAAAAATATGCGGATGAAAAAAATTTTCTTGATACCGCTCGCATCCTATATGGTAACGATGCTTTTAGTCAGTATCTTGCTGACTATGAATCCTTGTTTGCCAAAAAACAAACATTGAATTAATTTGTTGGCTGAATCAAGGGATGCTATAAAGAGAGGAGTATAGGCGGGGTAGCCAAGTGGTAAGGCCGGGCTCTGCAAAAGCCCTATGCGTGGGTTCGATTCCCACCCCCGCCTCATATTATAGAATGCCATAGGAAGAGGGGGGGTATCTCCTAATAGTGGTATAGCCTTAAGCAAAGGGGTTTATATTAAATGAAAGAGCTGAAATAGTATATATTATGGTTTATTTGAAGATATTCTTTTGGCTTCTTGCTGCTTCTTTTTCTTATATGCTCAAAAAAGAGCTTCCTCTTTTTCTTTATTCCATGGCAATTGGAGCGTTGCTAGGGGCTGTGTGCTGGATAATTGCCAGTACCTATACTCTCCTTTGGAATAAGAAATTTAGGGCCAATCCGATCCATCATCTTTTTTGTGGCTTTGCGGCCGTTGCAACGACTCTTTTTGTGATCTGCTTTTTTTCTTTGAAATATTCTAAGGAGGTTGGCAAACTGATTGTTTTTAATTGGGCAGCCAAAATTTTAAAGGATTCTCGTTGGGAAGATTGGACCTTAGCTCAATCTTATGAGGCTGTTCGACTCAGTGGAAGAGAAAAGTTTCTTCCTCCCCCCCAAGCTCAATTCGTTCCATTGGTAGATCCATACTCCAGAGCGATTGTGGCCAATATCTATGCGAGGAATGCAGCCTACGATTTTTCAAAAAATCATCCCGCTCTTTCTTTGATTATCCGCCCAGATGTTTCTATACCCAGTAGAGCTCTACTCCAAGACATGAACGCTTTTTTCCAAAGTAGCCCTCAAGTCTATCCTGTGGATAGGGCTCTCAAAATCGTTACCTACTACCTCATTTCGATTCTCGATTCTCAAATGGGAAGGCTTGTTGTTTTATCCCGGTCGATCCTTGCACTGCTTTTTGTTGGATTTCAGCTTATCCCTTTTAGCTTGATTGGATGGGCAGCTTATCAGGACATTCGAGTCAGGACTTAGTTTTTTAGCAGCCGAAAAAAAAATACAAGGTCTGTGTTTACAAAAGTGGTTATTTTAACACAATACAGTAAGATAGAGAGGGTCTTTGCTTTTGTGCAGGAGAAAGGTCGCGTCGGTTTTGAAGCTATTAAAAACATCTCGATCTTTGGGGAGAAGCATTGAACCTACAACTACCCCGCCCTAAAGGGCGGAGCTTGTGAAAGCAAGCTAGGTTGAACAGGGAAAGCGGTAGTCAGTCCGCTACGTTTGCAACAGGTCGTTAAGACCCACTCCGGGATGCTTCCTCAGTCCCGGACACTGGGAGGTGGGGATCATGCAGGGCAAAGGCAAAGGCCCTAAGGTTCTCACCGACACCGCAAGGGGTGAGCCGGTTGCAGACATTCCCGAGGGGAGACGGGCAGAGATGCCCGCGTTACAAGGCCCCTAAGGGCTTAGGAAAGCGGGTGCGGAGAGTTGATGGATCGTGGAGGTGCCCGCCTGAACCAAGATAGCATTGGAGGAAGGAGGTGCGGGAACTGGGGCGGCTTACGCCGCCGCGCTATCCCTCCCCGGCATGAATGCCAGGGGCTCCCGCGCAACTGGATGAATGCAAATCATCTCATTATCGGCTTGGGTGGAACGGGAGGAAAAATTATACGAGCTTTCCGAAAGACCATCTTTCAAGAATTCAGGAAAATCGATCCTCCCAATGTCCGGCTCTCTTACCTTTATGTCGATTCCAGCGATGAGCTGATGCGTCTTGATGATCCTAGTTGGAAAGTTCTTGGACAGAGTGTTCAAATTCCACCAACCAGCCAACTTTTGATAAAATCTTCAAATTTGGCTTCAATCCTTGAGGACCTGCCGAGTTATCCTGGAATTCAGCCTTGGATTGGAGACAAAACCATTTGGAGAGACATCCTCAATAGTATTATTGGGGATGCCATCGGGGGGCAGAAAAGGAGGCTTGGAAGATTTCTTTTTGCCAGCCATGCTGACGAATTTTGTCACAGACTCACCCATCTTGTAAACGAAATTCAAAAAGGTGGTCAACAGGATGTTACTTTTCATGTTTGTTGTGGCTTGGCGGGTGGAACAGGCAGTGGGACCCTGATTGATTGTGTTAGTCAAATAAGGAAAAACTATCCCAATACTCTTCAATATCGAATTGTTCTTTATACGTTGTTGCCTGAAGAGCATCCGAAACCTAACTGGAATACTGGAAATTATCATGCCAACGGCTATGCCGCTTTGCTTGAACTTAATGCTTTGAGTGTCGGTAAGTTTTATCCCTGTGACATTGCCGGGGATGGAAGAAAATTAGAAGAACTCAAAACGCCTTTCAATGGGTGTTATGTTTTTACCAATTTTAACGAAAACGGACTAGCCGTGGATATTTCAGAAGATATCCCTAACATTCTGGCTGATTTTCTTTACCAAAAAATTGTGACAGTCAGAAACATTAACTGGGAATCGCTCGGACGGGCTGAGAATGCAGAAAATGGGGATGGAAATCCTGAAACGCTACCTGGTTCGAATGATCCTGTTCGTTCGAAAAGATTTTTAACTTTTGGTGTCAAAAGGCTGTCTGTCCCTGAATCGGAAATTTCTGAGTACATTGCCTTCCAATTTGCTCGGCAAGCGGCTTTGCAGCTTCGCTATAACAACTGGTCTGAGACTGATGGCTTTTTAGCCGATCCACGCAATCTGGATATGGTGAGCTATGTGAGTAGCCCCGAACAGCTCGAGCGATGGATGCTCAGCGACGAACACTTCATCCTGTCTTCTCCGATTCTTGAATCGGATGGGGTAGGATCAAAATGGCAGCCTGTGAGCCGGTATTGGATGAATGTGACGACGAATTTAAAAGAATATGTGCAGGGAAAGGAAACAGCGGACAAATGGTTGGATCGGTTGAAAAGCTTGTTGGATGCAAGGTTTCAAGAGCAATACAGAGGACAAGGAGTTAAAGCTTTTTATGAGACAGTCAATCAATCGACTAGAGAAAGAGCCAGGGAAATAAGACAAAAATTGGAGCGTGAGCTTTTTTCAGATTGGGTTAATGGAACAAAATCCGCTTACGAAATCAGCTCGCTTCTTGGAGCTTTAATTCCTCATTTAAAAGCTCGATTCGATCGTATCGAAGAAGAAATCACCAAATTGAAACCACAGGAAGAGGAATTGGCCAAAAGATTGGCGGAACAACAAAAAGAATGGGCCAAAGTGGGTGTAATTTCGGATATGTTTGGCAAGAGGAAAAGGCTTTTTGATGCGGCTTCTACTGTATTGCAAGATCTTTATACGGTGAGGACAAAAATAGAGGGTTGGCAATTTGCCAAGAAATTCCTGCCTGCGATTATTGAAGAAATCGTTTTATTGAAGGCCGATGTGGATAAGGCTGCATCGATGATTGCTGAATCCATTAAAGCATTTGAAGATCAAATAGCTGTTCGTTGTTCTGATCAGGGGGCAATGATCGATTTAAGAAAACAGGTGATCCGTTTTTACGACCCGCAGCTTGTTAAAAATGTTACAAAAAGATTGATTAAAGATCAAAAAGAAGCAACTACCCAAACACAAAGAGTCAGAACGGCTATTGCTGAAATGCTTGGAGAAAAACTCGATTTTAAGACTCTAAATGAAAGGATTTCTAAGACAGTGTTTCTCGATACCCTAGAAAGACAATGCATGGAAAATGCGAAGATTGCGCATAACAATTTAGTGCACACCGAAAGCGATCGGCTTATTGGAGTGAGTATTATAGAAAAATTAAAAGAGAGGTATGCAGATAGGCAGTCGCTTCGACTGTACTTAGACAACGTTGTTAAGGCCGCAGGCAATTATCTTCTCTTTAATTCGGATGAGAAAAGAAGAGTTGGACCAGGCATTAATCCTACAGCACAAATAGCTGTATCAAATTTTACAGTTATCCTTCCAAAAGCCCCAGAAATGGAAGATTACATCAAAGTTCTCAAGGAAGTCTTTTTTGAATGTATTCGCAATCCAAGCAAAGAGTTTATTGAAAACGATACTCGGCTCAATGAAATCATCCTTGTGAGCATTACAAACCTTTTCCCACTGCGCATTGTCCAGCATGTGTCTTTTTTGAAGTCCAAATATTTAGAAAGAATTAATGGATCTGATTCGAAAAGAGCCCGTATGGAGTTGCATATTGAAGGGGATGGCCAAACTCTTCCTTCACTTTTTGTTCCTACTCGAACAGAATTGGAAGAGAGGTTAGCTCCCCTTCTTCTTTTAGGAATGGTCCTGAAGGAAAAAGAGGAAGATGGTACTGAAAGAGAAATGCTTCAAAAAATTGAGACTGAAACTGGAGCGATGCAGTTAGGCTTTATGCAAAAAGATGAATATGGGTTTGATCAACCTGTCTATCTTGGAGGAGAGAATTTTTCTGAAACCCTTTCCAATATCAGAGAAGAAGCAGGGATACTTTTGGAGCAAAAGGTTGAGGCATTGCTTAAAAGTCCAGAGCTGAAGCTAGAGCCAAAAAGAAAGGAAGTCGAATCTGAGATTGTCAAAAAAGTCAACAGTCTGAGAGGAACGATAAAGCCAACTGATCCAAAATCAAGAAAATTGGCCGATTGGGGAAAACTGGCAATAAAAAAGGTTCGTGGAGAACTGTGATCTTCCTGTGATCCTATTTTTTCATTTCGATGACAAGAAAAGGGATTTGCGATAATTTTGGAAATTGCCCTTCCAAGGCTGACCAACATGTAGTCGTTGAGATTGAATCAGATAAAGAATTTGTTTGTCCTGATTGTGGCACTCGACTCATTCCTCTTGATGAATGGGATTCAAGAAAGAAAAAAAGATTGCTTTTGCCATTTCCCTTTATTTTATTGGCATTGGGGGGAGTAATCCTTGCCGGGATAGTTTTTTCTTTCTTCAAAAACTCTTCTGCTGTAAAGAACAAAGCTGGCCTTAGTTCTTCTTTGCAGCCAAAGCTTCTTTTTAGTATCACCACCTCAGATTGTTTAGCACGGAGTCTTGTTCGGCCATTGGTTTTGGGATTTTTACATGAGGACCTCAAGGGAAAGGAAATCGGTTGGAGAGAACAAAATCCTCAATCGACTGAGCTTTCTTTTGTCCTACCAGATAAAACGCAAGCCATTATTGATATTCTAACTCAAAAGACAACTCATGGATTTGTCCATTTGGTAGCGGCAAAAGATGAACTGTTAATTTCCTGTCGGAAAATTCTAGCTGAGGAATTGAAAAGATTTCCTTTTGATATGACTGCTCCAGACCATGAAATCGTTATTGGCCAGAGTGCCATAACCGTTATGGTTAATAATCAGAATCCTCTAAATTCCTTAAGCCTAGAACAATTAGAGAAGATCTTTTCAGGCAATATTACGCATTGGAAGGAATTGAATCTACCTTACCAAGGCAAAATTATTCTCTTTGTCCCTGATCAACGCTCCTCCTGTAGCAATCAAACTCTTTTCAGTTTTTTTCAGCACATGCCTATTGATAGGACTCATGTTAAAACAGTGGGGGTCGAAGAAGTAAAGAAAGCGGTTTCGGACAATCCAACAAGCTTAGGCATTGCAGATTATCCATCTGTTTCACAACATTCTGGAGCTAATGAAAATGTAAAGATCCTTTCTTTGTTTATGAAAGGAGCTAAGGCTTTCAAACCAAATCGCTTTACAATTGGCACCGAAGAGTATCCATTAGCCTTTAGATTGTACTTGTACCTCACTGATAAAAATAGTTCCTGGATACAAAAATTCATTCATTATGTTTTATCCACTCCAGGTCAACAGTGTGTTTCATCCATGGGCTTTATCGGCAGTGGCATAGAAGAAGCAAGCAGCGGATCGATTCCTACAAATGGAGCCGATGAGGGCAATCTCATTCCTCTGAATGCTTCGGAAAGATATAAAAGTTTGGTAACGGGAGCCAAAAGACTGCCTTTTGACATTCGGTTTCGTTTTGGCAGCAAGGAATTAGATAACAAAGGGATTGTCGATATCAAAAGGCTTGCACAATTTCTTTCGGAACCAGCAAATAAAGACAAGGGAGTGCTGTTGATTGGTTTTACAGACAACGTTGGGAACCACACTTATAATCTGGGGCTTTCCTTTGAAAGAGCACAGAGCGTTGCCAATGCTTTGAAGAAAGAGGGAATAACAGTGGTCAATGTTGCTGGAGCAGGAGAAGAAATGCCAGTTGCCTCCAATGATACGGAAGCAGGAAGGGAAAAAAACAGACGGGTGGAAGTTTGGCTTTGTGCTAAAAAGTAGTGAGTCTTAGTAAAAAAGTAAAGTAAAAAATGTGGTTTACTGGTAATATTTTTAATGACTTTTGTTAAATTTTCAAATAAACTAAAGACAAAATAATTTCCTTTATGAGATTTAATTTGAAAAAGGAAAAGATTTCGAAGGATTTAAGCAAAAATGGAATGATAGAAGACAGAGAGGGAGAAGACCTTTTTGCCGAAAAGATGATAGGTCCGAAGGCAAGAACTACAGGGATAAGAAAAGGCAAATGCATAAATTTTGGAGAGTGTGAGGAAGCGGGAAAAATCACTGAAGTCCCTGAGGGAGCAGAATTTGTCTGTAAGAGTTGTAAAAATCCTCTTGAAGAGCTAACACGATATGTAGCTAGAAGTTCTAGATCTTATTTCCCATTGATCGGTGGTATTGGGCTGGTTATTGTCGCCATTTTGGTTCTTCTTTTTGTTCTTCCTTTATTTAATGGAATGATAAATGGTCAAAAGGGGATTTTTAAAGTTTTGGAGTCCAAACCATCGTTACTTCAGGCAGAAGAAGCTATTAAAGCCCAAATCCCTAAGAGATTTACTTTTGTTGATATTAAAGAAAAGAGCGCAGTTAAAGATCAGAATGGACAATGGAATTTGAATTATGAGGTTACGGTTCAACCACAGCTTACGCTCTTTTGGGTACCCGTAGGGCCTGTGCTTCCCGGAAAAGAAAGATTGGAAGGTGTTCCTAAAGATCTTCAACCTTGGGCAAAATCTCATATTAAAGATCTTCTCTTTACCCTAGATCAAGAACCCGGTATGGTCTATTATCAGGATCAGAAACGAACTGCTTTTGAGGCTAATCAGCCTCTTACTCTTGATTGGAAGCTAAAAGCGATAAAACAAGCTGATGGTGGATGGAAATTTTTGAACGAAGATAACAAGTTTCCTTGGGTGGCGGTGCCAGAACAAACTATTCCAGGAACACAACAAACGGTCCTCTATTCAGCTTATGATCTGGCTACAGCTCTCAGGCAAGAAGACAGTCAATGGACAGATCTAGCCAATCGACTTAAAGAAATTGATAAGCAAGCAGCTCAAGTCTATACGGAGGCGAAATCCGAGGTTTCTAGTCCTGGCCGAAAACCAAAGTATTTGCAGCCTGGAACCGGTGGACCCACGACTGCTGCTGAAGGAGCAGGGATAGGGGCTGCTGGAGGAGCGCTTATCGGAGGACTTGCTGGCGGAGGAGCTGGAGCCGGATGGGGGGCTCTGGGAGGACTTATCCTTGGTGGATTAGGAGGAGGATTGTATTCGTATGAGAAAGAGAAAAAAGCTTGGCGTGCAAGAGTGGCAGCCCATAACGCAGCACTCCGAAGAGCTGCTGCAAAAGCAAGGGAAGAAAAAGAAAGATTATTAGAACAATATGCACAAGAATTAAGACAAATGGCAGAGAACAGGAGGTTAGCATTATCAGGGGCTAATCCAATGCTCAATCCCTCTTCGCCAGCCCCTCAGACTCCAGCTCCTTATATGCCTACCGCTTCTTCTCAATCTTTTCCGCCCCCTCCATTTCCATCCACTCCGCCAGCATCTTCTCCTTCCTATCCTCAAATTCCTGGATCTGTTCCTCCTGCAGAAGGGTATGGACCTCCTCCTGGAACCCCTCCTTTGCCTCCTTCCTCTCCTCCACCATTTCCTTGATGAAGACGTAGAGTATTCGATGTCCTTTTGGAAGCCTAAGGTAGTTGCTTTTTAACCAATTTGTTCTAGAGAAAAGAGACAACTCAGTTGGAAAAAAGAAAAAAATGTTTAAGCGCTGGTGAGTCTAAACTATTTATGATTCCATGGATTAATTTCAGAATGCGTACATGATCAACGATGGATTGAATTTGTTAAGAGAAGCCTTTTTTTTGTTTCTTTATCAAAAACCTCTTTCTTTTTGGTTAACCTTGCTGTTTTCTTTCTTCCTCGCTAGCTTCTGCTGGTGGCTCGCCAGTCACTATACACAATTGTGGAATCGGACATTCCAAGTCAAATTGATCCATCATTTCTTTTGTGGCATAGCTGCTTTAATGACTTTTATTTTTGTGAGCACATTTTTCTGTCTAGGATTTACAAAAACCGCTGGAAGGGATCAGATAAACAGATGGGGTTATGAATTGGTCAGAAATGGGGAATGGGAAAATCGTACCTTTGAGCAGGCAAGAAGAGCCGTCTGGGATTTAGGAATTGAACCATTCTATGAATGGACAAGCCCTCGGTTTATTCCGACTACAACCTATCAAAGCCGGTTAACTGTTGCGACAATTTATGTTATTAATGCCACAAAAAGCTTCCTTTCCATGCACCCCTTTTTAGGAAAGATGCTTGATTTAAATATCACCAAAGCTGAAACTATTGCTAAGAAAGATATGGATCGGTATTTTGCTCTTGGAGGAACAACCTATAATGATCGTAGAGCTATCGGATTAATTTCTTCCTATTTGATATGGTCGTTGGATCAACAAACTCCAAGACTTTCTTTTCTTTTTAGAGTCCTTCTGGTTATTCTTTTCCTTTTTACACAATCTATTCCCTTTATTCTTATTGGAATTGCTGCGTATAAGGATATTAAAATTCAAACATGAGATCCAATTAGCTCAGGTTCTTCGGGTCAATGTCTGCTACCTCTATGGCTACAAGTCTATCGAGAAGGGCAAACTCGGTACCAGTCGATTGAGCTAATGCAACGATATAATTATGAAGATAGCTTTCGGCAATAAGGGACTCTACTGTAATGGCTAGCCTATGCCAAGAATCCATAGCCTCGAATGTGTCTTGGGGAGAGTAATTCATGTAGAACTCTTTTTGCAGGGTAAGTAGAATCCATCCCCAAATGGAGAGCATCATGGGATTTTTGACCTTCCTTTTGATATGAATGATTCCAACTGCTGCCTGCCAAGACCAGTAGTTTATATCAAAAGGTCCAGTGATAGTTCTTTGCCACCAGCGCTGAAGATCGGGCTCTCGCAAAGGTCTTTCATCCGGCTTAAAAATGCTTTGAGTTGTTGGATAGCCAAACAATATATCGTAAAACCCTTTGACGATTATTTTAGAAAGTTTTTCATGAAAAGGTTTAAATTTTTGAAAAATGGCTTCATCCTGAGCATTGAATCTGAGAGGGGTGGGGATCATGTCGATGATTGTTTGGGTCAATTCTTTAATATTTGTTTTCATAGGAAGAAGAAAGATGTAAGAAGAATAGGAAAAGAGAGGGGAGATGATCAAGGAAAAAGATTAAGAAAAAACTAAAGATACCTAGTCAAAAAGAAAAGCCTGATTTAATTGGAATTAATGGAGATTAACAGTTCATTAAGTACCTTTTTCGCATCTCCAAAGAGCATGATCGTCTTTGGCGAATAAAAGAGGTCATTATCAATTCCTGCAAATCCTGTGGACATGCTGCGTTTGATGAAAAGAATCTGTTTGGCCTTATCGACATCCAATATGGGCATACCATATAAAGGGGAACCTGGGTTTTTCCTAGCGGCTGGGTTGGTAATATCATTGGCTCCTACGACCAAAACGATGTCTGTTTCAGGAAAAAGGGGATTAATCTCTTCCATTTCAACAAGTTTATCGTAGGGTACATCGGCTTCTGCCAGCAACACATTCATATGTCCTGGCATTCTGCCAGCCACAGGATGAATAGCAAATTTTACTTCGATATTTCTATTCTCTAGAACATCTGTTAGTTCTTTTACCACATGCTGAGCTTGAGCCGCAGCCATACCGTATCCAGGCACTACTACAACTTTCTTAGCTGCTTCAAATAAAATAGAAGCTTCTTTAGGGGATAGGCTTTTAACGATCTTACCATCTCTTGAGGGATCAGCTACTTCAAGGACCTGCCCGACTCCTCCAAAAAGAACGTTCGTAAAGGAACGGTTCATTGCTTTACACATCTGAATGGAAAGGATCAGTCCAGAACTTCCATCCAGTGCTCCTGCAATGATCAGTAGCTTATTGTTGAGCAAAAAGCCCATGAATGAAGAAGAAAGACCTGCATAAGCGTTAAGAATGGAGATAACCGTTGGCATGTCTGCTCCGCCAATCGGCAAGACTAAAAGAATGCCAAAGAGCAAAGAAAGACACACGATAGAACTGAAAAGAAAAGGATGACTGCCTCCTTTAATGACTAAATAGGCGATTAAAAATAAGCTGAAAGCAAAAACCGAAAGACTTACTAAATTTCTTCCTGGATAAAGAATAGGTCTAGTTGGAATGATTTCTTGAAGTTTGCCGAAAGCCAGTAGACTACCGGTAAAAGTTAAAAACCCTAAAAGTACTTCGATGCATAAAACAATCAGTTGAGGCATGGAAAGATTGGAGCCGTGCAGAAAATATTCAGCACTCCCTACGATGCCTGCGGCTAAAGCACCGAAGGCGTGAGATAGAGCGGTTCGTTGCGGCACGGCTGTCATTGGCATCAGCATAGCCATTGGCGTACCTATAGAAGCCCCAATGACTATACCAATAGCGATCCAGAGATAACCGTGAATTTCTGGTTTGAGAAGTGTGGCTAAAATAGCCAGAGCCATACCTGCTGTTCCCGCCCAATTACCCCATCTGGACGTTTTGATTTCACTCATCCATTTTAAGGAAAGAATGAAAAGAGAAGCTGAAGCGATATAGACAAATTGAATGATGTTCTCCATAGAGCTGTACTTCCCAGAAATTATTTACTTTTCCTGAACATTTTCAATATCCTATCGGTAATTAAAAAGCCGCCGACTGCGTTAATGGAGGAGGCGATGATGGCAATGGTACCAAGGACAATGACCCATGTTTTATCTCCTTCTCCTGTAAGAGCTAAGGAACCGACCAGGGAGATCGAAGAGATAGCATTTGTCAAGGACATTAGAGGGGTATGTAACAAGCGTGAAACGTTCCGAATTAATTCTAGTCCTAAAAAGGATGCTAAGACAAAGATGTATAGATTAGTAATCCAATCATTTAGTGTCATGGTGAACCTCCTAGAAAATGGAAAGTTTTAAGACAGTTGTTGGTTTAAAGCATTAAGAACTTTTTCATTGACAATTTTCCCCTCACGAATAACCAACGTCTTTTGGATGATTTCATCTTCCCATTGAATAGATAATTTATTTTCTTTAAAGAAAAGGGAAAGAAAGGATTGGATATTTTTCGAATAAAATAAACTGGCTTGTGGGGCCATAGTCGAAGCTATGTTTAGTGGCCCATGGATAATCACATGATTTTGGACGACAGTTTTTCCTGGCACTGTCAATTCACAGTTCCCCCCCTGTTCTGCAGCCAAATCCACAATGACTGAACCAGGTTTCATCATTTCTACGGCTTCCTTTGCAATAAGCTTTGGGGCTTTAACACCTGGAACAAGGGCGGTGGTGATGACGATGTCGGCTTTTTTACATTGTTCGATAATGAGTTGGCGTTGTTTTGAATAAAATTCTTCAGATTGGGCTTTGGCATAACCGGATCGGTCTTCAACGTCCTGGGCGGTAATTGGTAAATTGACAAATTTAGCACCCAGACTTTCAACCTGTTCTTTGGCTATGGGTCTAATATCATAGGCTTCAACGAGTGCTCCTAAACGTCTGGCCGTAGCGATAGCTTGCAAACCAGCAACCCCGGCACCAATGACGAATACTTTGCAAGGGGGAATGGTGCCTGCGGGTGTGGTAAGCATGGGTAAAAATTTAGGAAGGGTGTTGGCTGCCATGATTAAAGCCTTGTATCCAGAAACAGTACTTTGAGAACTCAGAGGATCCATAGACTGAGCCCTACTAATTCTTGGGATAAGATCTAGGGAAAAAACGGTGAGCTTTTGGGCGGCAAGTTCTTTGACTAAGTCTAGATTTAATAGTGGATAGAGGAGGGAAATGAGTATAGAGTTTTCAACAAAATGGGCTATGTCTTCCTTTCTTGGAGGATGAATAAGACAAACAATGTGAGCGTTTTTCAGGACTTCGTGAGCCGTAGGTAAAATTTTTGCTCCTTTATCCTCGTACATCTCATCGAAGTAACCTGCATGGATACCGGCCCCAGATTCGACACAAACTTGCAGTCCGTATTTCACAAGGGAAGGTAATACCTCTGGGACCATGGCAACTCGATTTTCGCCCGGAACCTTTTCTTTGAGAACACCAAGAGTAGCCATACTTTTTATTCCCTACCTAAAAGAAAGAATAGGAAACTATTCTTTTGTCGACAAGAAATCAAGAAGCTTTTACTTAATTTTCTCTCCATGCTATGACGCCACTTTTCTTTTTTGCTTTCTGTTAACTACTAGAAGATGCAATTTATAGTATCTTAAGAATACATCTTGTTTCAAAATAAAAGAAAAAACTATTTGGTATAAACCAGAGAGGGTAGTTTTTTTAGGCCAATAAAAGGGATAAAAAAAAACTATTATTAGGGTAGCTTTGGTTTTTCTTTGTTAGAAAGAAAATGGAGTTGCTCAAGGGCATGGTGTAAGTCCCATTCTGTATTTTTTCCATAATTATGTCGGCAAAAATACATACATCGTAGGATGACCACCTGTCTCATGAGATCTCGTATGGTGATAAGTTTGCTGCGCCATCTCTCTAAACTTTGTTTTGAGAGGGGATTGTTTAAATCAATAGAATGATTTTCCTTTATCTGAAATTGCCCGAACCCATAGACTTCTTCTGTATCTAATGTTGAAGGAGGATGAAAGAGGGGCTTATAATGTTGTCCATCGTCAACAAGATGGGCAATCCAGGATACGGAAACGATAGGAGGTCTTTTTTTTTCGATAAATTCAATGTTTAAAATAGTCAATTTTTCGCCAGCTTCTGGATAAAGATCCCTAGTAAGGATTGCTGCAATTTTTTGCTTGATCTCATCTTGGTTTGAAAGGCTAAAAAGACTATTAACTTGTAGAATTAAAAATAACGCATAAATCCACAATTGTTTTATTCTATACATAGTATAATATATTCAGGAATCAGTTAAAATCTATTCCAGATTACGAGTTCTTCTCAGAAAATCAAAATTTAAAGACAACAGTGCTTTGGATCCAAAAAGGCATTCCAGCTACGATGTCTTCATAATTGAAAGTACGGGTGCCATTTGCCCCCATGCCAAAGGCCAGCCAATAGGGTTCATTGGTAAAGTTATAAAAATAGAGTCTTGCTTCCCACCTAGGCCCTGCATAGAACAAGGTGGCATTCAGAATAAATTGGGTGGGGATATGCGTCGTGTAGTTGTATCCAAGGAACTGTTCGCTCATTAGCAAAGCTCCCATGGTTATTCCTACTCCACTATCATGCCTATAGGTAATAAGCCCACTGAAAATTTGATCTGGAAAACCCAGAAAGTTATAGATTCCCATCGGATACATTTGATTGTTATTGAGTGGCAATTGTTGTTTCAAGGCAAGAGCTGTCGAATAGGTTTGGTACATCGGTGGGCCGTGGCCGATGGTGATCCAGTCTTCTGTGCCATGCATATAGGCATAGCCTAATTTAGCCCAAACATGACGATTGGGTTGGTAGTTTAGACTTGTTTCAAAGCCATTGACTGTTGAGGGGGTTGCTGGCCCTGTGCGGTTATTAAGATAGGTGTACTGAGAAAAAGCATCAAGGGTAGCAAAAAAAGAGTGGTGCAGAAGATCGATCTTAAATCCTCCTTCGTAAAGCTCATTTGTTAAATGGAATTGTGAGGGCCCGAAAAAAGGAGAAAACCCACCCATATCCGCTGCATTTACCACATAACCCCAGTTGAAGTCAAAATAGGCACTAAGCCAGGGAAAAATTTTGTAGACTATTCCGATATCGACAAGGGGAGTCAGTTGGATGGTAGAAAGTTGGCGGAAGAGAATGGGTGGAGTTCCTGGTGGAGTTTGAGCAGAAACAAAATAACTGCTAGCCCGTGCTCCGAAAATGACTGAAAATCTATCAGAAATATTTATATCATCTAAGAAAAAAGGGGAGACTGCACCATAATGGCAATCGGTGCTCCCGGCTGCTAAATTGGCTGGTTCAAAATAATATCCTTGAGGAGCACCAGGGATAGGCCACTCCCCTCCAAAAGGAGCTTTAGGATTTCCAATTCTTGCTTGAAAATATTTGGAGAGTTCTGCATTCCAAAGCAGGGGATTCTGGTTTATAAGGCTATAGCTATTAAGGACAATGAAGGAATCGGAATTATAATCTAGATTTTTTTGGTAATGCAATTCGACTCCTGTGTCGATTCTATGAGAGAAAAGAAGACTACCAAGAGCAGGGTAGCGATAAGTGGTGGGGAAATTGTTAGTAGCTGATGGGGGTGTTTCAAAATTCAGTATGCATTCGGTTCTGTTGTCAATTTCATAGTCCCCTCGGCATGATTCATCGTAAAAGAGAGGATGCAGGATCCATTGGTCGTTGTGGTACCAAAAAAAGGTGTTGTTGAGGAGTTGAAAATTTTCGTTGAGAGTGAATTTCTGAATGACTTGGGTCAACCCAGTCATCCCATAGCCCCCATCGGTTGGATTGAGCAGGACATTTCTTCGACTGATCCCTAGAGGAGCTCCAAGGTAGGAGGAAGCGGGCGGATTATTAACAACTCCAGTGTTTGTAAGGGTTGGAGAAAGAGCTCCAGGTAAATAAAGACCGTTATCGATCAATGCTTGAGTTGGTCTATTGATCATACCCCACATTGGTGTGAAGTCATATGAGCCGAAGTCCGAGTAGAGATCAATCGAATAAAACTCCGAAGGATGATAGCCAAGGGCAAAATAAAAGTTTTGCTGATCATTCCTTTGATACTGATAATAGCTTCCGTTTTCTTGTCCCATGTAACTGAATCGGTAGGCCAATTTTTTTTCTTTGTCTATTGGCCCCCCTATATCAGCTCCCCACATGTATTCTTCATACATCCCAATCGTATCCCAAACATAACCACGGAAAGTGTCGAAATAGGGCTGTTTTGTAATATAATTGATATATCCACCAGAGACTTGAGTGGCTCCAAATACAGCATTAGATGGCCCTTCGACAATATCCATCGATTCGACCATATTATAGTTCCAAGGAATGTTTTGTTCAGAATTGTTATTCAAGGTTTCCTCGATGCCGTTAATCAGGGTCAGTCCATTACGACCCCGTATCGTGGGAGCGCTGGCTATACCATAGTTAATCTGAGTTAAAGCCGCAGGCACAAGATAAGCAGTGGAAAGAGGGTCCAGGTAGCCGAATTGACCAATGCCTGCCGATTGAGCCAATCCATGAGAAATAGGAGTGACACTGCGAGGAATATCGATAACATCTAGGGGGATAGCATAGACAGAGGTATTCGATTTTGCATTAGGCAACATACTTTCGGTGGCTCCAATGCCAACGACGGTTAGTTCTGGGAGGACATAGGAACTGGAACTGGCATTATCCACGCGAAGCTTGGTCGGAGGCTGTGTTTTTTTTGCCTCTTTTGGAATTAACTTTTCTTTTTCTCTCTTAGTGGTCAAGTAAGGTGGCTGAGAAGCAGTCTCATCCTCTGCAAGGCTATTGGCTGAGAAAAAAAAGCTCCCCAAAAAGACCAGAAACATAAGCCATATAGAAGATGGTGATTGCATTGGGCTGTTGCTCCTATTTTCTTTGGTTGGAAAGATGTTCATAAAATTTTAGAAAAAGTTGGGAATGTAAACTATAAATTACATTTGTTTTGTAAAAAATAAGCAAGGCCTATGCCAACTTCTTTGAGGTGTCGAGTCCACAGGAGTGTTTGACGAGCCACAGATAGTGGGCTTTTTATTGAATGCGTTGCTAAATAAGATCCTCTTAAAATAGAAAGAAATAACCCCTTAAACAGTTTTGACAGAAGTCCAAGCTTTTGGCAAACTTATTAGGAGGTTGCTAATGCTAGGATAGCGGGTGTAGTTCAATGGTAGAACACGGGCTTCCCAAGCCTGAAGCGAGGGTTCGATTCCCTTCACCCGCTCTTAATTTTTCTTTTTTATCGTTATTGTCATGAGGGCATGAGAGTTTTATCTTTATTCATATCCTTCCCGTGGTTATGAATGGATTAAAAAAGAAAAGACTCTATTTTATCCTGCTATTTTTTTTATCGATTTTTTTATTCCCAGTCTCTACATCTATTGCTTCGACCGGAGATCAAGACTATAAGCAAGTTCCTCAAGACTTGTTTCTAGACATTTATGTTACGATTCAAGAAGGAGATAGGAGTTTTGAACAACAAGATTTTAGAGAGGCTCTTGAGAAATATAAACAGGCTGAAAGCAAGCTCCTTGACTTAAGAAAAACCAATCCCAAATGGGAGCCGAGGTTAGTGGATTATCGATTAAAGTATGTCCAGGAAAAGGCCTCAGAGGTGCAGAACAGACTAGCTGGCTTGCCTGTTTCTACAAGTCCTTCCCCTGCACTTGAAGAATCCCCTGAAAGCAAAGCTTTGGAAAACAGGCTAGCTGAAATAGAAGCAAAACTAGCAAAGCTAGAACAGTCGAAATCCCTTCCTGCCTCTGAATCGGAGCAGAATAGAGAGGCTCAAGAATTGCAAAATCTTTTCCAAAATTTGCAGAAAGAACTCGTTCAAGTTAAAATGGCTAGAAAAAAGCAGATGGAAGCTCAAGAGGAAAAGATCAATGTTCTTTCTTCGCAGGTAGCTTCTCTACAGAAAGAGCTAGCAGTTGCTAAATCTCAAAATCGGAATGAGACCGAAGTTCTAAACCTGCAAAAAAAGCTGAGTGTTCTGGAAGAAGAACTTAAAAAAGCAAATGCCCTCAAACCCACTCCCAGGCAGGTTGAAAGTGAGGTTGCAAAAATGAGGGAGCTATCCGAAAAGGTGAAATCCTTGGAAGCTGCTCTCCAACGAACAAAAGAAGAACAACTGCGAATTACTCAAAACAATATCGAACAAAGTGCCAAAGCTAATCAGATTGTTCTTTTGGAGCAAAGGGTTCAAAAACTGGAAGGAGAATTGGCTCAGGCCAGACAGGAACAATATCGGTTGACGCAACTGAATCCCGCTCTCATCGATTACCAACAGCTGAATAATTTAAAAGAACACATGCAAAAAATCGAAGAACAGATGGCTGAACTTTCTAAGAAAGGAGAACTCAAAAGGCTCCAGACCAGAACTACAGAAAATGCTACAGAAATGGAAGCATTGAAAAGTCGGGTCAATAAACTTGAAGCAGAACTTGCTCAAAGCCGTAAGCGGGAAGAACAATTATTAAGCTCAGTTTCCAATCAAAATGTAACACTTCAAAAAAGAGTTAAAGAATTAGAGCAGGAGCTAGCCAAAGAAAAAGGCAAAATGCTGACCCAAAGTAGTCCATCTCTTGGACTAGACCATCAAAGCCGGGCTGTCTCAACTGTTCCACCCGCTAGCCAATCTGTTGAACAACCTCAAGCTTTTTCTTCCAGCCCTCAAGAAAAGCAATTGGCGAAAAATCAAAAAGAGTCCTATGGGCAACAAAAAAACGAGCTTCCAAGCGCTTCTTCTCAAAAACATGTCCAAAAGAAAAGATCTCGCCATAGCCGCAGTGCCGAAGAGGAGCTTGTGCATTCGTGGAGAAAAGTCAAAAGAGAGTTTTTTTCTCTTTTTAGATAAAATATAGATACAAAATAATGGCTCTCTGGGTTCGTTGCTGTTTGTTGGGGTGCTATACTACGGTTCTTTTATTTAGTCAATTGATCTGCTTGGATGCAAAAGAAAAGGTAGCGGTAAGAACTTGCTGCCAAGTGCCGCTTCCCTTAGGATCTTGGCATAAAGATATTCCAACTACGACATTTTGGATAGGAACGGACATTACCAAGTGGAGCCCCAAGGGAATTTTTAGAAGTTCATGGGATGAGCATTGGATTAGGAACTATGGCGGAGAAGATAGTCCGGAAGCTAGAGCTGGATTGCTACCTGGGACACATGCGGCAACACTCAATCCCTTCTACGTAGCTCTCCCTTTTAACGATATTGCTTATCCTGTTACCGCAAGGAAATGGATGCCCTGGTTCGATCCTTCGGTACCTAAGGGAGTATCTCAATGCAAAGGCCATTGGGTAGAAATTAAAAATAAGTGGGGGAAAGAAGCCTATGCCCAGTGGATGGATGTAGGCCCCTATGTGGCAGATGATTACTGTTATGTCTTTGGTGCATGCAGGCCAAAATCAAAATCGGGTTTAGATGTTTCTCCCGCAGTTAAGGAATACCTTAACTTGAATGGGTACGATAAAGTCAGCTGGCGCTTCGTCGATGAAAAAGAAGTACCTCAAGGACCATGGTTAAAGTATTTTGAGGAAGCAATTCTCTATTCGGTCATAAAAAAAAGAGAAATGGAGCGGAGAGCTAATGGAAGTGAGCAAAAGAAAGAAAAGGTAAAGAGCAGAGCAACCACAAAAAACAATCCCAAAAGGGAAAAGTAGTCCTTTAAAAGAATGAATTGGCCTTTTTATTACCAAGGCCTGGCAGAAGATGAAGCTATTTTATAGACAAGTAGGATCGGGTGGCCCCAACGTATTTTTACTCCACGGCTTATATGGGAACAGTTTCAATTGGGCTTCCATCGCTCAGTCATTAAGCAACTTTTATCAAGTCTTTTCTTTTGACTTAAGGAACCATGGTCATTCCCCAAGTTCTTCTTTCATGGATTATTTCCTCATGGCAGAGGACATTCGTCAAACGGCTGAACCAATGGAGCTTTTTCCTGCTCATTTAATTGGTCATTCGTTGGGAGGAAAGCTGGCTATGGTTTTTGCTTTATCTTTTCCACAATGGGTCAGCAGTCTTGTTGTAGTGGATATAGCACCAGTAGATTATGGGAAAGAAGCCGTGCAGGAGCACTTTAAAATACTGGAAGCCATGAGAAGTTTACCACTCTCAGATTTAAAAACAAGAAAAGAAGCTGAAGTGCTCCTGCTAAAAACGATCAACAATAAAACCCTGGTACAATTCCTTTTGACAAATCTTGTATATCAATCGGAACGGTACGTCTGGAGAATAAACCTAGAGGGGATTAGAGCATCGATTGAAAAACTCACTGCATTCCCTTTTCTCCATGCTTGTTTTCCTGGCAGGACTCTTTTCATTGCTGGAGAAAGATCAAATTATCTTGAAGCATCTTCCATCCAGCCCCTCTTTTTCTTTTTTCCCAAGGCTACTTTTGTAAAAATAAGGGATGCGGGCCATTGGGTACATTTTGAAAAGCCAAAAGAATTTCTAGAAGTCTTGATTCCTTTTCTTAGAGAAAATAGGGAATAGGATTTAAAAATTTTGTCTGTTGTATCATCGCACTTTGTGGTTGTATAAAAGTTCTCTATTGTTTATAGCTTATAGTCGCATTGTATGCAGAAAAGGAATGGAGAAGGTTTTTTTGAATTCCTGCCGTTGTTGGATTAAAAAACATCAAAAGCCTCATGGAAGAACTTAAAAAAATTATCATTTTCTCCATGCCTTTTTTAAAAAGGCGGATGCCCTTGATCTTTGCAGGTTTGATTTCCGGCTTTCTTTTTGGGGCTTTTAACGGAGCCTATCTTTTTATTCTAAAAGCAGCCATTGATAATTTTTCGGCTCCAACTAGCCATCAACAAGCCATTAGTTCAACAGAGAAGACTTCCAAAAAGCATTTTTATCAAAAGGTAATGGACCAGTTAGGCAGATGGCTTCCGAAAGCTAACGAGCCACTTGACTGGAAAAGAATCTGTGGTGGCATTCTGATCTTACCATTGATAGCCATCTTTAGGGGATTGTTAAGACTGCTTAATTCTTATTTCATGACTCTGGCAGCAGCCAAAATCGTTGCTGATTTGCAATCAGCCATCCTATCCAAGTTGCATTCTCTATCGATGGATTTTTTTCATAAATCGACTACAGGGGATCTAGCGATTCGAATACTCAATGATACGAAAGCCTTTTATGACTCAGTCAGTGTTCTTTTTACCGATATTGCTAAAGATCCCATAACCATCATAGCTATCCTTTTTTCCTGTGCGCTGATCGATTGGCGGCTAACCATAGTTGCCATACTTTTGGTGCCAGGCTGTATTGTTCCTGCCATTACCTTAGCCAAAAAGGCTAGAGAAGCCTCCATGGGAATTATCTCTTATTCGGTTGCCCAGAGTAATCTATTGTTCGAATCCTTATCGGGGATTCAGGTAATTAAGGCTTTTTGTTTAGAAAAGAAAAATGTCGAAACTTTTAGACACCAGGCAAATGAATTAGCCAAACATGCAGCCAAGATGTCCATTGCAGGCACCATGGTGAGTCCAATGATCGATGTGGTGGCTAGCTTTGCATTGTCTCTACTGATTTTATGTGTGATTTGGCAAAACATTAGCATAGCAAATATGGCTGCCATTGCTAATGGAGCCATCCTGTTTTTTGCTCCGATAAAGAGGCTAGCTGATGCAAATGTGAAGATCCAAGAAGGAGCATACAGTGCAAAAAGGCTAACGGATCTTTTGGATACTCCTTCCACTGTCCAGGAAAAACCTAATGCCAAAGCCATTAAAACATTTAAAAAGCAGATAGAATTTCAGAATGTGACCTTCAATTATGGACATGAAACCGTTATAAAAAATCTTTCCTTTATCATTCCCAAAGGGAAAAAAATGGGAATTGCTGGCAGAAGCGGTGCGGGAAAAACGACATTGACTAGTCTTCTTTTCAGGTTTTATGATCCGGTTTCGGGTTCCATTTTGATAGATGGAGAAGATTTAAGGGATCTTAAAATTGAAGATCTTAGAAATATGTTCTCGTTGGTGAGTCAAGATGTTGTCATTTTCAATCGATCGATTGCTGAAAATATCGCTATTGGGAAAGCGGGAGCTAGCCGAGAGGAGATTGAGCAGGCTGCCAAGCAAGCTGGAGCGCATGAATTTATAGAAAAGCTGCCCCAGGGTTATGACACGATTATAGGAGAAAGAGGGGTGAAACTTTCTGGAGGGCAACGGCAGAGGCTTTCCATAGCGAGAGCCTTTATTCGAAATAGTCCAATTCTCATTCTGGACGAAGCAACCTCCAGTCTTGATTCCCATAGTGAATCGGTTGTACAGCAGGCGATCTATCAGTTAGAAATAGGCCGGACAGTCCTCATTATTGCCCATAGACTGTCGACGTTAGCAGATTGTGATGAGATTCTTGTGCTCGACAAAGGTGAGATTGTGCAGAGAGGGAATTTCGGGGAGTTGCTAGCTCAGGAAGGTCTTTTTAGATCAATGGCTCTCCATCAAGGAATTGCCACTACATTGGAAGGAGTCGCTTCGTAGAAGTTTTGCAAGCATTTAGGCGGCGATAGCCGATGATGATGACCCATTTTTTTAAGTATTGCCAGATTTCTTTGACTCCTCTTCAACATTTTTCCTTTGAAGACCTAACAGCAAAATTTCTTTGCTTGGAAAAGTGGCGACCCTCTGGTGCGAATGCTGCTGAGGGAGTCCCCTTTCGAACTTCCTATCGGAGTAAATATAAAAATGAATTGGTCTTTATCTTCTGTTTTTTATGCCTTTTGCAGCCCTCTTTTGCTTGGGATTTGCAAAAAACGGTTAATCAGGCAGCTTCCATCATTCGGCGGTTTAAAAGCATGCCTGAAAAATCAATTCCTCGATCTGTTTTTCAAGATGCTAAGGGCTTTGCAATTTTAACAGTCATTAAAGCAGGTTTTATTTTTAGTGGGAGGGGAGGCACGGGCTTAGTAGTGGCAAAGACTCCAAAGGGTTGGTCTGGTCCCTCAGCGATTACTGTGGGAGGGATCGGCTTTGGTTTCCAGATAGGAGTCAATGCTACGGAATTTATTCTGGTCCTGAATACTCCAGAAGCTGTCGAAGCTTTTGCAAAAGGGGGAAATTTTAATGTGGGAGGTAGTATCAGTGCAACGGCGGGTCCCGTCGGAAGAACGGCTGAAGCTGGAGTGATGCCAATGGCTGCTATCTATACTTACAGCCAGAGTCAAGGAATATTTGGAGGCATATCCATAGAAGGAACAGCAATTGTGGAGGCTCCCGATACCAATAGAGAATATTACCACCGGGATGTCAGTCCTTCGGAAATTCTTTCCGGAGCCATTAAGCCACCTCCCGGAGCCAAAATCCTTATTGATGCTTTACAGGCTCCCTATGAACCAGAAGAAGAACCAGAAAAATAACCATAAAAGGAGGACCATCAGGAATAGTCGTACAGGGAGTAATTCTTTTCCCTAGAGATAAAATCTGACTTTTAATTATGGCTTTTTCTTTGCTAAAGAAATTTTGCAATTGTTTTTTCTTTCTATTTTAGGTTTATTAGAAGTGGGTAGTTAACAATTTTCAATCAGTATTTTCATATCAATTGAAGTTTGAAAGGAGAAATAAATGATTTTTACATTGCCTTTAGCACTCAAAAGGTTGTGCAAACAAAAGGAATCTACTGCTTGCAATGAGCTTTGCTTAATAAAGAAAAAAAGAAGAGGTTTAGGAAGTTGGGTAGCGAAAAATGTGAAGAAAAATATTGCTTTTATTTTTGCATTTCTTAGCTTTCCCCTTTTTTGCTTTGGTCATGGAGGCAGCGATAATGGAGGAATGGAGTGTGGGATTCTTTCTCAGGGTGGATATGCGATTCATCTAGATGTCTATGTTTACGGGAGGATGGGGCAATTTAAGACTTATTGTCAAAATATTCCTAATACTGGAAAAATGACCATGGTATTTGATTTGATTACTCCTGATTTGAGAACCATTCCTTTAGAGGTTAAAGTTGTGGATGAATCGACGGGTAAACCGATACTGGAAGTCCCTCCAAAGCTCTATTCTTCTGGGGTTGCCTCCATTGATGTTACTTTTGAGAAAACGGGGAAAT
Source organism: Methylacidiphilum sp. Yel (assembly GCF_004421185.1). Taxonomy (GTDB): domain Bacteria; phylum Verrucomicrobiota; class Verrucomicrobiia; order Methylacidiphilales; family Methylacidiphilaceae; genus Methylacidiphilum. The sequence continues at coordinate 71,751 of NZ_LXQB01000078.1, read as the reverse complement.
ATATGACACATATTACCCTGGTAAAAGGTGATGGCTCCAATCCCATGGTCTTTAAGTTTCCGATTAATGTGGGGCTTACTAGCTTTTTGACCAGTCCCATAGTTATGGGGAGTATTGTCCTTGGGAGTGTTGTCGTGGGAGCTCTTATTTTCTTTTTCGTCTCTAAAAGAAAGAAAGTAGCTGCTTCTTCTATTGCTTCAAGTAAAGCTTGAAGAAAGAGGATTTTAATGATAATATATGTTATATCATGAGTTAATAATCGAGTAAAATATGAATGGATTTTTTAAGTTTATAGATTTACAGACAACCAAAGGCAAAACCAAGTTGTCTTATTTTGTTGTGTTGATTTTAGTTGCGCTGATTGGGGGAGGACTATTTTTTTGGTTTAAAGGAGCTAAGCCAAAATACGATTTTTCCGTCGATCCGGATCAATATCCATTTGTGAAGGAAACGCAGTATGTGCATCTAAAAAATGGGGATACCTATTCGATAACTGCCCAAAAGCTTCGGACTAAAATAGGCAATGCAGAAATTAAGATGCTTGGGTACAATGGGTCGGTTCCTGGACCTTTTATTTATGTTAATCAAGGGGATGAGATTACCCTGGAGTTTAAAAATCTAACGGGTCTGCCTTCTACTATTCATCATCATGGTGTGCGGGTTGATAACCGTTATGACGGAGTTCCTGATGTAACCCAACCGGTTGTACCCAACGGCAAAAGTTTTACCTATAAGCTTAAATTTGATGATCCGGGGGTGTATTGGTACCATCCCCATTATAGAGACGATTATGCGCAAGAGCTTGGATTGTATGGCAATTATATTGTCATTCCTAAAGATCCAACCTATTGGGGGCCAGTCAACAGAGAAATGCCACTGATATTAACTGATATTCTAATTAAAGATGGCAAACTACCTGAATATTTTCAGGATTATTCCAATTTTGTTTTTATGGGTCGCTATGGGAATACCTTTCTCATTAATGGACAGGTTCAACCTACTATTGATGTGCAAAAAGGCGAGGTGATCCGTTTCTACCTAACAAACACCTCCAGTGTGAGGCCTTTCCGGCTATTTATTCCTGGATTAAAGATCAAACTGGTGGGAGGCGATAACGGGAGAGTCGAAAGGGAACAATTTGTTGATGCTGTTATTATTGCTCCTTCAGAAAGACAAATTGTAGAGGTGTTCTTTCCTTCAACGGGCGAATTCATCTTAACCCATCATGCAGTGGATCCTCTTGTTGGCCCACGCACTTACCAGCTAGCGAAGTTTCGAGTAGGCGAACAACCCGTAGCGGTCTCCTATGAAAAAGAATTCCAACAACTGAGGGAAAACAAAGAAGTTATTCAGGAGATTGAGCCGTTGGTAGCTAAGTATAAATCAGCCAGGCCAGAGAGGACAATTCGACTGTCGGTGGCGGTTTCCAAAAAAGAAGCTTCGAGATTTTCTGAACCAGGAAGCTCCACGCCAACCCAATCCGCAGCTTTCCCTGGTCTTATTACCATGCTGGCAAAAACAGGGGCGAAAGTGGAATGGGAAGATCATATGTATTTGCAAAACAAGATGTCGACTTCCAAAGAAATTACCTGGCAGATCACCGATCTTGGCACTATGAAAACTAATGGGGCTATTATGGATTGGAATTACAAAAAGGGGGATTATGTCAAGATACGGATTATTAACGACATCCATTCGCTCCATCCAATGCAACACCCAATGCATTTTCATGGGAATAGATTTCTTGTGCTTGCTGTCAACGATGTGGAAGAAACTAATCATGTCTGGAAAGACACTTTTATGGTAGGCGCTGGGGATGTGGTTGATATCCTTTTAGAAATGTCTAATCCAGGCAAATGGATGTTACATTGCCATATTCTTGAACATTTGCATAGCGGTATGATGGCAATGTATTCTGTGGAATAACAATTAGTTTGCTTTTGTTTTTTATAAGGAGAAAAATCGTTTATGCTTAGGAATATTTGTTCTAAGAGTTTTGGCTTTTTTTTCTTTTTTCTTTTAATTGGAGCGTTGTCTGTTTTTCCTCTTTATGCGCAACATGATCAGCATGAAAAACATAAGAAAATGGAGATGGAGCAACGATCCGAAGAGGAACATGAAGGGCACAAAATGGAAGGAATGAATCATGGCATGATGGGAGCAATGGGTCATGGTATGATGGGGGGAAAAGGGGGAATGGCTTGTTGTGGGAGTTCAGAGGACTTTGATCAACTGCTCAAAGAAGTTGAAGGAACAAAAAACCCCAAAGCAACGGCAAGAAAGCTGAGAATGAAAGCTGATTTGATGAAGGCAGTTGCAGAAGTGCTCGAAAAATATGCAAAAGAACTTGAATCTCCTAATCCCTGAGTTTTAATTAGCCAATAGTCAATAGTTTGGGCGATTGATATAATGATAAATTTATGAAAAAATGGATTCCCCTCTCTCTTTTTCTGTTAGTCCTGTGTTTTGGAATTACGTATCGATTATCTGCTCAAGGGGTTCTGCCTGCTTTGGATGCAGCTTTACAGCAATATTTCAAAATAGGGAAATCACTTTCCGACGACTCTTTGAAAGGAATACCAGAAGCCGCAAAATCTTTGAAGGACATTGTTCAGAAAAATACTCCTTCCCTTTTTCCTGAAGGGCTTTTAGCTAAAGTGGATACTCTAATTGGAGCCAAAGATCTTGATTCGGCAAGACTGGCATTTAAAGATATTAGTGATGTGTTGATTGGAGTATTAAGATCAAAACAAATCAAAACTGGCAAATATTTTGTTCTTACCTGTCCAATGGCTCAAGCTAGTTGGATTCAACCGGATAAAGAGGTAAAAAACCCTTACTATGGTTCAGCGATGCTTCTTTGTGGGGATGTGACAGAGGAATTTTAGTGTTTTTTAGCCTCTTTTTTTTGTTGAACGGCCGTTTGAGTAAAAATTTCAGGGGTGGTTTGTGACATTTCAAACCTTATGACAGATAAAGATAAGGAAATCCTATCATACGGATTGAGCCGTATTTGAGGGGGGATGGAAAAAGGTTGTAAACTGCTAAAAAGATAGTGGATTTTATTTTTTTTAGAAATGAAAACGAGGATTAAGGTTTCATTATTCTTGGGGGATTTTTCAGCAAAAAGCAGATAGCTTTTATCCAGAGTGTCTGTTCTTCCAACAAAAGCATGGATGGCATCTCGACGAAATTTCTTTTCGATAGTTTTTCTTTGCTCTTCGTTTAAAGAATCCAAGAATGGTTTTAAGCCGTTGGTTGGATCAGGTAACTCTTCACTAAACTCAACGTCTGCTCTATTGGAGGGGGAGCTTTTTTTAGCTGGCTGTTGTCCATAAACTTGGGTCTTTGAAGGATTCTGTCCTGTCGAGTTTTCCTGAGGAGAGGAGGAATGGTATTGTATGGGGTTTAGAGGTGTTTGCGGTTGAGGATTGGAAGGAAGTGGATAGTCATATGGAGAATCGGAGGAGGAAGCAGCTTGAGAAAAAAAGGGTTGTTGAGCAAAGCTGAAAGATAAACTAGTTAAGCTAAAGAGAAAAAAGAAAAAAACCCTGCTTTTCTTTTGTCTCATTTCTGAATCCATTTCCCATTATCTTGTTGAATATACTCTCCAGGGAAACTCATTTCTTGCCATTTTTTGGCGTATTCTTTTTCAATTTCTTCCAAGGGTTTGGCCTGAATCTTAGCTTGTGTTAAGTAGAGTTGTGTTCTGTCCTCATTTTCTTCAGCCACTACTTTTTTAGCCCAATTTCTGTAATTTTCCTCTTTGGGAGGATTGATTATTTCTAAGTAGCCCTCTCGGTTTTCTCCGATGACACGGGCATTTTTTAGACTTTGCACCTCTCCAGACCGTAGCCTTCTTCGATCGGCAATCATGGGATCAAGTCGGATCCGGGTGGGGGATTCTTTTTCAGTAATGACAACGCCCATATTCACATTAATCTTGACAGGTTCTGGAGTGGTCACTTTGACAGTTGGTGTGCAGCCGAAGAGCCAAAAAAAGAGAAAGAACAACCTTTCTTTTTTTATTAATGTTTTTAAAAAAAATAGGCAATTAATGTTCGAAAGAAATTGTTTTTTCACTCGCATTTAATAAATTTTGTCCGATCGGGGGGCCTAATTTTGGGTCCTGTGTCCAGTGGAGAGAAAAATTCCTCTTCCCTTGAGGACCATAGAGTCCCATAAGTAGATCACTATCTGGATAATTATAAGTTAATTTAATAAAACCATTTTTATATCGATAATTTCGAAGCGAATTAATAAGAAATGCAAAAAATTGGCTAGAAGTACCCTTCCAGGATGGAGGAATATTCTTAAGAAGAATATCTACATCTTTTATATCCAAATATCCTGGGGCAGAGAGTAGAAAAAAACCTTCAACCTTTTCGATGTAGGATCCATAGGCCTTCATTCGCATTCTTCCATCGATGTTCCCTCTGAATACAACATCTTTTTTTCCCATACAAAGCTTTTCTATTAAAGGACTTAATTTGCCTCCAGAAATCGTCATCCATCCATCCCATGGAAATCCGTTTTCATAGCCTACTTGGAATCCACCATGGGTATATCCATCAAAAAGAGAAAAACCATAAAACCCATAGATTCCTTCCTTTTGGAACGTTACGGAAATCCATCCATTGGTTGCCTTAAAACCTTTCCAGTTTAATTCATTAAATCGTATGGAGTGGACAAGGTTATTAGCTGTATTACTTTCTGGGGGCAAATTGAAAGCTATTTCTCCACCCGTTACTTCCATGGAAAGCCCATACTGAGGATAATCTATTCTTCCAGGGATAATGCGAAGCACATTCTTAAGGCTCACTTCCTTCCAATTATTCAAAGGAAAATTCTGAGCAGTTGTTTCAAAGATGAAAGGAAGCTCAAAACTAGGTTCTCCAAAAGCAGTCACAGTGAGATTCCCATACTTTAAGTGCAGCTTTTTTATATACCAATCTTCTAGAGTATCGAGTTTATTTGTTTTTATTTTCACTTGACGTTGCAATTCACGGAATTGGTCTACATACCAGAAAAGATCGGGACCAATGAATATAGTAGGCCGAAATACGGTGAGTTCTTCTACCCGATGATGAACAAGACCAGTCCAGGAAAATTTGACTCTTATTGATTCAATAGAGATAATTTTACTAAGCGGATCATAGGGAGACAATAAGACAATGTCGCTACCTTGAGCTTGTTCTAAAATTTCGTTATTAGCAGCAATTCCCAAAAGATGGACGTGGGATAGAACAAAAGGACTACCCTTGGAACCCAAAAGCAATGGAATGGGGGGTAATTGAGGATGGATTCTATCAATATTGAGAATGGCGTTTTTTATCTCCAGCTTCTCAACAATAGGGTCGAAGTGGATTTTAAAAAGCAAAAAATCCAATGTTGGCGGTAAGGGAGGCTGGAAGGGTTCGCTACTGCCTATTTTATCCTCCAAAAATTTTATAAATTCACTTGTCCAGATTTCTGGGGAATCCACCACCAGTTTTTTTATTACCAGTTGACTACACAACTCCATCCAATCCCATTCGATCTGAGCCTCTTTTATTTTTGCCATTTCTCCGATTTCTATTTTCTCTAATTTTAGACTATGTGGCGTCACCCATTTGACCTCTTCTGCTTGCAGAGGAAGATGATAATGGTGTGCTATGCTCAGGAGGATGGACTTAGGATTATGGTAGAGATAATAGGCAATTGCCAGTAACAAGCAGATCAGTAGCGAGGTAAATAGGAGGATATTGAAGATCAGTTCTAGAAAGAGTCTTTGGTTGGGAGAGGGAGTTTTTTGATGGTTGTTTGCAACGGCTCCTATACCTAGCATTTTCAAAAAATCCTTTTTGTCTTTGGCTTATCATTTTATGTTGTGTAATAAAAGAAAAAGAAAATTTTGCTTTCTTTTTTTCATAAATTCCAAGCCTTGCGTATTGCAATCAATTAAGGTAAAAGGGAAGAAAGAAAAGAGGAGTACAAAAGTGAATTTTACTCAGTTAGATAAAGACGAATCCAAAAAACCTATGGATGAATCCTCAAAGGTAACTATACTAGATCAACACAGCGAATTTCAAGGATCCGTAGGTTTTAGCGGTGAATTACAACTTAATGGCAAACTCGAAGGGGATATCCATTCAGAGGATGGGGTATTGCTTATAGGCCCTAATGCAATTGTAAAAGCGGAAATAAAAGCAAAAATAATTATTGTCAGAGGACAAGTAGAAGGGAACCTTTTTGCAAAAGAAAGGCTAGAACTGCTCAATACTTCCAAAGTATTTGGCGACATTAAAACTACCTCTCTATTGATCGAGCCAGGAGCAATCTTTGTGGGCAAGTCAGAAAGCCTTCTTATGGATCGCATTGAGAAACCGAATTTTTCTTCATTTTTTAAGATTCTATCGGCTTCAAAAAATGAACAGACGGCCAAAAAGGCTTCGGTGGTTCAACAAGAAACCTCCTCTCAGAAACCTTCTCCAGTAACTAAGCCCTCCGAACAGAAGCCATCGGTCCAATCAGAAAGTAGACCGCTCTCTGGAAAATAATTTCTGAGTCATAAACTTTGGTATTTTATTGAAAAGCTTAAAGGCTATGGGAGCAAATCGGTCTGTTCGTTTCTTTTATTAAAAAAATTGAGAAAATGAAGAAACCAGTATTGTATTATGGATAAAGGATCTTACTATTGGAGTTGGTACTTATTCTCCAGCAAAAATCAGAAGACTAACCTTCTAGATTTTTTTCTACCGTCAACCAAAAGGGAGGAGGAATCATAGAGGCTATGGGATTAAAAATTGGAATTGTTGGGGCGACAGGGGCTGTTGGTGTAGAAGCTATCAAGCTTTTGGAAGAGAGCAAACTGCCAATATCTGAACTTCGCCTATTCGCTTCTTCCAGATCAGTCGGTAAAAAAATTGGGTTTTTAGGAGAAGAGCTTCAAATTGCAGAGTTATCTTCTTGTGCTTTCAAAGGGCTTGATTTTGTAATTTTTAGTGCAGGCAGTTCTGTTTCACAACAGTTTGCTCCAAATGCCAAAGAAAGCGGGGCGATTGTTATCGACAATTCCTCTTTTTTTAGACTCCAACCCGATGTTCCTTTGGTTGTTCCAGAAGTTAATAAAGAAGACCTAAAAAGTCACAAAGGAATTATTGCCAATCCGAACTGTACGGCGGCCATACTCTCTGTTGCTTTGTGGCCAATTCACAAGGTGGCGACGATTGAGCGAGCGATTGTCTCCACTTACCAAGCGGTCAGCGGAGCTGGTGCCAAAGCCATTTTGGAATTGGAGACTCAGCTCCGTCATTTTGTCTATGGAAAGCCCATTGTTCCCAAAGTTTTTCCAGAGCAAATCGCTTTTAATGTTTTTTCTCATAACAGTCCGGTTGCCGAAAACGGGTATAATGGAGAAGAAAATAAGGTTATGCAAGAAATTCGGAAAATTTTCCATTACCCAAATCTTAAAATCTGTGCTACTTGCATCCGAGTTCCTGTTTTTAGAGCGCATTCTGAGTCAGTGGTAATTGAGACTGCCAAGAAACTCGATGCTCAGCAAACAAGAAATATCCTTTTTAAGGCTCCCGGAGTTTTAGTCGTCGATGATCCTCAGAATGGATATTTTCCTACCCCAATTAAAGCTTCTGGAAAAAAAGAAGTATTAGTAGGAAGAATTAGAGAAGACCTGTCCCATCCTCATGGGATTGCCTTCTTCTTAAGTGGAGACCAACTGCTGAAAGGAGCAGCGTGGAATGCTGTTCAAATTCTTCAGGCTCTTCTTTAGGGGCTGTGCCTTGTTTTGCCTCTGTTTCTTAAACAAATGGCCTTTGCCCAGTTGGGTGGGGCTAAAAGCCAACTTCGCCTCTTGCTTACAATTGTTACCAAAAAAGCAGAGCCGCAAATGACTGCTGTCATGCTATGGGCTTTTGTTGATTTTCGATAGTTTTTGACCTCCTTTATTCCGACAAGCTCTCTTTATGATCAGATTTAGTAGGTTTTTGGGAAATCAAAAGGAAATTTTTTAGGAACAGTTAAGCCTTCTGCATATATTTTTTGAATGAAAATAAAGTTACGAATTGAAGGGATGACATGTAGTAATTGTGTGAGGCATGTTCGAAACGCCCTCACACAAGTTCCCAAGGTAGTATCGGCTCATGTGGATCTCGAAACATCTCGAGCGGTGGTAAATGCTGAAGAAGGCTGTCAGCCTGCACAGCTTATGGAGGCGGTTAAGAGTGCTGGCTATGAGGCAAAGTTGATGGAAGAAGAAGAGGAAGAGGAGGCTTCCAAGCGTTGGACCCGATCTCTTTTTCTAGGTGTGTTTCTGACAACTCTCCTTTATATAAGCCAATTTACCGTACGATCCCCTCCTTTCTGGTTAGGGAACTTCCTCTTTAGCCTTTCGGTACCCTCTTCGTGGATGACGACGTTGTATGTGCATTGGAATTTCTTCTTTGGACTTTATCTATTTTTGCTGGCTTTACCTGTTCAAATAATCAGTGGCTCTTCCTTTTATCTAGGAGCCTATCGTCAGATTCGTAGTGGCAGATTGGACATGGACACCCTTGTCTCTTTAGGCAGTTCTTCAGCTTTTCTTTTAAGCACTTTGGGTCTCCTCTTTCCTGGAATTATAGAACATTACTACTTTGATGAAGCGGCAGCCATTATCACTCTGGTGAGTGCTGGACATTGGCTGGAGGCAAGGGTCTCAAGTAAAGCCAACAGGACTCTTAAGAAGCTTTTGGAGCTGGCCCCTCCTTATGCAAATCTTTTGTTGGACAATAACGTAGAAAAAAAAGTACCTGTCGAGACCCTTTCTGTCGGTCAAAGAGTAGTTTTGAAACCGGGTGAACGGATTCCGGTGGATGGAGAGGTAATTGATGGAGAAGGACTTGTAGATGAAAGCATGCTAACAGGAGAAAGTAGACCAGTTGATAAGGCTCCAGGTAAAAAAGTATTAGCGGGAACCCTTAACCTTAATGCTCGACTGGTGATTCGCGTGAGTTCTTCGGGAGAAAAAACGGTGCTTGCCCATATTGCTGAAGTTGTTTTGAAAGCTCAGGAAAGTCGGGCTTCCATCCAGAATTTTGTGGACAAGATAAGTAGTGTTTTTGTGATTGTGGTTATCGCTATAGCCATTATGACAGCTTTGGGATGGGGGATGTCAGCAAAGGTCAAGTGGGAAACGGCACTAATTAGAGCGGCCTCTGTTCTTGTAGTAGCCTGTCCATGCGCTATGGGCTTGGCGACACCTGCGGCAATTATGGTGGCATCAAATCGACTGGCTTCTTTAGGAGTATTGATCAGGGACGGATCTGCCCTTGAAAAATGCGGAAAAATTAAAGATGTTATTTTCGACAAAACTGGAACTTTAACGGAACCTGTATTAAGTATAGGCAATCCAACTTATTTCGTTCAAGATCCTTCCTTTGCAGATGCACTTGCTTATTCTCTTTGCGAATCAAGTCTCCATCCAATAAGCCGTGCGCTGGCAGAAAAGTGTAAAAGTTCTCAACCTGTTCCTTTGAAGCAGTGGCAAGAAAAGCCAGGAGCGGGCATCCAAGCGATTTATGAAGATCGAGTAGTAAGGTTGGGTTCTGTTTCATGGCTAAAAAGCCTAGGTGTCAGTGGTTGGGATCAACAAATGAATAGCTCTATCGGAATTGGATTATCTATGGAGGAGAAACTGTTGGCTTTTTATCCTGTGTATGCCCCTATTAAACCTCATGCTAAAACGGTCATTGCAAAACTCTTAGCTAGAGGCTATACCGTATACATCCTTTCTGGAGATAAAAAGGAAATTGCCATGAAATTTGGAATAGAAATAGGTATTCCCCCTGAAAACATAATCGCTGAAGTCCGTCCTGAAGAGAAAGCCGCTGTCGTTAAGAGGTTTCAGGAAAAGGGTAAATCGATTGCTTTTATTGGAGATGGGATAAATGACGCTCCAGCTCTAGCTCAAGCAGATCTAGGAATTGCCGTTTTGAATGCTAGTGATATTGCTAAGGAATCCGCTGATATTGTGTTGCTGAATGCGGATATAGAAATTATTCCAGTTCTCTTAGAAATTAGTGATAAAACCCTTAAAACGATAAAAGAAAATCTTTTTTGGGCTTTCTTGTATAATACCCTAGCTATTCCTCTTGCGGTGATGGGAAAAATGTCTCCTTCGGTTTGCGCGGCCGCTATGGGATTATCGGATCTGTTTGTTATTGGGAATGCTTTGAGGCTTTATAAACGATAAACTTTTCTCTCTCTTGGTCGATGTCGCTGGATCTTTTTGTCTTTTATTGGATCAATGGAGCGCATACGCCATGGCTGGATAAGTTGATGCCTTTTATTTCTGATTTGGGGAATTTTCGTTTGCCTTTATGGGTATTAGGAATTTTCATCCTTTATTTTGGTAAATTTAGAGAACGGTTGTTTGTTATTTTAGTGCTTTTTTCTGTTCTCGTTGGTGATCGGCTAATCGTTGATACAATCAAAGAAGTGGTCCAAAGACCAAGACCTTTTCAGGTCCTTCCCAATGTTAGAGTTGTGGAAAAATCAAATCAAATATACTATTCAAATCCTTCGAGGACAGGACAGCGGGCCAAGGGAAGATCTTTTCCTTCTGGACATGCAGCCAATAATACAGCTGCTGCGGTCATGGCTACAGCCGTTTATGGGTTACCGGCTATTTGGTTCTGGTTATGGGTTTTCATGGTAAGCTACTCAAGAATATACATGGGAGTGCATTATCCTTCAGATATTTGTGCTGGTTGGATAATCTCCATAATTTATTCCTACACATTCCTTTATTGCTTGCATTGGCTTTGGAAGAAATACGCTCCATTATGTTTTCCAAAACTCTATTCCCAATATCCTACTTTGCCCCTTAACCTTCCTTTCATTAAAAAGGAAGGGAAAAAAGAGCTTTCTTAAACATGTTCTTTTATTTTCTTTGAAGCTCAGGCGGCTCTGGTTGACTAACAATCCTCTTAGTTCCCCAGGGATTTTTCTTTTCTTCTTTTTAGCTTTCTATGAGCCTATCAGATAGGCCTTCTATAAGCTAAAGGAATATAATTTTATAAGACTCCACCCTTTTTGAGAGGAGCTATTTGGAGGAAAAAATATAAGGGAAAAGCCTTTTTATCTTTGGGTGAATGAGGAGTCTGACTTATACAATTTTGCCTTTATTTTTATTTTCCTTCAAATAGAATTCAAACTGAATGTTTCTTCTCAAAGCTTCCCATGTTGTATGTAAACCGGGGTTGATATTATCCCCTGGAGCAATTCGAATCAGAGGAAATAAAATCGTCGAGGTGGCGACTTCTTTGGAAGCACTGGAAGGAGAAAAAGTCCTTGAGGTAGGCAATTCCATAATTTTTCCTGGGTTTATCAATTCTCACTGTCATTTAGAATACACGCTATTGAAGGGGAAATTGTCAGCTTCCAAAGGATATTTTGTGGATTGGCTGCAGACTCTTATTCGATTTAAAAAGACATTCTCGGCAATTGATTATCTCAAAGCCCATCGCATGGGTATCGATTTGCTTTTGAAATCAGCCACTACCTGTGTACTTGATATCGTATCCATACCTGAAATTTTCCTTTTTGAATCCTCTTATCCATTACGGGTCTTTAGTTTTCTTGAGCTTATCGATGTCAACTGCTCTTATTGGACGGATGAAAAATTAGCTGGCTCTCTTCTTTTTTTTACCAACCAATCTTCTTCGACAGCTATTGGACTCTCTCCGCATGCTCCCTATACGGCAAGCCCTGAATTATACGAGTTATCAAAGAGGTGGTGTCTTCAAAAAAATGGATTATTAATGACTCATGTGGCAGAATCCTATGAAGAATATGAGATGTTCACGCAAAAAAAAGGAGGGTTGTTTGATTTTATTTCTCGAATAGAGCAAAGGAGTGCAAGGTTTAAAACATCCACGCCACTTCGTTTTCTTGCTGAAAATGAGCTGTTGACTAAAAATGCCTTTTTAGTCCATCTTAATTATCTAGACGAGACTGATTGGGATTGGTTTAAAAAAAATTCTTGGAATGTTGTTTATTGTCCTAAATCGCATGCTTTTTTTGGTCATGATCCTTTTCCTTTAAGGCAGCTTTTATCTAGAGGAGTCAATGTCGTTTTGGGGACAGATAGCCTGGCCTCCAACGACTCTTTGGATATGAGAAAAGAAATACAGAAGGCTCGACAAGCATTCCCAGAAATATCCATTGGAGATTGGTGGAAGATGGTTACAGTTAATCCTGCTAAGGCTTTGGGACTGCAAGGCAAACTTGGAGAAATTGCTGTCGGTGCCTATGCGGATCTGGCGGTTATCCCTTTTAATTCTTCTTCTTCTGATCCATTGGAAGCTCTCCTTTATGAGCAAAAAGAGCCTTCGGTTGTTATTATCAATGGAAAGGTTGTTCATTCTACAGAAGCTTTATGATTGTTGAAGGCGAAAAAAACTTCGTTCAGAAGTTTGCAAAAGGGCTTGATGAGCTTAAAAATAAAAATCTATTCCGTAGACTAAAGGATTTGCGGCCGATAGAAGGGATGCGGGCTGAATACGAAGCAAAACTGATCATAAATTTTTCCTCAAACGATTATCTTGGGCTTTCCCGACATCCACTTGTCAAGGAGAAGGCGCAGCAGGCGATCCAGGAATATGGAGCCAGTTGTTCGGCTTCTCGGTTGCTGTCAGGAAACAATCCCCTTTTTTCTCCTCTTGAAAAAGCATTAGCGCAATGGAAAGGGAAAGAAAAGACCTTGATTTTCCCCACAGGATATAGTGCAGCTATTGGGACTATACCAGCTCTAGTGGGCAAATCAGATTTGATTTTAATGGATAAGCTCTGCCATGCTTCATTATGGGATGGAGCCAGATTAAGTCAGGCTACAATCAGGGTCTTTGGGCATAATGATATCCAAAACTTAAAACAGCTCTTGGATAGATATGCGACAAGCTACGAAAAGATATTGATTATTAGCGAATCTATTTTTTCTATGGATGGGGATGTAGCCCCACTGGCAGAGATTGTTGAACTCAAAGAGAGATATGAAGGGTTGCTTTTATTAGATGATGCCCATGCTGAAGGCATAGTAGGAGAAGAGGGCAATGGTCTGGCCAGTTGCCTGAAGCTAATGGATAAGGTAGATGTCTTAATGGGAACTTTTTCTAAAGCGTTAGGATCTCAGGGAGGCTATATTGCCTCGACAGCTCTGCTAATAGATTGGGTAATCAACAAAGGCAGATCGTTTATCTTTTCCACTGCTCTTAGTCCTTCATCCATTGCAGCGGCTTGCTCTGCCCTCAATATCATTAAATCAGAGAGTGGCATAGAGCTAAGAAAGAAACTACAAGACAACCTTGCTTATTTTATGGAAGAAAGCCCCAATAGCCGTCTTTTCTTTTCTCCCATTATTCCCATTCTAATTGGAGAGGAGGCTAAAGCCATCCAAGTATCCCAAGAGCTAGAAAAAAAGGGGATTTATCTTCCTCCTATTCGTTATCCCACTGTGCCTAAAGGGACAGCAAGATTAAGGATCACGCTGACAGCACTCCATTCTACCGAACAAATCGACTATTTGAAGGGCGCTCTGAAAAAATGTTTGGTATAATAAAATCTTCTATAAGCTCTTATGTCTGAAGTTCATTCGATTATTGCGGCGGATAAACAATTCCTTTGGCATCCGTTTACTCCCTATAATAAATGGTTCGATCCGCCGTATGAACCTCTTGTTATAGAGAAAGCTCAAGGGTGTTATCTTTTTGATAGGAAGAAAAATAGGTTTTGGGATGGCAATTCCTCAATTTGGACTACCACCCATGGGCATCGTCATCCGCGTATTATTAAAGCGATATTAGCGTGTCTAGAAAAAATCGATCATGTTTCCTTTTTAGGAAATACGCATCCGTGGGCGGTTAATCTAGGACAAAAACTTTCTTTGCTTATTTCTCAAGGTAGCGCAAACAAGTACAGGGTTTTTTTTTCTGATAATGGTTCTACCGCTGTAGAAACAGCAATTAAAATAGCTTGGCAGGCTTTAAAGCAAAGAAAGGAAAAGGAAAGGACTTTATTTCTTTGTTTAGAAGGCAGTTATCATGGAGATACAGTTGGTGCGATGAGTGTTTCTTCTATCCCATTTCAGAGCCGGTTTAAAGAGTTGCTTTTTGATTCGGAAAGCCTGCCTGCCCCATCCTGTTTCCACTGCCGGTGGAATAAGGCTAAAAGCTGTAGGGGAATCGATGCAAGAGAATCGAAAATTTGTTCCTGGGAATGCCTTGATGCACTGAAAAAGGCAATCGAAAAAAATAAAAAGAGACTGGCAGCGCTGATCATAGAGCCCAAAATTCAAGGAGCATCGGGAATGTGGATGCATCCAGAAGGGTATTTAAAAGAAGCTTTTAAGGTAACTAAGGAAGCTGGAGCTTTTTTTATTGTCGATGAAGTTTTTAGTGGCATGGGAAGGACAGGCCAATTGATTGCATCCCACAAAGAAGATGTATATGCCGACTTTATCTGTTTGGCTAAAGGGTTGTCGGGAGGTACATTGCCCATAGCCGCAACCCTTATCAAAGAAGAGATCTTTGATGACTTCAAAGGGGGCTATGAGGAGGCTTTTCTTCATGGACATAGTTATACGGCTAATCCGCTAGCTTGTGCTTCGGCTTTGGAAAATTTAACAATTTTCGAGCAAGAAAACACACTCGAGTGGATAAAGACTCTTTCTAGACAATTAAAATCTTCTTCTACTATTTTTTGGCAGCATCCTTTAGTGGGAGATGTGAGGGTAGAAGGAGCCGTGTTAGCAGTAGAAATCCTCAAAGATAAAAATAAAAACAGGCTTACCGATTCTAATCTTGATATAGGATGGGCAGTCAGCGAAAAGGCAAAAGACTATGGTCTTGTCACTCGAGCTATCAAGAATGTTCTTATTCTTGTGCCGCCCTATTGTTCGTCCTTGGAGGACATAGAAGGTATGGTATGGGCCTTATATAAAGCTCTCAATGATATCCTACCTGTGGACAAATAAAAGAATGTTTGTCCTTCTATTGGATTAGTCTTAAATCCACAATTAAATAAGAGGATTCAATCAGTTTGATTGAAGACTGCTCAAATATCTTCTCGACTATCCAAGAGGAAGAGATTAATTAACATAGGGATAAGTAGCAAAAAAGTTTTGGGCCTGTCAGACGTTGCATAAACCTGGCTCCTCGGCAAAGCTGAATGTCCGCTTGCTACCTGTTTAGACAGGTATAAGGGGGAGCTGAGGCAGTCGAATTAATCTGATAGTCACTATGGGACTGCTGCAATAATAATCTGTTGGATAGGGCAACAAGCACTTGCTGCTTTTTTGGGCCTGTTTCTGGTTGGAGCACTTCCCATTGAAAAAATTGGGGATAATTTTTTTTATTTTTAAGTATGGTTTTAGATCCTTTTGATTATTTAGCGACAGGATTTTTTTTCCTAGCCGTTTTTCATACGTTGGTTTCTCCTGTACTATTTGGCAAAGGAGAAGCGTTGATCGATTATGCATGGCAGAGAAGCGGTGGAAAAATGACTAGGAGCCATTGGCTCTATTTCTTTGGGGTTCTCGTCCGCTATCTAGGAGAGGTAGAAATCATCTTTGGATTATGGCTTTTGCCGCTTTTAATGGTGTCTTTGTATCGATTTGGTTGGAACGCAACCCTTGAAAAGTTAAAATTGAAAACGGAATATACAGAAGCTTTATTTGTTGCCGTTTTAATGATTATTTCTTCGGCTCAACCAATTCTCTATATATCGCAAAGGCTTATAGGCTGTTTTGCTCGAATAACAAAAGACAGCGTAACATGTTGGTGGTTTTTGATATTAACACTCGGCCCGATTTTCGGGTCTTTCATAACGGAAGCTTCGGCCATAACGATCAGTGCACTGTTGCTAGCAGAAAAGTTTTTCTGTTTAAACCCCAAACAGTCTTTAGCTTATGGGACGATAGGACTCCTTTTTTTCAATGTTTCAATTGGAGGGGCTCTTACGAATTATGCAGCTCCACCGGTTGTTCTGGTTTCTCAAAAATGGCAATGGGATAGCTTCTATATGCTTATTCATTTTGGATTTGTCTTTGTCTGTGGCATAGTCCTTGCCAATCTCTTGTACTATTTTGTATTCCAAGAAGAATTTAAAAGGTTAGAAAAAGAAAGATTGAGCCTTTTGGCTGAAACTGGGCAAGCTGAATCTCTGCGAGAAAAAATTCCTCTTTGGATAGTCATTGGCAATATTGGGTTCCTTGTTTCTACGGTCATTATAAAAGACTATTTTTTACTTTTATTTGGAATTCTCGTTTTTTTTCTGTCTTTTGTGGACGCCACGAAATCTTATCAAGGAGAAATTCCTCTGCAAAAAGCTTTTTTAGTAGGATTCTTTTTGGCCTCTCTTGAAGTCTTTGGAAATCTTCAATCTTGGTGGATCAATCGACTATTAAGCCATCTGTCTTTTTTGCCTCTCTATGTAGTTTCTGTTATGCTGAGTTCTTTTAATGATAATGCCCTTATATCCTACTTAGCTACATTAATTGTTCCGGAATTAGACGAAATGAAAAAAAGAGCTATTATTGGGGGTGCTTTATCCGGTGGTGGCTTAACGATTATAGCAAATGCTCCTAACTTAGTGGGACTGTCCCTTCTTAGAAAGTTTTTTCCAGATGGGATTGCTTCAACTAAGCTTTTTATAATGGCATTAGTCCCAACGATATTGGTAGCTATTCTTTTTATTTTCAAAGAATGGATCTTTAAGTAGAGAGGGAGGATTGGGCAATACGAGCAAGTCTTTTTAAGGCATCTTTTTTTTCTATATATCCTAATTTAGCTTTTCTTATAGTCTCTTCTAGAATCCCAATGTTCCGGTCATAAGAAACTCGATCAATAGGATAGGGGATCCCATCTTTGCCTCCATGAGCAAACGCATAATCGGCCCAACGCCGACCATTGACCTGCTTTGGAAAGTCTTCAATTGGATCCTTTCTGCAGATCGGGACACCAAACATTAGCTCGGCTACAAGGGCAAGACTCCGAATTGTAGCCGGACCAACCTGCGGGGTTTCAAGAAGCGATTGGAAGTCTTTTGGGTCTCTTTCGTAAGCTGAAATGATGGCTTTATGAAGCGTTTTAAGGTTTATTAAACGAATATCGGTGCTGCTAATGGTGTGTTGGGCTGGAGCAAAAAGGGTGGGCCCACAAAGAATTTCGGAAATTAAATTTAAGGTTTTTTGAGGTTTTTCTCTAGCCAATTCGCTACAAATTTGTCTTGATTGCTCGGCTTCCCCAGCAATCATATTGAGAAGGATGCTTTTTTCGGGAGTTTGCCTCTTTTTGTTGGTTTCCGATTCAAAAATGAGTCCCTCATTTTCTTTAGATAAATCATCAATTGCTGCATGCGGGTTACAGACAAAGTTTTTAGTGCTTTCTCCTAACCAATGATATCGGCGTGCGTAGCGAGTAGTTTCGTTCATTCCTTGTTGGATGACACACCAGGAACCAGAAGCGGTGAAAAAAAAACAGTGATGATAAAGAGCAAATCCATCTTGAAGGGCTGCAGAATCTACTTTTGCGACAAGTCTAGAGGTGCGGATAAGACTTTCTGCAGCATTAATTGCTAAGCGATCAGCAATTCTAGCGATTTCCTCTGGGGTCTTCCTTGATTCTCCGCCTTTGCCTCCAGCTACGAAGATGCCAATATCCCCATATCTCTTTTGTGCTTCCTTTAAGGCACCACAGCAGACCGTAGTCAGTCCCGAAGAATGCCAATCAAAACCTAGAACACATCCAAACGCTTGAAACCACCAAGGATCAGAAAGCCTTCTGAGCATTTCATCAGGGCCATACTCTTCGACAATCAACTGGGTCATCGCCCCGGCTAGTCGTACCATCCTTTCAAAAAGATAACTAGGGGCTTTTCCGTAGTGTAAAGGAAGATAGGCCGTTTTTCTTTTCATGAAAAGCAGCACCAAAAGCGACCCCAACGGGATTCGAACCCGTGCTGCCACCGTGAAAGGGTGGAGTGCTGACCACTACACCATGGGGTCATCCAGTTATAGATTTAGCAAAGCAGACATGACATAGTGGTGCAAGAAAAATAAAGAAGCTACTTGGATCATAAAAAAAATCAAGCTTAAAACAACAAAGCTATTCCAAGAAGGATCAAGGCAGAACTGAAAGTGGCAAGTTTAGAACGGATATTAGGACCAAAATAGTTAACGAATATTTCAGCTCCATTGGTGTCATTGTCCAAGATTTTCGTTTCCGAAGCGAAAAAGACACTAAATCGATAGAGGTAAATAAAGAGGAAAAGGATGGTAAAGGAAATCGCTACAAGCATAAAAACAACAAAAGGAGATAGGGGAAAGGGGTTAGGATTCCATCCTGAAGGAATATGGATTTCAAAAGATCCTTCAGTATGGAAAGCTCTGGCATCTGTTGTCTTAGTCAAGATCTTTATCTGCCAATTTCCTGGATGAGAAAAATTTTTTGCTGAAAAGTAATAAGCCCCTTCCTTTTCCTTTTTCAAGGAAGGAGCAATGACATGAAACGGACTGGAACTATCATTGAGGATAAGAACAAGGCTTTGTGTAGAAGACAGAGAATTCTTTTTCGAACTAGAAAGTTGTAGTTTGAAAGGAGTAGGGGAAAAGGGATGGAAAGAGAAGGAAAAGATACCGGTTTTACCGGCAAAACGCTCTTGGAAAGGCAGTAGGGCAGAAGAAAAAAGAGAAGTGCCTCGAAAAGCTATCAATAGCAGAAGAATCCAGCAAGTCCAGCATTCTAAAACATAGCTAGGAAGAGAAAAGGAGGTTATTTTTATGCCTGACAATGGGAGTTTTCTAAAGGAAAACTGGAAATGATTTGGTCCTAAAGATCTCATGAGGATTCCAGTGAATCGTGGCTCTGCCAAAAGTTGATGATAGATGCGATAGAAAAGCAAAAGAATACAAAGGATGCAAAACCATGGAGTAATAAGGAAAAAAGGACTGGTTGTATAGAGAGAGCTTTCAAAGGAGAGCCAAAGCAGGCTCAAAAAAAATAACGCCATAGGAATATCCAGAAGGCTACCTAGCCTGGCAAGGGAAAAACTCAACGCCTTTCTGATACTTTGTCCTTCCACAAGGGGGACAACATTAAAAAGAAAAATCAGAGAACTACCAGAAAGTATTTCTAAAGAAATTATTTCCAGACAGGTGAGAAAACCGAAAGTGGAGAAAGATTTCACTCCTTTAAGATATAAAATTTCACTGATGAGTAGTACAACCCCACTGGCCAATCCCATGAATGGGGGAAGACTCGATTGGTTAGCATGTAGGAGTCTGTGCAAGAAAAAGGATATAATGCAATAGAAAATCCCTAGTCCAATTAAGGGAAAAGGATTAACATTCAGCTTAAATGCATAACCTGCGGAAAGACAAGCAAAAGAAAAAAATAACAGAAAGTAGAGCTTTTTTCTTAGTGGCTGGTAGTTTCTCTGAGAACTAGGTTGGAGAATCTTCAAAATTTTTGGGACAAGAAGAAAAAAATTTATAAATATTCCCCAACACAAAGAGAAACCCAGAAGGATTAAAAAGAAACTAAAAGACTCTAAAGCTGGGGAATCAAAAAGAGAGGGAGTAATACTGGGGTGTAGGAGGTAAGAGGAATTCATGCAGAAAAAGTTTTAGGCACAAAAGCAATCATTTGGTTTCTTAAAAAAAATACCTGCAAAAAACAGTTAAAAATTTGTTTGCCCAGAAGAAATATTTGATTGATGCCATGAGATGGCATAATGAACAAGCTCAGTGCCACTCTGTAATTTTAATTTTTGTTTAATACTAGCTCTATAAGCCTCGACAGTTTTGATACTTAAATGCAGCTGTTCGGCAATCTGTCTGGAGCTGAGTCCTTTGCCGATCAATTGAAAGACTTCCAGTTCCCTGTCGCTCAATTTTCCTAAAGGGCTAGCCTTGAAAGGTGAGCTTTTTTTCCCTGTGAAGCCTTCTAGGATCCGAGAAGAAATTTCATCACTAACAAAAATGTTGCCCTCCAGAATCCTGTTTATAGCTTGTAGCAGTTTTTCACCCCCTTCCGATTTCATTAAGTAGCCTCTAGCACCAGCTCTTAACAGCCTTTCAGCAAACAGTGATTCTTCATGCATGGAGAGCACAAGGATCGGAATTTCAGGGTAAATAGCATGAATGTCTTTTACAAGCTCCAGACCGCTTTTGCCTGGTAAGGAAATATCAACTAGAACAATATCTGGTTTTAACTTTTCGACAAGTTCAAAGCCTTTTTGCGCATTTTCAGCCATTCCGCACACCCAGAGGGATGGATCTGTTCCAATAATATACGCTAAACCCTCTCGGAGCACGGCGTGATCGTCAACGATGAGCACCCCTCTTTTTTTCGTTTCGGTAGATCGTTCCTTCATCATATTGTTCTTAACCATTGGTTTTAGTATTTTGGGCAGAAGGTAAACTGCAAATGATTTTTGTCCCTTTTCCAGGAAGAGAATCGATACTCAAATTAGCACCGATCATTCCCGCACGATAGAGCATCGACCTGAAACCTAACCCTTTATTTATCCCATCTTTTATTTTCATCCCAATGCCATTGTCTTCCACTTGAAGAAAAATCGTTCCGGATGTTTCTCCAAAAGTGATATCAATGTGCGAGGCCCCTGAGTGTTTAATCACGTTATTAACAGCTTCTTGGGCGATTCGATAAAGCTGGATAGCAAAAGAAGGGTTGGGGATAACAGGTTCTCCAATCAAATGAAACTGACAGGTGATAGGCGTGTTTTTACCCGTATTTTGAGCCAAATCCATTAAGGAAGCAATCAGATCTGAAGTAGACATCGCCAGTGGCGCAAGTCCCTTGGCTATATCCCGAGCTGAAGTTGCTGCTTCTCTAGCTAATTTGGCGATTTCAGAGGCTAGCTCATGACCGACGGCTGCCTTTTCTCGAAGTTCTTGGGATAAAAACTGAGCTTTAAACTCAATACCAATCAATAACTGGCAGAGACTATCATGAATGTCTTGGCCTATTCTTTGTCTTTCGTGTTCGCTAGCTTCTAAGGCTGCTTTTTCTAGCGCTTTTCTTTCTCTAATATCCCTTACAAGAACGCTTAGAACTTTTCCTTCCTTTAAGAAGACTTCGCTCACCGAGATCTCCATGAAAAAGGTTGTTTTGTCTTTCTTTTGACCTAAGAGTTCATATTGGTAGATAGGTTTTTTTTTCTTTTTAGCTAAAAATATTCGGATCCATTTCTGGCGATAGGGAGGGGCAAGGAGTTCGACGAAGGGTTTGCGAAAAAGTTCCATTCTATAATAGCCGAAAAGCTCTTCAGCGGCCTTATTGGACAGCTTAATGTTCCCTTCACTATCTAGAACAAGTAACCCTTCAGCAATATTGTGGATAACATTAAAAATCCATTGAGCGATACTACAGTAAGAAGGTTCTACTTCTCCTTGAAGACATTGAGAAATAGTAAAAGTACATCTTTTCTCTTCATCGAGCCATCCGTTATCCATCGTAATAGAGACAATATTTTCGTTTCTAAATAATAACCTTATACAATATAGGCAATAATTGTATGAATATAAAATGATTATTCCAAAAAAAAAATTATAGAGATTGATTTTTCTCTGGAGTTCCACTCTTTTTTTGCTCCTCCTTCTTTTTTTACTGGCAAGCTTGTCTCTCTCTTCTACCTCCTACATTTCTTTCAAAGGCTCGATGCCCAGAAGCTCTAGTCCTAAAGAAAGGGTGCGTTGGGTAAAGTCGCAAAAGGCTAGACGTAGCTGCTTTGAGGATTCGGTCGATGCACCTAAGACAGGGCATTGTTCATAGAATTTGTGAAAGACTTTTGCAAGGTTATAAAGATAGTTACAAAGATGGTGCGGGCTATTTTCTTTGGCTGCAAGGAATAAGGAATATTTGAAGCTTAACACCGCTTTCATCAGTTCTATTTCTTGAGGGTGGAGGGTATCGGTTTCGAATTTTAGAGAGGTAAAGCCCAGGGAAGAACCATAACCGGAGGAAGCAGCTTTTCTCAAAATAGAGCAAATTCGCACATGAGCGTTGAGCAGATAAGGTGCGGTATTCCCTTCAAGAGAAAGGAGTTTTTCCCAGCTAAAGATATAATCGAGGATTCTATTTTGAGAAAGATCGGCGTATTTCAGAGCCCCTATCCCAACAGCATTGGCTATCTCTTTTTTTCTATCCTCAGACAAATCCTTTCTTTTTTCATCTATGATCTGATAGGCTCGATTGACCGCTTCCTCTAAAAGCTCCCTTAGCTTTATTGAGGTCCCTTCCCTAGTTTTGAGAGGTTTTTTGTCTTCTCCAAGGATCGATCCAAAAGAAACGTGTTCGAGCTGGATATCGATGCCAAGTAGTCGAGCAAGGGCAAAAAGTTGCTGGAAGTGCAGTTTTTGTCTTGAGTCAGTGACATAGATGATCCGCTGAGCTTGCCAGTTGCTCAAACGGAAAAGAAGGGTAGCAATATCCGTTGTGGCATAAAGATAAGCACCATCAGTCTTTTGGATGATCATGGGCTTGTCAGCTAATGCTGGGAAGTCTTTGTTGAAAAACACACAAACGGCCCCTTCGCTGTATCGAGCAATCCCTTTTTGAAGAAGTTCTTCGACAACCCCTGGAAGCATGGGATTATACACGCTTTCTCCAAGGGAATAATCGAATTTTACATTAAGCTTTTGATAAATTTTGTCTAATTCCTTTAGCGAAGCATGAACAAAGACATCCCAAAGTTTTAAGTTTTCGCTGTCACCAGATTGTAATTTTTGTAATTCTCTTTTTGCTTCTTCCTTAATCCTTTCAGATTCCTTTGCTTCTTTTTGGATTCTCACATATAGTCCTTCCAGATACTCCAAGGGTTTTTCGGCTAGAGCAAGCCGATTGCCGTATTTTTTGTATCCTAAAAGCACCATTCCAAACTGTGTTCCCCAATCTCCAAGATGATTGTCCGCAATGACACGGTGGCCTAAAAAAAGATTAAGTCTTCTTAAGACATCTCCAAGGATCGTGCTGCGAAGATGGCCTACATGTAATTCTTTTGCAATGTTTGGGCTTGAAAAATCTATTACGATTGTCTGTGGCTCTTTAGTCTGCTCAATGCCAAGTCGAGGGTCGGAACGGATCGCAAGGAAAGCATTGAGGTAAGCTTTTGGTTTTACTCTAAAATTAATGAATCCATTGCCTCCGACTTCAGGATAAAAAGTTACGGAGTTTTCTCCAATGATCCTCGCGAACTCTTCGGCTAATTTTCTTGGATTTTCTTTGAGTTGACCGGCCATTAGAAAGGCGATATTGGTTTGGTAATCTCCAAATGAAGGATTGGAACAGGGTTCGACTAGTGGAATATAGTCGGTTTGACCAAACTTTTCAGAAAGGGTCTCTTTAAGTTTTTCAAAAATCCAATCTTGAGGAATTTTCATGGTTCTTTTTTACTGAGCTCTTACAATTCTTTTTTATCCAATGTTTGGATGATCCAAAAGAAGATAGTTAGGAAGAGAAGTTTTTAAAATTATTTTTCTTTTACTTGACATTGCATCAAATGTTCTGAAATTACTTTTTCCTATGCCCAATACAAAATCGGCTGAAAAGAACCAACGGAAAAGCCAAAGAAAGCGCATTTTTAATCTAAGAGCGAAGAAAGAATTAAAAGAGCAGTTAAAACAACTCAAGGCATTGATTGATGCCAAAAAAAAAGAAGAAGCTCTGTCTTTTTTCCCTACCATTCAATCCTTACTGGATCGATTGGTTAAAAGAAAGAAGCTTGTGGCGAATACTGCTAATCGAAAGAAGAAACGATTATTGAAAAAAATTGAGAAAATTAGTTCTGTTTGAATCGCTAACTCTTCTATGTTTATATTATATTTAATTTGATTTTTCTAATTTTTTCACCTTTTACTGTTCCCGTGATACCCATTAAAAGAGGCAAAGAAATTGAAGCGATGCGGCGTAGCTGCAGAGTCGTCACAGAAATAATAGAAAAAATAAGGCCTATTCTTGCTCCAGGGATCACTACGGAGGAAGTGGATAAGTATGCGGCCCATCTTATTGAATCCTATGGAGCAAAGAGTGCGTTTTTAGGTTATAGAGGCTTTCCTGGAAATATCTGTATATCAATCAATGAAGAAGTGGTCCATGGAATTGGAGGAAAGCGAAAAATCCAGTACGGAGATCTTGTAAAGTTAGATGTAGGTATTATTCTCGATGGGTGGATAGGGGACACAGCAAAGACTTATCCTGTAGGAACGGTTGATGTAGAGGATTTACGGTTAATTGAAGTGACCAACAAAGCTCTTATGCTTGGCATTGCTCAGGCACAGGAAGGTAATAGAATTGGGGATATTTCCTCGGCAATTGAAAGGTATGTTCTTGAGCAAGGGTATCAAGTAGTTAAGGAGTTTGTGGGCCATGGGGTAGGCCGAAAACTCCATGAACAACCCCACGTTCCGAATTTTGGAAAACCAGGTCAAGGACCGAAGTTAAAAGCAGGAATGACCATAGCCATCGAACCAATGGTGAACAGAGGATCTGGAAAAGTGCTCATGATGCCAGATGGTTGGACCGCTGTTACTGAAGATGGGCAAAGATCGGCACATTTTGAGCATACCGTTTTGATTACCAAGAAGGGTCCAGAAATTTTGACTTTAACCGAAGATAATGTAGAGTTAGTGTATCATACGGCTTTTTAGGATAAAAAAATCTTGATTTTTTTTCTTTTTTGAATATTGAAAAACCTTCTGCTTTTTTAATTAACACTAGGAGAAGCAATGAAAGTAAGAGCTTCAGTAAAAAGACGGACAGCCAATTGTCAAGTCGTTCGAAGAAAAGGAAGAATCTATATTATAAACAAAAAGAATCCTCGCTTGAAACAAAGACAGGGTTAATTGTTAATCAGAAAGGATAGAATGGCTCGAATTTTGGGTGTAGAAATTCCAGGTAACAAACCTTTGATTGCGGCATTGCCTGTTATCTATGGCATTGGCAGATCGAGGGCAAAGCTCATTTGTGAACAGGCTGAACTCAATCCTCAGATGCGAGCGAAGGACCTGACAAACCAACAGATTAATCGGATTATCCAGGTAATCGAAGAAAATGGTTTTGTCATTGAAGGGGATTTAAGACGAGAGGTTCAGCAAAATATAAAGAGATTGCAGTCCATCCGTTGTTATAGAGGATTAAGGCAT
This sequence comes from Methylacidiphilum sp. Yel, assembly GCF_004421185.1. Taxonomy (GTDB): domain Bacteria; phylum Verrucomicrobiota; class Verrucomicrobiia; order Methylacidiphilales; family Methylacidiphilaceae; genus Methylacidiphilum. Next base: position 46,556 of record NZ_LXQB01000078.1, on the reverse strand, counting down.
ATTCGTGGGCTTCCTGTCAGAGGACAGAGAACCTCTACGAATGCGAGGACAAGAAAAGGACCTAGAAAAACCATCGGTGTGGTAAGAAGAAAAGAGGCTAAGAAGGGCAAGGTTTAAGGGAGTTCTGTTTTAATGGAGAGTTAGTGATGGAGTAGAAAGGGAGGATACAATGGCAGATGGGAATCAAGAAAAAAAACCGAAAGTAAAAAAGGAGGAAGGCAATTTGCCGATGGCGTCAACTACAGAGTTGGCAGGAAAAGCTCAGAGTATAAAAAAGAAAGAAAACCAGGGGGAAGATTTATTGTCGACGCCATTGGAACAGGAGCAAGAAAAGATAAAGATACCTAAAGTTCGCGCTAGCAAGGCGATTTATAATGGAATAGTGAACATTTTGGCGACCTTTAATAATACTATTGTGACGATCACCGATATGAGTGGGAAAACGGTGGCGTGGTCCAGTGCAGGCAAGTGTGGTTTTCGTGGGACTAAAAAATCTACCGCCTATGTGGCACAGCTGGTTGCACAGGATGCTGCTAGACAAGCTATGGGACATGGAATGAGAGAGGTCATTGTAAAAGTCAAAGGGCCTGGAACCGGAAGAGAATCGGCGATCAGGGCCTTGCAAGCGGTAGGATTGGAAGTTACCTCAATCTTAGATGTGACTCCAATACCTCATAATGGGTGTCGACCAAAGAAGCCGCGTCGCGTCTAAGTGAAGAAAAAGGGGGGAGAAACAAAATCATGGCAAAATATATTGGTCCAAAAGCGAAGATTTCTAGACGGTTTAATGTAGCTTTGTTTGGCCCAAATAAGGCTTTAGAACGGAAGCCTTATCCACCAGGGGTTCATGGACAGAGGGCTGCAAAGAAGAAATCGGATTATGCGGTGGCCTTGGCAGAGAAGCAAAAGTTGAGGTTTATGTATGGGATCATGGAAAAGCAATTTCGAAGGTATTTCCAAATTGCTCATAAAAAGAAAGGAGTGACAGGAGAAGTACTATTTCAGCTTCTTGAGCAAAGGTTAGATAACGTCGTCTATAGGCTTTGTTTTGCAACAAGTAGAATGGAAGCTAGGCAACTAGTTAACCATGGTCATATTTATGTCAACGGCAAGAAAGTGAATATACCAAGTTATAGAACTAAGCCTGGGGATGTTATAGAAATTTGCCCTAAGCCTCAATCGAGAAAGTTGGCCTTACGCAATCTTGAAGCCATGAAAGGCATAAGGATTCCCGATTGGCTCTCTCTAGAAGCAGATAATCTAAAGGGGACGGTGAATCGGCTTCCAACCAGGGAAGAAATACAGCCTATCGTCAACGAGCAACTTGTCGTGGAGTTGTATTCAAAATGAACATAGGGATGCAAAATCCTTTATAGAAGGAGTGGTAGGGTGTTATGGCTATACGTTTAGGAAGATTTGAGATGCCCCGTTCCATCGTCAAAGATGAGACGGTATCGAATGCAACCTTTGGTCGTTATATCATTGAACCCTTTGAGTCGGGATATGGTCATACTTTAGGTAATTCGTTGCGTCGTATCCTCTTATCATCTTTAGAGGGAGCGGCCATTGCCTCGGTGAAAATCGATGGGGTCATGCACGAATTTACCTCTATTCCTGGTGTCGTCGAAGATGTGATAGACATCGTTCTTAATCTGAAGAAAGTCTTGATTAAAATGCCAGATAGGGAGACGCGGACTTTCCGCATCGATGTCCTTAAAGAAGGACCCGTGACTGCGGCAGATATTCAAGTTGACCCAGGTGTGGAAATCGTCAATCCAGAGCAGCTAATTTGTACGCTTGACCAAAAAAAGCATTTAATGATGGAGCTGGAAGTTAAAGTGGGAAGAGGTTTCCTATTGGGCGAGTACAACAAGAATCAGGACCAATCCATTGGGGTTATTCCTATCGATTGTCTTTTTTCTCCAGTACGGCATGTGAAGTATGAGGTTGAAAATACCCGAGTAGGACAGAGGACCGATTACGATAGACTCATTTTTGAAATATGGACCGATGGGAGGATAGAGCCTGACGAGGCACTGGTACAATCAGCCGCTATTCTCCAACATCATCTTGATGTTTTTGTTCAATTTGGGAAAGAGCCGGTGGAATTTGAAAAGCCGAAACCACCCGTTAAAGAAGAAGAAAATAGGCTTCGAAAGATTCTTAATATGAGCGTCAATGAAATAGAACTTTCAGTCAGAGCAGCTAATTGCTTGAACAACGCCAATATTACTACGGTTGGTCAGTTAGCCATGAAAACGGAAGCTGAAATGCTTAAATATAGGAATTTTGGGAAGAAATCCTTGAATGAGATCAAAGAAAAGCTTGCTGCACTTGGTCTTTCCCTAGGAATGAAATTCGATCCGAGTATTTTAGAACAACCAGAGGAGAAAACATACAGGGAGTAAAAAGGGACTTTCTCTGGGCATGGTAGAGGAGGCATGAGATGCGACATCAGAAAAGGACTCAGAAGTTAGGTAGGGATTCTCAGCATAGGGCCGCCTTACTTGCTAATCTGGCCGTAGAGCTTATTGAACACAAAAGAATAAAAACGACTTTAGCCAAGGCTAAAGCGTTGCGTCCTTTTGCCGAAAAATTGGTCAGCCTTGCAAAAAAGGGAACGCTCCATGCTAGGCGACTTGTCGTCAGTAAAATCCATGATAAGAAAGCTGCTCGAGTTCTTTTTAATGATATTGCTTCTCAGATGCAAAACAGAAATGGCGGCTATACCCGCATTTTGAAACTAGGCAAGAGGCTATCTGATGCTTCAGAAATGGCATTGATTGAATGGACAGAAGGGCAAGTGGTGGGAACTAGCCAAAAGACTCCAGAAAAAACTTGATTGTCTCAACCAAGGATCTATTGCCAATGGTTATCTCTTTATAATAAAAGGCTCTCTATCCAATTCAAAATTGAGAAGAATCGCTAGAGAAAATTTTGGTTTTGATTTTCTATAGCGACTGGTTGGACTGCTTTGATGGGAATTTCCGTTCCTTCTCTTCCTTTTGATTGGATCAGTTGTTCTTTTCTTGCTTTTTCTCTAAAATAGAGTTGGGCCTGAAAAGGCTCTTTTTCTGGTTTGATTCGTCTGTAAGTACCATTAGCTAAAAGTTCTCTGGCTTTGACATTATCCGCTAGATAAGCCTCTAGAATTTCCTGCACCTTTTCTTTTAATTTGGGATTTTCAATAGGAAAAATAATTTCGATTCTCCTATAAAAGTTTCTTTGCATCCAATCCGCACTCCCTGAATAATATTCAGGATTGCCTCCATTCTCAAAATAGAAGATCCGACTATGTTCCAAGAACCTACCTACAATGCTAATGACTCTAATATTTTCACTGACTTGTGGAATCCCTGGTCTTAAACAGCAAATGCCCCTCACTATAAGATCAATTTTAACACCAGCCGAAGAAGCGGCATAAAGATGTTGAATGATATCTTCATCAACGAGGGCATTGAGTTTTGCAATGATTCTAGCCTTTTTCCCTTCTTTGGCATTGTCAATTTCTCTTTGGATCATCTCCTTTAGTCTGCTGGCCATATTAAATGGAGAAACGATAAGTTTTTGGATGCCATGAAATCGAGAAAGCCCGGTCAATATGTTGAAAAGAGTCGCTACTTCTTTCGTTATCTCCTCATTGGTGGTTAAAAGGCTTAGATCAGTGTACAACCTTGCCGTGCTTGGGTGATAATTGCCTGTAGCGAGATGAACGTAAAGCCTGATTTGATCTGGATCTCTTCGGATGATTTCGAGCATTTTACAATGGGTTTTCAATCCAACAATACCGTAAAGAACATGTATGCCAGCTTCTTCCATGCGTCTTGCCCATTGAATATTGTTTTCTTCGTCGAATCTGGCTTTGATTTCGACCAAAGTCGTGACTTGTTTGCCATTTTGGGCTGCTCGGATAAGAGCATGAACGATCGGAGAATCTCCACTGGTTCTATAGAGAGTCATTCTTATTCCAAGGACGGAAGGATCAATGGCTGCTTTCTGCAAAAAATCGACAATGATTCCAAAGCTTTCATACGGATGGTGGAGAAGCACATCAGTTTTGCGAATCACTTCAAAAAGATCCGGTTTTCCACTAAGCTCTAAAGGGATAACAGGGGTCCATGGCCTATCCCTTAGGTGTGGAAATGCTTCATGGTTACAGATAGGTAAAAGATGAAGAAAGTTCAAAGGATCAGGGTTACGATAGGAATCGCGGTGATCAAGATGGAGTGCTTTCAGCAGAATTTCTTCTAGTTCTTTTGGACATGTAGATTCTATTTCTAACCTGACAGCGTTGCCTCTGTTCCTCTTTTTCAACTCCTCTTCAACGGTTTGTAAGAGGTTCTCTGCTTCTTCTTCATCAATATAAAGCTCACTGTTACGGGTAATTCTGAAGGAATTGACATCCTGAATTTCATCTCCAGGAAAAAGCGTGTCCAGAAAGTTTATGACCAGATCACTTAAAAGAATGAATCTAAAACCCGATTTAGAATTGCTCCCAGGCAATGTGATGAGACGCGGCAAAATCCTTGGAATTTGAACAATACCAAAATTGTGCATATGAGAGGCATTAGGTCGTTTCAAGGTCAAGATTAAATTAAGGCATTTATTGACTAATTGAGGGAAAGGATGACTCGAATCAACTGCCAAAGGAGTCAGAACGGGAAAAATTTCTTTATCAAAATAGGTTTTACACCATTCTAGCTCTGACTCTGTCAATTCATTGTGGGTGCATAAAAAGATCCCATTCTTTTTTAAAGCTGGCTTAATCTCCTCGTTCCAAATTTTGTATTGTTGCTCAACGAGTTCATGTGTCCTTTTTTCGATTCCTTCGAAGACCTGAAGGGGAGTCAACCCATCAGCGCTCTGTTCTTCACTTCCGTTCTCTATTTGCTGTTTGATTCCTGCGACCCGAATTTCAAAAAATTCATCTAAATTGGAGCTAAAGATACAAAGGAACCGGAGTCTTTCGAGCAGAGGCTGTTTTGGATCGGCAGCTTCTTCCAAAACTCTCGCATTGAATTCAAGCCAGCTAAGCTCACGGTTAATAAAATATTCAGCTTTATTAAAAGTTGCTATCATCTCTGGTGTTTCTTAACTCTACTCTGAAGTTTATTTCTTTCAACAGCCTGCCCTCGAACCTTAAAACAAAAAGGTGGTTTTTTCGTTTCTCATTGTTAGGACTACCATTGTTAGGACTACTGAGATGGTATGTCCTTAAGAGTTGATTCGATTTCAGGGACATCACCAACCTCTTCGGAAAAAGCTCCACTAGTTTTAATCTTTTTTGTCGAAGGAATAATTTTCCCCTGACAGAGGGTTGCAATTTTGTTGAAAGCCTCCATCGAGCTTCCCAATGCTTTGCGGAGTCTGTTTAATAGTTCCATAAGCTCTACAAAGGAACTGTAAAGTTCTTTGATTTCATAAGCAATTTTTTCGACTTCTTCTGTCATCTGCTGCTGTTGCCAGCCAAGAGCAATTGCTTTGAGCAAGGCAAGAAAATTGATTGGTGAAGCAAGAAGGACTTTTCTTTCTAAGGCATATTGAAATATTTCTGGATCTGCTTCGAAAGAAACAGATAGAAGCCCTTCATTTGGTAAGAACATGATGACATATTCAAATGCATCGGTTTGATTCTGACCGTACTCTTTTTTCCCTAATTCTCTGATTCTTTCCTTTACCGCAGCCAAATGCTCCTTTAATTTTGTTTTTCTTGTGGCTTCATTATCCGCTGTCATAGCCTCAAGATAGGCTCCCATCGGCGTTTTTGCATCCACATATATCTTTCTGCCCCCAGGGATATAGATGATCATATCGGCTCTTTTGTCTGCATCAGGAGGCTGTGGAATATAGGAGACATGTTCTTTCATTCCGGCCATTTCTACAAGACGCTGGAGTTGATATTCTCCCCATGATCCTCTTACCAGAGGAGATTTTAAGGATTGTTCCAGTTTTATAGCTGATTCATGGAGTTTTTTGTACGCCTCGGATAGATGGGTTAAATGAGTACTCAGTGAGCTATATGCTCCTTCTCTCTTGCTTTCCAAGTTTTTTATCTGTTGATCCAATGCTTGTAGGCTTTTTTCAATCGGTAAGACTATTTCTTTGAATTCTTGTTTTTTTAGATTCCAGTCCGCTTTCATGCTTTCAAAGAGGGTATGAAATTGATAAGTAGCCTGCTCCAGGATATTTTTAGAATTCGATTCCAATACCTGCAATGCGAGGGATTGAAACATAGTTTTGAGATTGTCTTGAGCCGCCGTGATCCAAAGAATTTTTTCTTGCTGAACCTGCTTTTGAGCTTCAAGAGTGGCTATTTGTAGCTCTAAATCTTTGTTTTGAGCCTGCAATTTGATCAAATTTTCGTTTTCATTCTTATATGTTTCTAGGTCTTTTTGAAGCGAAATGTATCTGGGTCTTAGTAGCAGCAGCGCTAAAAGAAACCCGATTCCCACTCCAACAAGAAAGCTTACGATGAAAAAACTGTTCATTTTAATTTTTTTCTTTCAATACAGTCCTTTTTTTGAGCGATAAGTAAATAGTTTTCTTCCTATAGAGTTTTATACACAATTGAGAAAGACCCAACAGATAGAGGTAGAAAAAGTTAGAACGGGAGCCAACAGTCATCTATGCTTTTTTCTTTTGAAAAGCGATCGTAAGGACAGCAGACTCCTCTTATAAGCTAGAGAAGAACAATTGGAGTGGGAGTTGAAAAAAAAATCGATAGAGTCTAAAAAAGGATCTTTGAATGCCGCTGCAGTCGACTTCAAGGATCTTCAACAAAATCCTATTGAGAGCAAAAAGGAAAGTAAAAATTTTTGGGGGATTGTACTCAAAACCCTCATTTCTTTTTCTCTTCTTTTTTATTTAGGTGCAAAGCTCAACTGGCAGAAATTTTTTTCTTATTTCCAATCGATCGATCTTTTACTCCTTGGTTTTGCCTTCTTATTTTGTGCCTTACAAACTATTCTTTCTTCTCTGCGCTGGAAAATCCTGCTTTATGCTTTGAACATCCCTATTAAGGGTTGGACAGCCTTTGAACTAGCAATGATTGGAAAATTTTTCAATGCTGCCTTACCAGGGGGAACCAGCGGGGATTTTGTGAGGATCTATTATGCCATGGCGCTTTTCCCGAAGAACAAAACAGCAGTGTCTGTTTCTATCCTTTTTGATAGACTGATTGAGGGGGTTGTGCTTCTTGTCTTGGGTTCTTCCTTTGGGCTATTGTTTTATAGGCAACTCAATGGTCAACCTTTCCTTCAAAAAGCAGTTCTTTTTCTTTTAGGACTCACACTTTTAACTCTTTTATTTTTAGCTACCCTCTCTATGCTTCTGAAAGTTGGCATCAAGTTATCGCAAAGATTTCTGGGAAAATGGAAAAGAGTAGAACAGGTCCTTAAGGATATTCTCCATGTTTTAGAGGTCTTTAAGTATTGCTTTGGCCGAATTCTGGCTGCTTGTATTCTTTCTATTGGAGTGCATCTATCGGCTATTCTAATGTTTGTTTTTGTGGCTGCCTCTCTTCACCTGCATTTGCCTTTATGGCTCCTAGCGGTGGTGATGGTCGAGATAACCCTTATAGTATCCCTTCCAATCAGCATCTCAGGTCTAGGTGTAAGAGAAGGAGCAGTGGTGCTGCTGCTTGGTTCTTATGGCATCAACTCAGAACTTGCTTTGGGTTTTTCATTACTATCTTTCAGCGTTGGAATACTCTGGAGCTTAATTGGAGGATTATTTTTCTTGACTTGGAAAAGAAATAAAAAAAACAGCATTTCTTTTCCTACCTAATAAAAAAGCGGGATTGACATGGAAAAAAAAGCCTTATGTTTAAAATCTCTCCATTCTAAAGGCTTTCTTTTGCTTTTTTTGACTGGAATAATGATTGTATATTCAGGCTGCAATAAAAAGTCTCATATGGAGTATGCTATTGATTCAAGGCCGATTATAGGACTCATTACCGATTTTGGTTCCAAAGATCATTATGTAGCACAACTAAAAGGAGTGATTTACTCCATAGATCCTTTTGCCCGGGTCATTGATCTTAATCATGAAATTGAACCTTATAATCTTTTCGAAGCGGCTTTTCTGATCGATCAATCGACTATGGAATTTCCTGCAGGTTCTATTTTTGTAGCCGTAGTGGATCCAGGGGTAGGAACAGAACGTAAGGGCATACTGCTAGAAACCAAAGCCCATAAGTTTTATATTGGTCCAGATAATGGGATTTTCAGTCTTGTCATGGAGAGAGAGGGGGTTGTTGAGGCTTGGACTCTGGATAAAAAAGAAATATGGAAAAGGAAAGAACCAAGTTATACTTTTCATGGAAGGGACATTTTTGGTCCAGTGGCGGCCTATCTAAGTAAGGGAGGAAAACCTCACACTACTGGTTCTAGAATACCAAAAGAAAATCTTCATTTATTGAATTTCTCTCCTCCGTCGACGATTGGACAGAGTGTATCCGGACAGATCCTGTATATTGATCATTTTGGCAACATTATTACCAATATACCTATGGGAATGGCTTCCTGGATCAAAGAAGGGAATTTGGTTCGCGTACAGATTGGGAAAATGACGCTTGCAGCTCCCTGTGTAAAAACCTATAGTGAGTTGCCTTTGGGAAAAATTGGCGTATTATATAATAGTAGCGGCTACTTAGAGATTTCATCAAATCAGGGATCAGTGGCGAAATTGCTCAAAGCGCAATCCGGTAACTCCCTGTTACTTCACCCATAGTTATGGTATTGATGAAGAATTCATTAAATAGTCTGTATATAAAGTGTAGATTATGGAAAAGATAAAAAACATTGCGATTATTGCTCATGTTGATCATGGAAAAACAACGTTAGTCGACCAACTGTTGAAACAGTCTGGCTCCTTTCGACAAAACCAACAATTGACCGAAAGAATAATGGATAATATGGAGCTGGAAAGAGAAAAGGGGATTACCATCCGGGCTAAAAATGCCTCTTTCCAGTATGAGGATTACAAGATCAATTTGATTGATACTCCTGGGCATGCCGATTTTGGAAGTGAGGTAGAAAGAAGTCTAGGGATGGTTGATGGCGTTTTACTATTGGTAGACGCTGTAGAAGGGCCTCAAGCGCAAACTAAGTTTGTTTTGAAAAAAGCCTTATCCCAAAATCTCAGTCCGCTTGTGCTCATTAATAAGATTGACAGAGCAAATGCCCAGCCTATTAAGGTTCTAGACCAGATATTCGAACTCTTTCTTGAATTAGAGGCTTCGGATAAGCAGCTAGATTTTCCCGTATTGTATGTTTCAGCTAAAGAAGGCATCGCTTTGAAAGAATGGAAAAAAGAAATCTCAATTGAAGATAAGAAGAATGGCTTTAAGCCACTTTTTGAAGCTATTTTGACTCATATCCCTTCTCCGACTATCTCTGAGGATCCAGCTTTTAAGCTTTTAGTCGCCAACTTGGACTACAGCGATTATTTAGGCAGAATAGCGATTGGGAAAATTTTTTCTGGTAAAATTAAAGTGGGTTCTCCTCTTTTTTCTTATCAAAAATCTGGGAAAACGAGTCGTGGAACTCTCAGGGCTATTTTAGGTTTTAAAGGTTTGGAACGGATAGAGCTTTCCGAAGCTTCTGCTGGGGATATAGTCGGAATAGCTGGTTTGGAAGAAGTTTATATTGGAGATACGGTAGCAGATCTAGAGGATACTATTCCGCTGCCACGAATAGAAGTAGATCCGCCTACGGTTCGCATGCGGATCCTGGTCAATGATTCTCCTTTAGCAGGCAAAGAGGGAAAACTTCTGACAGCCAGACACATCTATGGAAGGCTTCTCAAAGAAGTAAGAACCAATGTAGGGCTTAGAGTTGAAGAAACCGATGTGCCTGGAACCTTTGAAATTAGTGGTAGAGGGACCATGCAGATAGCTATTCTTGTCGAACAAATGCGCAGAGAAGGGTTCGAGCTTATGGTTAGCCGGCCAGAAGTGATTTACAAAGCAGACTCTTCTGGTATCCTCTTCGAGCCTTATGAGCTATTATCGGTAGATATCCCACAAGAATGCCTTGGGCCAGTTATGGAAATGCTTTCGAAAAGGGCGGGCAATATTCGCATGATGAGAAATAGTCAGCAGAGGGTTTTTATAGAGGCGTTAATTCCAACCAGGGGCTTAATTGGATTTGAAACTGAATTTGTTAATCTGACCCGAGGAGAAGGCTATGCGAGTCATCTCTTTCATGAATATGGCCCTAAGCAGGGAGAAATTGAAATAAGGAGCAATGGGGTTCTTGTTTCGATTGCAAAAGGTATTTCAACAACTTATGCTTTGGAAAACCTCCAACAAAGAGGCATCCTTTTTATTGGTCCAGGTGAAGAAATATATGAAGGAATGGTAGTTGGGGAACATAAAAGACCTGGGGATCTTCTTGTTAATCCTTGCAAAGCAAAGCATTTGACGAATATCCGTTCTCAAGGCGAAGGCAAAGCCATTGGACTAGAACCGCCGAAGGTTTTCAGGCTTGAGGAAGCGATTGAATTCATTAGTAGTGAGGAACTTGTTGAGGTCACTCCAACAAAGATTAGAATTCGAAAAAAAATATTAGATTCGAATGACCGAAAAAAAGCTGCCATAAAAGTAGGTACATAGTGTGAGGGTGTTTTCCAATGGAACTTCAACAATAAAGATCTCTATGGAGTCGGTGGTTGTTGTTGACATGCTTGAAGATTTCGTAGGGGGAAAGCTCGCTTGTAGAGAAGCAGCAAAGATTATTGAACCGATCAGAAAATTAAGTATCGCTGCAAGAGCTAAAAAAAAGCCGGTTATTTATGTTGGGGATGCCCATCTTCCCAGCGATCCAGAAATGATAATCTGGGGGGAGCATGCCATGAAAGGATCTCCTGGAGCCTCTATTATCAAAGAACTGGCCCCTAGCCCAACCGATATCGTACTCGAAAAAAGAACCTATAGTGGGTTTAGGGAAACAGGGCTGGACCTAGTATTAAGATCTTTGAAGGTGAATACCATCATCTTAGTGGGTCTGCATACCCATTTGTGTATAAGGCATACGGCTGCTGATGCTTTCTTTTTAAACTATCATACGATTGTACCAGTTGATTGTGTGTGTGCCTTTAGTCCCCAAGAACAGGAAAGTGGGCTAGAATATCTTCACAAATTTTACGGTGTAGAGCTTTCCACAGTATCCTCGATCCTTGAAAACTGGAAAAAAGAATAAAGAGCATCCACAATTTCCTTTGTCCTTCCACGCTCTTTTTAATAGAAGGATTATTAAAGGCAAGTAGCTAAATGAAAATTAAAACTTTTCTACATATCCTCAATTTAAACATAAAAGAGAATTTTATAACTAACTATCTATTTTGAATTATATTCAGTGTTATATTTTTTTTTTATCTTTTTTACTGTTTCTATTTTTTTTCTACTTTGCCAAGAAATGGTCTCCTCCTCACTTCTCTCTTTCTATAGGAGTTTTTTGTTTATTTCTTTTAGTTTCCATGGTCCTGCTTTCTACCAGAGGGATTCTGAGGGCTGATACAGTATTCTGGCCTGGGGAAGAGATCGCTGTGCAGGATGTCGTTGAAACGATGAATCAAGCCGATTCTGGGAAAGGATGGATAGGGAAGTGGAGGAAGATGACCGAAGAGACAAGAAACCGACAAACAACCTGGCTTACTCCCCTTGTGACTGAAACTCCAAGGTTGGAGCAACGCATTCGATACGATATCTATGATCAAACATTACCAAGTGGGAATAAAAGATGGGATATGGGCGCAGGTAAAGGAGTCAATTTAATTGTTGGTCCAACCATGGAATTTGCTTTTTCTCTGCCCCAATACATGTATTACCCAGGAGAAGGCCGACTCGATGGGTTTTTAGGAGAAAGTTTTTTAATTAAAAACAGAATTATGGCTTCTCCTGAAGGACAGAAAAATTATGTCTTTTCGGTCATGCTTGCTGCTCATTCCCCTTTAGGACAAACGCTTCCGGACTATCCTGCACACTGGATATGGGATCCTATCGTCCTCTTTGGCAAAGGCTTTGGAAATTTTGATTTTATGATCAATTTAGGAAGTCAATGGGCCGATGGAGCCAATAGAACCTTCGGTATACCCTACTTTTATAACATTGCCCTGCAATATAGAATTGGCTACGTAACTCCAACAATCGAAATTAATTCTACTTCAAGCATCGATCAGCTTTTCTTTATTGGAGCTCCTGGGCTTTTTGTTACCCCTGAAGTTTTAGTGGGAAGATTTCGATTCAAAGATGATTGGAAACTTTATTTTGGTATTGGGTATCAGATCGCCATTGATAAAAAGACAGTCGAAAAGGAATATTCAAATGCTTTTGTAGTGAAGTTTCATTTGCTTTTTTAGGGATTATGCATCAAAAAGACTAAGATGGGTATAGGTTTTTTCAATCCTCTTCTTTCTTTCTCTAATACAGAAGGAGTTAAAAATTTTTTCTGGTTTCTTGGTAGCCTTTTATGCTTTTTTTTCTGTTCCCATGGATTTTCAGAGTCGATCCCTGAGGCAATAAATAGGCAAAACCCAAGCCGCCTTTTTCATGAAGGGAGGATAGAGGCGGCGGCCCGTCTAGCCTTTGAAGCTTCCCTCCGTGATCCGCAGGACTGGAAATCATTCAAGATCCTTGGGTGGGTGGCTTTGATGAAAAACCAACTTGAAGATGCTAGGAGGTTTCTCCAAAAGGGATTGGCATTAAATCCAGAAGATACCGAGATGAAGAGGCTATTGGCAATTTGTTATTATAGAGAGGGAAAGCTCGAACAATCGGCTGACTTATTAAATGAGATTAGAGAAGGGTGGACTGCCAACCTTCTGACTCAACTCGAACCGAAGGCATTCGATATGCTGGAGCCACAGACTACTGTCAAACTTGATGAGTCCTATCCTTTTGTGATTATTCCAGTAAAAATATTCAGGAAAAAAGTCTCGCTTTTTCTGGATACTCGTAGTTCGTTCACTGCTCTGGATAGAGCCCTTTACGAAAAAATAAAAGAGATTAGGCTTCTTGATATCATTGCCCTGCAGTTCTGGTTCAACTTTGCAGGCAAATGGTCTATTCGAGCTAGAACAGGGATTATCCAATCGATGCAAATAGGAAATATGAAAATAGAAAGAATTCCCATCCTTTTAGCCCGTTGGAAAGGAACCTATCTTTTTCCTCAACATGTGCCACTGATTGTCCATGGAGTGATAGGAACCGATGTGATGAGACAATTTAATGTGACGATAGATTATCCAAAAAAAGAGCTTTTCTTACAAAAAAGAGAGGCCTCTTTTTCTGAACGCTCTTTTCTAGAGACAAAAGATGGATCGGTTACGAAGCTTCCTTTTTACTTAACTCCAGGAGGACAGATTCTTATTCAAGGAAAGATTAATGATCAAGAAGGAATCTTTTTTATGGTGGATAGCCTGGATGTGGGAAGAGCCTTTACCTTTTCTGAATGGATGCTTGAGAAATTTCATTTGCCTCGATATGGGGGGTGGATGATCGGTTTAAGAAGGGGTGGAAGATATCCTTCCATTTACACGATTGTTCCCAAAATACAGATTGGGAATATGGTCATGGAAAACGTGAAGGCCGATATTGGAAAAAGCTATGATTTTCCACCTGCCATTGACCATAAGCAAGGGTTCCACATCGGAGCGATAGTGGGAAATAGCTTTTTGAAGTCTTTTATCGTTACTTTTGATTTTCAGAATATGGTGTTGATCTTGCAATCCAAAAAAACGGCTGCTACCGATCAACCGCCAACTAGCCCGTTGGCATATCAAAGCACTCTAGCTGGGATCGATGAATCGGATAATTGACTGATTGGCTAAGAAAGCAGTCTATTTTTTCCAGCAAAGGGCTAAAAGAGTAAAGAGTAACGGCAGGTAGGCTATCGAAGCAAAGAAAAGAAGACGGGCTGCGGTTAAATTTCTTTTGAGGTGTAAAAAGAGGGCAGATAAAAAGAAAAGCATGCCTAGTACGAGAGCTCCCCAAAGATATAAAAGCCCTGCCTGATGGGTGAAGTAAGGCAAAAGAGAAGCCATCAGTAACAAAAAACAGAAAAGAAGACTTTGCAGTGTCAATTTTTTGCCACTAGCATCGACTACGACAAGCATTTTAAAACCGGCCTTTTTGTAATCGCTTCGGTAAAGCCATGCAATTGCATAGAAATGTGGCATTTGCCAGAAAAAGAGAATGCAAAAAAGGAAGATAGGCGTTAAGTGCAGGATGTTTGCCTCTTGCGCAGCATAGCCAATGACTGGAGGAAGGGCACCAGATATAGCTCCAATCCAGGTATTCCACGGGCTTATCTGTTTAAGAGGGGTATAGACTCCAACATAAATGATAAGGCTAAAAAGGGCAAGTCCAGCAGCCACAAGATTAGAGAAATTCCACAGATAGAGAAATCCTACAATGGCGCCAATAATGGCAGTAATTGCGGCCTCTATAGCATCAAGACGATGCGCTGGTAGTGGCCTGTCTTTTGTTCTTGACATTATGCTATCCTGAGGGCTTTCTAGAACTTCATTTAGTACAGCAGCCGAAGCAGCTACCAGTCCAGTACCGACCACTACATGAAAGGCTTTTCCTATATCCAAAGAACTTCCTGAAGCTAAAACAAAACCGAAAAAAGTGGTGGTTAGCACCAAAAGGGTAAGACGGAACTTGATAAGCTCGGCAACATCTTTTAACAGAGAGCGATGAGGCGTCAACGAGGGCTTCAGATAACTCTGCAGTAATCCATTTTTTCTCTGAGGTTGGTTTGAAGTTTCTATCTTAAAGCTTTTCATATCTAAAAAGAGGAAATGGTTGTTGAAACGATCATTGTCCAGGATTGGAGTAGGTAGAAGAAGGATTGAACAACACTCTTAAGTCGTTTTGTTTGGTTTTGATCAACCATTCTCCTCGGTAAAGGATAACTGTTATGAGGGAAGAGAGGAACAAGATGGCAGCACCCACAAGAACATGCGCGGTGGTAATGATATTTTCTTTGCCTGTCCAAATGACGAAGGCTCCCAGAACGATCTGTAGAGCCACCAGGCTGTGTAAGAGCCTAGCCATTGAAAGAACGGAGGAGCTGGGGGCCTTTTTTTTAAGGACAAAAAAAGAATAGACAGTAAGCAAGAAAATAATTAAGGCGACAAACCGATGGGCAAGCTGTAGATGAATCTGGCCAAGGGTTGTTGGAGGCAATCCCATGGCTTGCCTTTTTGCATTAATATTCGCCAGATCCTCAGGAGTGAGTCGGGGGATAATGTGTCCGTAAGCAAGCGGAAAATCGGTAATGGATAGTCCTAAATGTGCATGACGCATAGCTGCTCCTAAAAGAAGCTGGATATAAACAATGAGAGACAGGGATAAAAAAAGAAGGGGAATGCTTTTGGTGGCTGCCAGATAATAATTGGCTTTTTGCAAGTGGTTCTCGGTTATCCAATACTTAGAAGTAGACAGCCAAATAATACCCACAAGCACTAAAAAAGCTTGCGCCAGTGCAGCATGAATAATCCCAATCTGATCTTTCATCCAAACCACTCGCAATCCCCCAAGGATTCCTTGAAAAATAACAAGAAAAAGAGCAAAGCAGCCTGCCCATTTGACCCAGGTGCGTTTTTCTTTAAATAAAAGAAGAAAGAAAAGAATAATGGTTAAAAAACCGACAGCCGAAGCAACGAGCCTATGACTATGCTCGTAGAAAACTCCTCCAATCCATCTGGATAGGGGAAAGCTAAACATATTGTAGCCAAAAGTTGTTGGCCAATCCGGAACAGCCATCCCTGAATTGGTACTGGTCACCATGGCTCCGACCGCTATGAGTAAAAAAACAAAAAAAGTAAGAATGGCTGAAAAAACATTGATAAGTCTATTTTTCACTTTTCCTATCCTATTTTAATGTCCTAGAATGAGAAGGAATTCATCAATTTTTTTTCCGAAACTCTCTCTCAAAAAGAATCCTATTCTAAATATAGTCTTTTTATGTTTTCTTCCACAGAAAAAGTTAGGACCCTTCTAGGTAAGAAGAGGAGTGGCAAGAAGTTTTGTCATCAAATAGCCAAAAACTCCTTTGATTCTGCTGATAAAGTCCAGTAGTTTTATGCAATCCTATGACAAGAGGTCAAGAATGGTCAGAAAGAGTGTTGTCTGAAATCAAAAAAGCGATTATTGGGCATCAAACAATCATTGAAAGACTGTTGATTGGATTACTAACTGGAGGTCATATTCTCATTGAAGGCATGCCTGGATTGGCTAAGACACTTCTTATCAAAACGATTGCGAAAGCGGTTGGTCTGAAGTTTGAACGGATTCAATTTACTCCAGATCTTCTCCCAAGCGATGTGGTAGGAACGATGATTTTTCAGCCCAAAGAGGGCCGCTTTTTTCCACATTTAGGTCCCATCTTTGCCAACCTTGTGTTAGCTGACGAAATCAACAGAGCTCCAGCCAAAGTTCAAAGTGCTTTATTGGAAGCCATGCAGGAAAAACAGGTTACCATTGGAGGGACTTCTCATCGACTGCCTGATCCCTTTCTTGTCATGGCAACACAAAACCCGATCGAACAGGAAGGTACCTATCCATTGCCTGAAGCACAATCCGATCGGTTCTTATTCAAGCTTATTATCGGATATCCTTCGGAAGAAGAGGAAATGAAAATGCTTAGACTTTGGGGTAGATTGACAGAGGAGCCAGAAATAAGCCCGGTCTCTTCCCCTGAGGAAATACGGGAGATAAGAAAAGAAATTGATCAGGTCTTTGTCAGTCCTATGGCTGAACATTATATCCTGGCTTTGGTACGAGCGACTAGAGAGGCGGTAAAAAATTCTTCAGAGGGCATTCAAAGGTTGAGCTATGGAGCTTCTCCTAGGGCCTCTCTTGCCCTTTTCCAAGCAAGCCGTGCTCTTGCCTGGATCAGAGGCTCTGATTTCTTAAGTCCTCAATTCATTCAGGAACTCTATATCGATTCTTTACGACATAGAGTTGGATTAAGTTATGAATCGGAGGCCGAGGGCAAGACGGTGGAAAGCATTCTCGAAGAAATTCTTAAAACTGTTTCCATTCCCACAGAATATGGCGAAGAAAGAGGCTGAACCCTTCGTTTTTTCTAAAGAAAAAGTTAAGGAAGCCTTGCGGCTTCTGCATCGGATTGAATGGACGATAAAAACCACCTCAACATACCTTTTTTCAGGAGAGTATCGATCGGTTTTCAAAGGCAAGGGGAAGGAGTTTGACCAAGTGGTGGCCTATGAGTTTGGAGATGATTTTAGGGATATTGACTGGAATGTCACGGCCAGGCTTGGAGCACTCTACAGGAAGAAATATGTTGAGGAACGAGAGTTGGTCATTGTTATAGTCATCGAAGATTGCCCCTCATTGTTATTTGGTTCAGGAGCGACGACCAAAAGAGAGACGGTTATGGAAATTGCAGCTATTTTAGCCATTCTGGCCACCAGTTTTAGACATAGAGTAGGTATTGTCCATGTTTTTCCTGGTGGCTATTTGTTTATTCCTCAAGCCAAAGGAAGAAAAAAAGTTTTGT
Organism: Methylacidiphilum sp. Yel; assembly: GCF_004421185.1. Lineage (GTDB taxonomy): Bacteria > Verrucomicrobiota > Verrucomicrobiia > Methylacidiphilales > Methylacidiphilaceae > Methylacidiphilum. Next base: position 29,025 of record NZ_LXQB01000078.1, on the reverse strand, counting down.
CTAATATGGTGAAGATCTGTAGTTTGGCTCCACCCTCCCTTCTGTTAGAACAACCAGTGGAAATTCCTTGGTCTTTTCTCCAAAGAGTCTTACCGAGAAATACCATATTGTTTTGGATCGGAGATTTCCCTCTAAGACCGATCCCTCAACAATGGTTTGCTTTGTCCCAGCGTTTTGAAATTCTTGGTTTTCGAGTTGAGGATCCCTGGGAACAAGCGCTGCCTATAAAAGAAAGTTTTTTGGCTTTTGATCCGGTTGCTGGCAAAGTGGTCAAAATCGATCCTAGCAAACCAGAAACAAAAAAAAGACAGCAACAGTGGAGGTTAGAAAGAGAAAAATATTGGAAAAGCCTCTTTCCCAATCGGGCTTCGAGATGCTCTTTTACCGTTGGGAAGTCCATCTTTGCAGATCTATTGCATTTTTTTGCTGAACGCTCAACCATTAAATAATTGTATTTATAGAGTTCCATGGTAGCTGTTGTTGTTTTTGCAAATCCCTCATTTTTTTTCTTACTTTTGCTTTTACCTCTTGTTTGGTTCTTTCGGAGGTATAGAAAAGAAGAACCTTTTTTTCTCCCCTTTGCCTCTCAATGGGTGGGAACAGAAAGAGAAGGATCGATCAATAAGCTTCCCGTGGTCTGTTGCTACCTTGCTTTTGTGTTGTTTATTGTTGCGCTTGCTCGCCCACAGGAAGAAAAAGGCAAAATCCCCATAAGGAAAGAAGGCTACGATATCATTCTTGTTCTTGATATTTCTGGGAGCATGCTTGCCGAAGATTATGAAATCGATCAAAAGATGGTCAGCAGGTTAGACGTCGTTTTAGATGTGGTGAAAACCTTTTTAGATAAAAGAGTCAACGACCGTATTGGATTAGTAGCCTTTGCAGGAAGAGCTTATACCGTATGTCCTTTGACTTTTGATCATCAGTGGATAAAAAGAAAGATTGATCAATTACAGGCAGGAGCGATCGAAGATGGAACGGCTATTGGAGATGCCTTAGGCCTGGCTTTAAGCCGTCTTGAGGGAAAAAAAGAGTCAGAAGCACGACATAAAATTGGCTCCTTCTTGATCCTCTTGACTGATGGAGCAAATAATTGTGGAAATCTCCTCCCTTTGGAGGCTGCCCAATTGGCGGCCCGAAGTTCTATTCCGGTTTTTGCTATCGGAGCGGGATTAAGTGGGGAGGTAACAATGCCTGTCTTAGATGAAGAAAGACGGAAGATCGGCAGTCAAACGGTAATTTCTGAAGTGGATGAAGAACTCTTACGGAAAATAGCTCAATTGACTGGTGGAGAATATTTTAGAGCAACCGATAGTAATGCGATTCTTTCGGCTTTTCAGGCTATTGATACCAAAAAAAAGATCCCTTTTGAACCTCTCGTAGTCACAAAAAAAGAAGAGCTTTTCCCCATTTTTTTGGTTTTGGGTCTGTTCTTTTGGTTTTTGGCTTTTTTTATCTCAAAAAGAACCTAAAGACTTTTTTTTCGTTTTAAGTAATTTCTAGCTTTTGCTTATACTTTATGACTTTTCCTTCCTCCAGAAGAACCCCATGCCAAATAACTCCAGGAAAGAGTACCGTTTTTTTACCCAGAATGGAACCTGGATTAAGGACTGCATTGCACCCAATTTGGATACCATCACCCAAAATCGCTCCGAATTTTCTTAAACCCGTGGGATAAATGTTCCCATTGTACTTTATTTTGATTTCGGATCCATCGAGTTTCAAATTAGATAAAATCACTCCAGCTCCAAGATGGACCTTTGTTCCTAATATCGAATCTCCGATATAATTGAAATGCGGCACTTGGCAATTTTTAAAGAGAAAAGAATTCTTGAATTCACAAGAATTGCCAAGAATGCAACCCTCTTCGATGATAACGTTTTTTCTTATGAAACAGCCTGTGCGTATTTGACAGTTTTCTCCGATCCAGGCAGGACCTTCGATCATTGCTCCAGGATAGATAATAGTTCCCTTGCCCACGTAGACTTTTGGGCCGATGTAACAGCTCTGGGCAATTTCTCCATGAAGACCAGGGCTTAGAATTTCTTCTAAATAAGTTTCGATTAGGGAGAGGACTTGCCAAATCTTTTCTGCAGCATGGAACAATTTTTGATGGCGTGTTTGAGAAAGATCGAAAAATTGAACTGGATGGAATGAAGGGAGCGAGGGAATTTCCATAGTCCTTATGATTACGTATCAGTCCTTTCGATGAAAAGACATTTTTGGAAAGACTTTTTTGGAAAACAACCCATAGAATTCCTTTTGTTACTTGAAAAAATTCCAGAGAAGGATCGATGAGATAGCTTTGATGAAAAGCAAGAAAAAATTTAACAAAAAATCAAGCAAAAAGTTTTATTCAAAACCAAAAGTTTTTAATGACAGGGGAGAAAAATTTGAGTATGAATAATAGTGGTGAAAAATGGAAGAAAATAGAGAAAAATGGAATAAAATCCAATTATGGGGAAAAAGAGAGCTACCTATACAGACATTTTTGAGCATGCCTTTGATGAGAAAGGTAGAATAACTGTTCCTTCCGAATGGAGGCAGGAAGGTTATGATAGTCGGCTCTTTGTTTTCCCTTCCAAATTTCACCACTTGAAAGTCTATCCAGAGTCCTGGATGGAAGAAATTCATCAAAAGATTGAAACTTTAAGATTACAAGACCCGATCAGACAACAGCTAGAGCTTCTAGCTCAGATTTCTCAAGCGGTGAGTTGGGATCAGCAGGGAAGGATATCAATCAAAGAAAGACTAAGAAAACATTCACAGATTGGGAAAGAGGCTGTATTGGTGGGCCGTTTAGATCATTTTGAAATTTGGGACCAAAAGAAATGGCAAGAAGAAACGGCTGGGAAAAGCACTTCTTTTGAGGAAGCAATTGAGGGCATGGGACTATGAATGGAGAGGAAAAACGAGCAGAAAAGAATGAGGATGGATGTAGCAGAACTTAAAATTTATGAAAAGAAAAAGGTGGCATGGAAGAGAAAAGAGAGGAAGGCCTATTGCTCCATGTTCCAGTCATGCTCAAGGAATTTTTGGAGCTTTGCCAGCCGCAAGAAAATGAAAAATGGATCGATGGTACTTTTGGGTACGGGGGGCATACGACCGCACTTCTGGAAAGAAGATGTAAGGTCTTGGCGATGGATATGGATGAGCAAGCTCAGCAAAGAGCGGGGTTGCTAAGAGAAAAAGGGTATCATTTTTACTTTTTCCGAATGAATTTTTCGGAAATGGCGGTAGCTTGCTCTCAAATCGGTTGGGATCGGGTCGATGGGGTGTTGTTGGATCTTGGGATTTCTTTAGGACAATTGAAAGATCCACAAAGAGGGTTCAGTTTCCAATTTCCTGAAGCTCCTTTGGACATGAGAATGGATAGTTCGAAAGAAAAAACAGCTGCCTTTTTGTTGAATAACTTAAGCAAAGAGCAATTAATAAGGCTTTTTTTAGTAAGCTGCAAGCCAAAAGAAAGCCAAAGGCTTGCGGAAGAGGTGGAACGATTTCGATCGATCCGGCCTATTCTTCGGGTCAAAGATTTTTTAGAAATTATTTTAAAAGCACGCCTATCAAAGGCAAAAGGGCATGTGGCCACTCGGCCATTTCTTGCTTTAAGAATAGCTGTCAATGAAGAGCTTGAACATCTTCAAAAAGGGCTTGAAGAAGGCGCAAGGCTTTTAAAGGAAGGAGGAAGATTAGCGGTGATCAGCTTTCATTCAGGAGAGGATAGGATTGTGAAAAGATTTTTCCAGAATCATTCTCTGCCCAAAGGCAGACATGGGCCGGAAGGGGAGAAAGAGCGGGAGGTTTTTTTTTATAGAGTAGAGCGTCGTTTGGTTTCTAGAGAAGAGAGCAGAAACAATCCAAGGGCAAGAAGTGCGAGGCTACGGATCGGCTGGAAAATCCGTTTGGAAGAGAAAAGCTAACAACTCATCAAGTTAACTTCGTAAAAAAAAATGAAAAGGGAGGATGTATGAAAAATCGACTGAAAGACCGACATTCGATCAAATTGTCCATGATGTTCGTATGGATAATGGCTGTCTTAATTACTATGTTTGGGGGAATCGAATTCCTTTATTTGAAAAATAGGGTGCTTCGTATCTCCGATGAACTGAAGATTCAAGAAGAGGAGCTTGCGGATATGAAAAGGAAAAACAGCCGACTGGAAGCGATGCTTGCTAAAGGCTGCTCTCCTCAAGAATTGGAGAACAGGTTAAAGGAGTGGAAAATTGGGTTAGTCAAAATGTCTGAGCTCGAAGTAATCATGATGGAAGAGTCCGCACCAATTGACTTTTTCGCAGGCAATGAATAGTCCTTTGTTTCAGCCTGTAGTGCCCAAGAAAAATAATCTTTCGACAGACAGGGCCAGATCCAGGGCATTGGTTGTTTTTGCTTTTTTAAGCCTTGGCTTTACGGTGATTTCCCTACGCTTGTTGCAAATTCAGCTTTTTGAACATGAAAAGTATTTGGAACTTGCGACCACGGTTCATACGGTTCGCAAGGTGCTTCCCCCCAAAAGGGGCTACATAGTCGACTGTAAAAATGTGCCCTTGGCTCAGAGTTTTTTGACTTATAAAGTGCGATTGGATGGGATGAATGTTCAGGAACCAGCCATCACCATACAAGAGCTCGAAGAGCTTCTTGGTTTAGAAAAAAATAGCCTCCTACAGAACTTCCGTCGGATGGACCGGTCCTATCTTTTAGCGAAGGGACTTTCAGAAGAAAAAGTGCAAAAACTTGAGGCCTTTGAAAAAGAAAAATTGAGGCAATGGAAGAAAAAAAGACTGCCTGCGGAACATTTTTTGACTTTTGAGGAGGACTACAGCCGCATTTATCCCTGTGGAAGGGAAGCGGCCCCGCTGATTGGGTATTTGGATGAGAATGGTAAGGGAGCGGCGGGAGTGGAAAAAGCAATGAATGAGTGGTTGGAGGGGACGCCTGGAGAAGAGTGGATAGAAAAAGACGTTTTTGGGAAAGAAATTGCTGCTTACAGGGGATTGGAAGTAAAACCTGTGGATGGATGCAACGTTAGTTTGACGCTTGACAGCGTGATTCAGCACATTGTCGAAGAAGGTATTGATAGGGTTGAAAAGGAGTTTTCGCCCAATGGGATTATGGCCATAGTCATGAATCCTAAAACGGGAGAAATCTTAGCGATGGCTCAAAGACCTTCTTTTGATCCAAACAGAAGAGAAAAATGGAACATTGCTTTTCTGAAAAACAAAAATCTTACCGATCCTGTTGAACCAGGATCGATTTTTAAAATTGTTACTCTTTCAGGAGTCCTCGAAGAAAAAATATTTAGTTTAGACAACAGTCCGATCAACTGTGAAAATGGTGCTTTTTTTTATGGGGGAAAACCCCTTCATGACAGTCATCCCTATGGAATGCTTAGCGTTCGGGAAGTGGTCATGAAATCAAGTAACATCGGTTTTGCCAAAATGGGCTTGGAATTAGGAGAAAACAGACTCTACCATTATGCGAGGGCATTTGGCTTTGGAGAGCCAACCGGAATGTTGCTTGGGCAGGGAGAATCTCCAGGCATTCTTTATCCTCCAAGGCTGTGGTCAAAACTTTCGATAACACGAATCCCAATGGGACAAGAAATAGCGGTAACACCCATTCAGATGATTCGGGCAATGGCTGCTATTGCTAATCATGGCTATTTAGTTAAGCCAATGATCATCAAAGACATTAGGAATCCACAGGGAAAAATTCTCCGAAGTTTTTCTCCTGTTATCATTAGAAGAGTGATCTCGGAAAGAACGGCGAAATTGGTGACTTCTGCCCTTGTATCTGTGGTTTCTCCAAAAGGAACAGGGGCTAAGGCAGCGATTATGGGTTTTACGGTCGCGGGCAAAACGGGGACTGCTCAAAAAGCGGTGCATGGGAACTATGTAAAGGGAAAATACATTTCTTCTTTTATTGGGTTTCTTCCTGCTGAAGATCCTGAATTTGTACTGATGATCATGGTTGATGAACCGCATGGTACGCAATATTATGCAGCCTCAGTGGCAGCTCCCGCTTTTAGTTATATTGGCTCTGAAATTGCACAAGCCCTTAATTTGACTCCCAAGTGTGTCCCTGCCCAGGCGATTCGCATCGAAACTGAAAAGTAGATCGATTCTTTATAGAACAAAAAGTGAAGGCTGAGAAGAACTTTTGTAGTTTTCCCCCTTTTATGACAAAATTTCAAAGATTAGCCCTGCATCTTGGCTGTATTATTGTTCTTCTTTTGAAAAGAAGAACAAAGGCAGTCTTTTACCATCTTCGGGGGATTGCAAGGGTCTTTTCTCAAGAAAAATAAAATGGAGTCTTCTTTAGCCTTGTTGCTTTTGAGTGGAAAAATACTTTATTGCCATTTATCGCACCTAGTTTAAATCATGAAGCTTTCAGATGTTTTGTCTGATTTGCAGCCTCTTGCAATTAAGGGATCAATCGATTGGGAAATAAACAATATAGTGTATGACTCGAGAAATGTCGTAGAAGGATCCCTTTTTTTTGCTTGGAAAGGACAAAAGACCGATGGACATCGTTATATTGAAGAGGCCATAGAAAGAGGCGCCCGGGGGGTCATTTGTTCTGAAGTGCCTGCTTGGCCAACATCAAAAGAAACGACCTTTATTCAGGTGAAGGATCCTAGAAGAGTACTAGGAAAAGTAGCGAGTGTTTTTTATGGGTATCCTTCCAGTCATTTGCCCGTTATTGGAATCACGGGGACTAATGGGAAAACGACAACTTCTTTTTTAATGAAGCATCTGTTAGCAACCCAAGGCTGGAAAACTGGGCTTATTGGTACGATCTACTATGATACGACAGTTGATCGAATCCCTGCAAGCCGTACTTCGCCTGAAGGAAGCGATTTGCAGCAGCTTCTTTTTCAAATGCTTAAGGCTAATTGCCAGGCTGCTGTCATGGAAGTTTCCAGTCATGCCCTTGAGCAGGGAAGAATTGAAGGCACGGAATTTCGGATTGGTATTTTTACTAATCTTACTCAAGATCATCTGGATTACCATCTGACCATGGAGGCTTACCGGCGGAGTAAAGAAAAGTTTCTTTCTTATATTCAGGCTGGGAAGGAGGGAGAGGGGGGAGTGGTTTTGAATATTGATGATCCGCAGTGGAGTGATCTTGCTGAAAAGTTAAAGGGCAGAGTAAATATGATAACTGTTAGTGCCCAAGGCAAACCAGCAGCCAAACTTAAAGCAAGATTCATCAAATATGACCGGTTGCTGACAGTTATTTTGGCAGAGTGGGAGGGGCGGTTGTATCAACTACACAGTCCTCTTTTAGGTCGATTCAACGTTGAAAACCTCTTGCTTTCCATTGGAGGAACACTTCTGTTAGGGATACCGTTAGAACCTACCCTAGGCGCCTTAGAATCTTTTCCTGGAGTTCCTGGTAGAATGGAAAGATTTTATGCTAAGGATGGGCTTTTGGCTGTTGTCGATTATGCCCACAGTGAAGATGCTTTACTGAAGGTAGTTTTGACGCTTCGGGAAATTCAGTCCTCTGGACAGATTATTCTTGTGGTTGGTTGCGGTGGTGATAGGGATAGAACCAAAAGACCAAAGATGGCTAAAGTAGCTGCTGATTATGCGGATTTGGTTATTTTTACATCTGATAATCCAAGAAGTGAATCACCAGAAAGAATCTTTGAGGACATGAAAAGAGGAGTTAATAGTTCTAAAAAGATCTATTGGATAGTGGATCGAAAGGAAGCGATCCGAAAAGCAATTCAGATAGCTAATCCAGGGGATATTGTATGTGTTGCAGGTAAAGGTCATGAAACCTATCAAGAGATTGGTGGGGTATTTTATCCTTTTGATGATAGGCTTGTGGTTAAAGAATGTTTGTCGTTAAGGGCTTGAACAGTTTCAATTTAAGTTCGCACTTTCTTGCGCAAAGATAGATGTTTTTTGAGGATGTCTTTCAAGCTAATCAGCATTCAAGAGGTCGCCGAGTTCCTGGTGGTCTCGCCGCAAACGCTGTTGCTCTGGGAGCTCGAGGGCAAGCTTCTTTTCGATGAACGCACGGCTGGGGGGGAAGCGTCGCTACGACCTTGCGCGACTTCGACCAGATCAATTCTATGCGCCGGAGGCGGTAGGTCGCACCATCGCCTTCGCCCGTCTGTCCAGCTTCGAGCAGAAAGATCAGCTGTAGCGGCAAAAGCAGCTGCTTGAACACAACTGCGCCCGGCAAGGTTGGACGTTCGAGTCATTGCCGACCTGGGTTCTGGCATGAACTACCATAAGAAAGGCTTAAAGCGGCTGCTGGATGCGATCATCGACGGGCAGGTTGGACGCCTGGTCCATCACCCACAAAGACCGGCTGATGGGCTTTGGTGCGGAACTGGAGTTCGTTAATTGCGAGGCCAACGGGGGTTGAGGTTGTGATCCTCAACCAGGGTGAGGAGACGACCTTTGAGGAAGATTTGGCCAAGGAGGTGCTGGAGCGCATCCCTGTGTTCAGCGCCCGGCTGCAGGATAGCCGCTCAGGCAAGACCCAGAAGCTGCTTTCTGGTGTCAAAAAAGCCCTAAAGGAATCCCAGCTATGATCGTTGCCCATAAAATCGCGCTAGACCCAAACCATAAGCAGGTCAACTACTTTGCCAAGGCGGGTGGCGGCATAGTGAGGAACCGGCATCTGGCCAGCTCCCTATCCGACGTGGGTTTCTTCGAATTAAGGCGGAAACTGGAATACAAGGCAAAGTTGGGTAGCGAGCTAGTGGTGGTGGCCGACCGCTGGTTTCCGTCCAGCAAGAGCTGTTCGACTGGTAGGGCGGTGTAGGAAAAAATGCCGCTGGCCGTCCGAGAGTGGTGATGTCCGGACTGTAGAACCCCTTCAGGACTGGGAGGTGAATGTGGTCAAAATTCTCCTAGCGTATGGATTGGGCGTCCTAATCGGCTCTACAGAGAAGGCCGGCTGAATGTGAAGCCTGTGGAGAGGAAGGCTCTGGCTCGGGTCGCAAGGCCCGAGAGAAACCAGCCTCGGTGAACCAGGAAGTCAGCTTCGAACCTGTGTTAATAGAAATGAGTAAGTCTGACGGAGCAAATGGTTAGGTGGCAGCCATGGAAAGGCGGATATACATTAAATTCTTGAAAGAGCATCAGCGTAGTTATACAAAAGGTTAAGGAACAACGAGGCGGCTATTTTTACTGCAACCACCATTCTAATTAGTTAGGGTTGTAGGGCCGAAATAAGAATGGAGCAGCTTTCAGTTGAACAAATTGCGGAATGGACTCAAGGGAGGGTCATTGGGGGAAAAGGATCGGTCATGGTTGGTTCAATCAGCACTGATTCTAGGACAGTCAAAGAAGGGGACTGTTTTGTGGCTTTGAAGGGAGAAAAATATGATGGGTTGGATTATGTAGCCTCGGCAGCTCAGAAAGGGGCTGTTGCTGCTATAGTGGATCGTGAGCTTCCTTTGTCTATGACTCTTTCGATTCCTGTTATTCGGGTAAAAAATACGCTAGAGGCATTGCAGCAATTGGCCTTCTTTTACAGAAAAAAACTACATGCTAAAATTATAGCCATTACGGGGAGCAATGGAAAGACTAGCACGAAAGAGATGATTTCCAGTGTATTACGCGTTAAATACAAAACCGTTTCTACTTCTGGAAATCTAAATAATCAAATAGGACTTCCTCTTTCTGTATTGCAAATGGATCATACAACTGAATATGGGGTCTTTGAACTGGGAACCAATCATTGTGGAGAAATAGCTTCTCTTAGTCGAATTGTTTCTCCTGATATAGCCATTATCACCAACATTGGCAGTGCGCATGTGGGCAATTTCGGTTCTGTGGAAGCGATTGGATGGGAAAAAACGGATCTGTTGACTTTTGTTTCTCCTAAGGGATTTTCGATTCTTATGGAGGATGACGAATGGTCCAAACGGTTAAGCGTTCGTAGTGCTGGACAAGTTGTTTGGGTAGGGAACCAAGAAAATTCACTGTGTTGGCTGGATCAGATTTGGTTGACTCTAAAGGGTATCCGTTGTGGAATTTCTCGTCATGGAGAAAGCTTTGAAGTCTCTCTTGCGACCATTTCCAGAGAGATGGCAAAAAATGCTCTCTTTGCTGCGGCTGTTGGTTTTTTGGCCTCTCTTTCCTCTGAAGAAATTGCTTTGGGGCTTGAAAAAACGGTTTTTCCTCTTGGTAGACTTACGGTGCATCCCATCAGAATGGGTTATCTAATTGATGACAGTTACAATGCTAATCTTCAGTCGACTATGAGCGCCTTAAGGGCTCTTTGTGAATTTCCTTTTGAATCAGAGAAAATTGCTCTACTAGGTTCCATGGGAGAGTTAGGAGAGCATGCAAACGCTCTCCATTACAAACTTGGGGTGTTTGCTGGTAGCTTGCCCCTTTCTTTTATTATTTTTATTGGACCCCATTGGAAAGAGATGCTGGAAGGAGTTAAGGATGCTGGTTTTCCGCTCAATGCCGTTTTGGGAACAGAGGATCAGGAAGCAGCTTATTATCAATTGCAAAAGCATTTGAACCGCAAGCTCACACTGCTTATTAAAGGATCGAGATTTTTAAAACTTGACAGGATCGTAGAAAAACTTCTTTCTGTTTAGCTTTAAAATCATGCTTTATTATCTTCATCTCTATTCTGCTCATCTTGGGATATTGAACGTTTTTAAGTACATCTCTTTTCGGGCTATGGGGGCGGCTATTACTGCTTTGGTTTTTTCTTGGTTATTGGGAAAGCCAATGATTCGGCTTTTAAAAAGATTAAAGGCTGGTCAGCCCATTCGAGGTAAAGAGGTGGTACGGGACCTTGCAGCCCTGCATGAGACCAAGTCCGGTACGCCTACGATGGGAGGACTACTCATATTGTTTGCAGTAAGCTTTAGCTGCCTGCTTTGGGTTATACCGCAAAACAAGTTTTTTTGGCTTACCCTTCTGAGTATGCTTTTTATGGGAGCGGTTGGTTTTCTCGATGATTTTAGAAAAGTGGTTCAAAAAAAACATTATGGTATTCCTGGTAAAGTCAAACTTGTTGCCCAAGGGTTAGTCGGAGCGATCGTAGGAGTGGTTCTCTTTTCTGATCCGGAAACATGTAAGCATGCCCAAAGGTTGACCATTCCCTTTTTAAAAGAGTTGAACGCTATTGATATTGGATGGCTAGCCATTCCTTTTTTTATTCTAGTTGTTATGGGAAGCTCCAATGCGGTAAATCTGACAGATGGATTAGATGGACTAGCAGCGGGCTGTTCTATTGGTGTGGCTTTTGTCTATGCCGTCTTTTCTTATGTGTCTGGAAGAGCGGATATGAGCAGCTATCTGCTTATTCCTTATGTCAAAGGAGTCGGAGAATTGACTATTTTTTGTTCAGCGCTCATTGGTGCTTGTATGGGTTTTCTTTGGTATAATTGCTATCCGGCGGCAGTGTTTATGGGGGATACAGGCTCTTTGGCTATAGGCAGTGCTCTAGGGGTAGTGGCGATCATAATCGGTCAAGAACTACTCCTTGTCATTGCGGGGGGAATATTTGTGATCGAAGCTCTTTCTGTTATTTTACAAGTGGCTTCCTATAAACTGACGGGCAAAAGGATTTTTGCGATGGCTCCTCTCCACCATCATTTTGAACTAAAAGGATGGAGTGAAACTGCCGTAACCATAAGATTTTGGATCCTCAGTTTGCTTTTTGGACTGCTTGCCTTATCAAGTCTAAAAATTAGATAAGATTTTGGGTCAAAATCGATATATAATGAGTTGGAATTTTAGAAAATATGGAAGAAAAAAAAAGCAAAGCGTCGAAGCCTTCTTTTGGCCTAAAAGTCATTGCTGTTTTGATTTTGGTTCTGGGAATTCATCTTTTAGTAATCGGTTCGGTGGCCGTCTATTATTTGCTTCATTCCAAAGGAAAAGTATTAAGTCAGCATACAGGAGGATCCCCGAATTTGAATTTTCAGCCCCCCTCTCAGCAAAAAATGCCATCGGAAAATCCGGAATCAGAACCTCAAAATTTGCAAGTCCAACAGCAGCCACAAGTTAGTTCGCCCACAAGGGAAATATCCGTTCATATAGTCAAGGAAGGGGAGAATCTTTTGAGCATTGCTAGGCATTATAAAGTCAGTGTTTATGAACTTAAAAAGTATAATCCCTCCCTAGGCGATACACTTGTCCCGGGTCAAAAAATAAGGATTCCCATGGCAGAAGAAGAAATGACTGAACAATCTATGCTTCTTAAAGAAGCTGATGGCAAAAGGATCTATGCCGTTCGACAGGGAGACAGCCTTTGGAAGATAGCGCGTAAGTTTCATCTTTCTGTGAAAGACATCGTGGATGCCAATGCAATCAAGGATCCTACAAAGTTAAAGATAGGACAGGAATTGGTCATTCCTAATCCAAAAGAAAAAGAAAAGGATAGTTCTTCTCCATCCCCTGGTTCCAGTTCCCTACAAAACTTACCACCACAATAGACTCTAGTTTTTCCGATGCAAGAATTGGATCTGTTTTACCAAAAAACAAAGAAAATCAATCAATTTTCTGGTTATTTGCTAGTCGCCATTGCTTTAACTTTACTCTCTATTGGGATTGTGGCCCTCTTTAGTGCTTCCGGGAAATTTGTATTGGAAAAAGAAAGTCAGATTTCTAGTTTAATGTTGCGCCAATTCCTTTGGATTGCTATTGGGCTCTTCAGCTGCTTGATTTTTAGCCTGATCGATTATCACAAACTCTTACAACTGTCCAGTTGGCTTTTGATCCTTGGCTTTTTTCTTCTCATTCTCTGTTTTGTTCCTGGAATCGGGCATAAAGTCCATGGTTCGTCCCGATGGATTTCAGTAGGTGGATTCAATGTAGAGCCTTCGGAATTTTCAAAAATTTTTATCTCCCTTTTTTTTACTCGCATCCTGTCGAATGCCAAAAAGAAAAGCCTTTTTTATATGTCTCCCTTTTTTACGGCTTTTGTGACGGTGGGACTTTTTGTTAGTCTGTTGATAATTTCTGGAGACCTTGGATCGAGTCTTCTCTACTTTATGGTTTTTGTCCTTTTTTTGTACTTGGGGGGGATTTCCTTGAAATGGATCCTTCCTATCTTAGGCTCGGGTATCCTTTTTGTTTTTATCGTTGCCTTGTTAATGCCTGAAAGAAGATCTAGACTTTTGGCTTTTTTGGCGATGGATCAAGATAAAGAAGGCAAGTCTTATCAGGTTTGGCAATCATTGATTGCTTTAGGTTCTGGGGGGATCAGCGGTCTTGGGTTAGGAAACAGTCGTCAGAAGATGTTTTATTTGCCAGAGTCGACTACCGATTTTATTTTTCCTATTATTGGTGAAGAACTGGGTCTTTGGGCGACCCTGCTTATCGTTGGGCTTTATCTAAGTTTTATTTTAACCGCTGGATGGATTTCTCTTTTTGCTCCGGATAAAGAGGGGTTGATGATTGGTACCAGTCTCACCTCCTTGATAGGCATGCAGACGCTAGCAAATTTAGGCGTAGTAACTGGCTTGCTTCCGAATAAAGGCTTTCCTTTACCCTTCATTAGTTATGGAGGATCGAATCTTGTTTTTTGCCTTATGTCCGTAGGCCTGCTATTGAACATACATCGACAAAGGCCTCCGGAATTTCGCATTAAAGTAGAAGAGAAAGGGGCGCAACGCTCTATCAATCTCTAAGGATTATGAAACCATTCCATATTCTCATTCCTTGCGGAGGAACAGGAGGTCATCTATTTCCGGGTATTGCGGTAGCCGAAAAACTAATAGAAAAGGGTCATCATCCTCTACTTATCCTATCAGACAAATCGGTCGATAGGGAAGTGATAAAAAACAAAAAAAATATTGCTTGGGACTCACTCCCTGTGGCAGGATGGCCAGGATTGTTTTCAAGTAAAATTATCTCTTTTTCTATAAAACTTTTTGATGGATATAAAAAGTGTCGGTCGATCTTTTCATCTTTTAAGCCTGATTTGATTTTGGCTTTTGGTGGTTTTATCAGTGCGTTGCCCCTTTTTATGGGAGCGAATAGAAAGTTGCCATTACTTATCCATGAGGCCAATGCTGTTCCAGGCCTTGTGACGCGGCTTTTCTCTAAACGTGCTGATTTCTTGCTCTTAGGGATGGAAGAATGTGAAGTTCCCCTGACTCCAAAGAAAAAAATATTCACAGGCATACCAATTCGCAAGGAGCTCTGTCGGCTATCCAGGAATGAAGCTTGCCAAAGAACGGGGCTTGAGCTAAGCCGTAAAACGTTATTTATTTTTGGAGGCAGTCAAGGGGCTAGTGGCATTAATCGTCTGATGCTTCAATTATTACCGCTATGGAGAGAGCAAAAAGAAACTATTCAATTTATACATCTGACTGGGCCAAACGACTATGAAGACTGTTTGAAAGCTTATAGCTCTTACGGGTATCGAGTCGTGGTGGAGCCCTTTTCGCATAGGATGAATCTTTATTATAGTTTAGCTGATTTGGTTATTAGTAGAGCTGGAGCAATGACTTTAACAGAGATCTGCGCCTTTGGTCTACCAAGCATCCTTATTCCTTATCCTTATGCGGCTCATGATCATCAGACCAAAAATGCGAGGGTTTTGGCAAAAGAAAAAGCGGCTTTTGTATTTGAAGAATCGAAAACGACGCCGCAGTCTTTAAAAGAGTCCATAGACTTAATCCTTCACAACAGCCAACTTGCCAAGGAGATGGGTGCAGCTGCTCATGCTCTCTTCAAGGCTGATGCAACTGATAAAATAGTGGAGATAATCGAACGATGTCTGCTAAAGAAAGAGAACTAGTTCAAAACATCCTCAAGAACAACCGCTCGAAGATTCATTTATTAGGAGTTTGTGGCAGCGGGATGGCTCCGCTGGCTCTCCTGTTACTTGCAAGAGGCTACAAAGTCAGTGGTTCAGACCACGAACCGACTGAAAAAGCCCAAAAACTAATAGCCCATGGATTGGAGTTTTATCCAACGCATGACCAATCTCAGGTAGTAGCTGCTGATCTAGTGTGCTATTCATCGGCAATACCCTTAGCCAACCCTGAATTGGAGGCTTGCCGAAAATTTGGCATACCCCTTGTCAAAAGGGCCTTTTTACTTTCTCTTTTGGCTGCAGAAAAAAAAGTCCTTCTTGTTAGTGGAATGCATGGAAAAAGTACGACCTCTGCCATGATTGCCTGGATCCTCCAGGAATGTGGGCTAAATCCTTCCTTTTATTTGGGAGCTGAACCGATTTCTCTTAGAGAGAGTGCGCGGTGGAGTCCTGGAGAGTATATGGTCATTGAAGGAGATGAAAGCGATGGCAGTTTTTTGTATTTCTCTCCGCATGCTCTGGTTGTTTTAAATATTGAGGAAGAGCATCTCAATTATTATGCAGATATTCATTCTATCGTTTTGACTTTTAGAGAAATGGTTGCCAGAACGACTGATACAGTGGTCTATAATCAGGATGACCCTCATTGCCAACTCATCGCAGAGTGGAAAAAACAGGGAGTCATCAATTATAGCTTAAGAGAAAGAGCAGCGGCATTTTGGATGAAGGCTTCAACAAGCACTTCAGGCTATCATTTCTATAAAGGGGAGGAATGGCTGTGTGAAATTTCCTTGGCGATTCCGGGTATTCAAAACGTGCAAAATGCTCTTGCTGCTCTATCGCTGACAACGACCCTTGGAATTTCGCCTTTGAGAGCAGCTCGTGCCCTTGGGAACTTCCCAGGAATAAGAAGAAGGTTTGAATTGAAATTTAAAGGCAACTATTTCGAACTCATCGATGATTATGCCCATCATCCGACAGAGATTAAAACGACGTTGAGTTCGGCAAAAGGACGTGGCAGAAGAACGGTTGCTCTATTCCAGCCTCATAGATATAGCCGAGCACAAAAGATGCAAAACCTTTTTTCAAAATCTTTTTTTCAAGCCGATGTCGTTGTGGTAACGGAAATCTTCTCTGCTGGAGAGACATCTAATGGGGTTGATGGAGCAGCAATAGCTAGAGCCATTAGAGAACAGGGTCATCCAGCGGTTTTTTTTGAACCGGATGAAAAGAGACTGATCCATAAAACAATCTCCATCTTGCAACCTGGAGACACCATAGTAACTATGGGGGCAGGAGATATTTATAAAACAGTGGAAAAATTAACCGAGTATCTGCGTATGATTGATCACCTTAAAAGTAAATTGTCGGCTGATGCAAAGCTTTTGATAAATGAACCATTAAGTAGGCATACGACTTTGAGGGTTGGAGGGCCTGCTGAAATCTGGGCAGAACCAGCAACCGAGTCTGATCTTGCCTTGCTTTTACGATTTGCCAAAGAACAGGCTTTGCCTGTGGTGTGGATTGGCAAGGGAACGAACCTTCTTGTTCGTGACGGTGGCATCAAAGGTCTTTGTATCCATTTAGCCCATCCCAATTTCTGTGAGATCCGTTTTGAAGATCATTTGATTTTTGCAGGATGCGGGGTCAAGTTGCGGACTATAGTCTATGAAGCTAAAAAGCATGGGCTTGGAGGCCTTTCCTTTATGGAAGGCATACCTGGTAGCTTAGGGGGTGCCTTAAGAATGAATGCAGGAGCTATGGGGGGATCGACCATGGATGTGGTCAGAAGAGTCCGCTTTATGGATATGGAAGGGAATATTGGAGAGATTGATCGGCAAGAACTGGAAGTTTTTTATCGAAAAGTCCCTTTTTTTGAGAATCACATTGCTCTTTCAGCTCAACTTGTGGCTAAGCCAATGGATAGCGAGACTATCGCAAGGGAATTAAAAGAGTTTTCAATGAAACGGGTGGAAAGTCAACCTGCAGGTTCTAGTGCAGGCTGTATTTTTAAAAATCCAAAAAGCATTCCAGCAGGAAAATTGATTGACGAACTAGGTTTAAAAAATAAGGCAGTAGGCAAAGCAAGGGTTTCGGAAGAACATGGGAATTTCATTATCAATGAGGGAGGGGCTACGGCAAAAGACATATTAGATCTTATTAGCTTGATTCAAAGGGAGGCTTTTGAAAAAAGGGGCATCGAGCTAGAAACAGAAGTCGTCATTTTGGGAGAAGAACAATGAAGCAAGGATTGCCTAGACATATAACTGTTTTGAAAGGAGGTCCCTCCGAAGAAAGACAGATTTCTCTTAAGACAGCTTCGGCAGTTGAAAGTGCGCTTTTTTCCTTGGGCTATGAGCTGACATCAGTCGACTTAATTAATGAAAAGTTCGAACTGCCTGAATCAACGGAGATCTGTTTTTTGTGTATTCATGGGACATTTGGAGAAGACGGACAAATACAAAGACTCTTAATGCGTCGAGGCATTCCGTTTACAGGTAGTGATGCTGCTTCCAGTGAGAAGGCTTTTGATAAGGTTTGGAGTAAGAAACTTTTTGTCCAGGGAGGTATTCCTACCCCACCTTTTTTTGTTGTGGGTGAAGAAAAAAAAGTTCCTTTTGGTCCTCCCTACGTCATCAAACCATCCAGGCAGGGTTCAAGCATTGGGGTAGAGTTCGTCTATGCTATGGAGGATTTTGAGGAAGCGGTCAGAAAATCAAAACAATTTGATCATGTCGTGATAGCTGAAACCCTTATCAAGGGAAGAGAATTGACGGTGGCAATTTTAGATAACCAAGCGCTTCCTATTGTGGAAATTAAACCCAAAAAGGGCTTTTATGACTACCAAAATAAGTATACTAAGGGAGCTTCAGAATACATTTGTCCGGCTTTGTTGACTAAGAGTCAAGGGGAGGCGGTGCAGAAAACAGCTCTGGATGCTTTTCATGTCCTGGGCTGCTCTATTTATGGAAGGGTCGATATCATTTTGTCAGAAGACGGGGTTCCTTGGGTTTTAGAAATAAATACCATCCCTGGAATGACTGAAACCAGTCTATTCCCAATGGCTGCAAAAGCAGCTGGGCTGAATTTTGCAGAGCTTTGTGAAAGGATTGTAGAACTTTCTTTCTTCAAATGGCGAGCCAGAGAGTCTTTTGGTGTTAGGATCTAAAAAGCGGTAGAGCGCAAATCTTTCCAAGGAGCGTGATATGAAGGTATTGAACAGGCCAAAAAAGAGAAAAAAGAATCGACTCAAGAAAGCTCCAATGGAGTTTTTGCACGTCGAAGGCAAAGAAAGACTACCTAAAAAAAGGATCAAATTTTCTCTTTTATTAAGAGCATTGTTATATATCGGATTGCTTGTGATTGGAACTGTCGGAGGATTCAAAAGCTGGGATTATTTTAAAAACAATCTATTAGCCCGTTATGGCTATCAGCTTAGACACATTGATGTTGAGCTGATCGGGAGCGGACGAATCACAAAAGACGAGGTCATCCGTGCTTCGAATGTGCATGTTGGAGATAACATCTTTAATTTGTCATTGAGGGATATCTATTCGAAAGTTTGTTCCATTCAAGAAGTAGATAAAGCCCTTGTAAGGAGAGAACTTCCCGATCGCCTCCTAATAAGGATTTGGGAAAGAAAACCTGTTGTGAGATTGGCAGTGAAATCCAAAGAGAATAGGAAATATTGTCTTGATGAAAAAGGCTATCCGTTTGTAACAGAAAATAGAGAGGATCTTCTTTCTTTGCCAGAAATGGTGGGGGTTCCTTTGAAATTGATTGAAGGAAAAAAAAGAATAGAAGAACCGGAGGTTTCTGCTGCCCTTAATTTGCTTCATATATTAGAAAATTCTTCTTTACACTTCCCCTTTGATCCGCAAACTATCGATGTCTCAAGGCCACTTTCTATAGGTCTTCTTACGAGAGATGGAGTCCGGCTTACCTTCCGGATCGATCATTTGAATGAACAGGTACAAAGACTGCAAAAAATTTATTCTTTTTCTCAGAGCCATGGCCGTAAAATTTCCATGGTCGATCTGACTCCGGAGCAAAATGTACCAGTAATATTTCAGTAATTTATAAAGTTTGTTTTATTAGGAAACGGTAATGTTTTGGAAGAAAGAATGGCCAATTCTTGTTGGGCTTGAAATAGGGACTAGCAAAATTGCTTGTTCGGTAGCTGAACTAAGGGAAGGGGGTGAGCTCTACTTATTGGGTATTGCTGAGAGCCCTTCGCTCAATGTGAGAAAGGGGGAAATCGTCGATTTTGAGCTAGCTCAAAAATCGGTACATGATGCTATTGTAGAAGCTGAAGCAAAAACCAATGTTGCGATCGAAGAAGTTTATCTTGCCATTAGTGGGGCACATATCCGATCGTTCAATTCGAAAGTGGTTATCAGCCTTGGAGAAGATGGAGATCGCATCGATCAAAAGCACTTAATGGAACTCAGGTCTTTGGTCAGACAGCAGGCCTTGCCGACTGGACAAATCCTTTTACATGACCTATTGAAAACCTATTCTTTAGATGATGGAACCCTGACGGAAAATCCTATCGGCCTTTTTTCAAAGAAGCTGACGGCGGAGTATCATCTCATTTCAGGCATTGCTACGAGGCTTCAAACGACTGTCCGGTGCGTAAAAGAGCTTTCTATTGATATTTGCAATTACTGTCTGAGTATCTTTGCAACAGCTCAAGCGGTGCTCACACGGAGTCAGAAAATGCAGGGAGCGATCGTTATTGACCTAGGAGCAGGGCTAACCGACTATATCGTTTATCATGGAGGCATTATTGTTCACTCTGGGGTGATTGGGGTAGGACAAGATCATTTAACCAATGACTTAGCTCTGGCCTTAAGAATTCCATTTCCTCAAGCAGAAGAAATAAAGAAACATTTTGGTTCCTTTAAGTTAGGCTCTGAATCCATTAAAAAGAGACTGACAACAAGCAATCATCTGCTTCCCGAAGAAAGGTTGGTGCCTTATAATGCAATTGTAAAAATTATGCGAGCCCGGCAAGAAGAAATTTTTGAAATTATCAAAGAGGATTTGGAAATGCAATCTTTTTGGCCTCATTTTACAGGAACCATCTATTTGACTGGCGGAGGGAGCAAGATCGATGGAGTAGAAGAGCTAGCTCAAAAAATCTTTGGCCATCCTGTTAAATTGGCTGAATCGCTGCCTTTTAAAGGAGATCAATCCTATCTCGATAGGCCAGATCTGTATACCGTTTTAGGCTTACTCAGATATGGGCGGATATTCGAAATGGAGAGTCTAAAAGAAGGACTGCTTGGAAAAATGCGTTCTTCACTCTTGCGATTTTTAGGAAATATCAAATTTTTAAATTAATCACCATTTCATTTACACTACAAAAGGAAGGGTTCTTTTGACGAAAAATGTCGTTGTGGGGATAGGGAAAGCGGGGATTAATCTATTGGACGAATGGATCTTAGCTGAAGAGCCTAGTGGCCTCTTTTATGCCTTGGATGCTGATTTTTCGAGTGTAGAAGGAAGCCTTGCTGAAAGAAGAATACTACTTGGCAAAGAGGCGACAAAGGGGTTAGGAACTTGTGGGGATTTGGAATTGGCGTCGAAGATTTTCGAGGAAGAAGAACCGAGAATTGAACAGATATTGGAGGAATGTGAGCATTTGTTAGTTTTATCTGGGCTTGGAGGGGCTATGGGCAGTGCAGGGCTCCAATTTTTTTCTAGAAAAGCCAGCGAAAGAATCAAGACGCTTAGTTCTATAGCTTTTCTTCCGTTCCATTCTGAGGCCTTTTCGCGTCAAGACACTGCAAGAAAAACAGTGCAAGAACTTTTAGAGTTTCCTCATCAGTTCATTTTTTTCTCTAACGAAAAAGCAAAGGGAGTTTTTGGTCCAGCAGACGATCCCCTTCGAGTGTATAGAAATCTTAATAAAAAAGTAAGCTCTATCATTTCCTGTTGGTACCACTTAACCCAAGCGGCTACAGAAGAAGCTCCTTTTGATAGCACAAATTTCCCTTCCCTTCTCTTTGTCGAAGACTTTTATAGTTTTTCCTTACGAGGTGTAGAGAAACTACCCGACAAGATACAACCTTATTTGCAGCCGGCTAAGGATGTCGGTTTAGAACAGAATAGGAAGGTGGCCTGGGTTTGTTTTTTTCTTTCTCCTACGAAAACTGAGGAAGATTTACGAAGCCTTTTCAAGGCTGAAGAAAGCTTGTTCGACCGTTTCTATCTAAGTATTATTAGAGAAAATAGAGAAAATATGGATGCTAGAGAGGAGGGGTTTGTTCTTATTGGTAATGCTGCTGGAGAAAAGTTTATTGAAACAGAGATAGAAAAACAACTCGAAAGGACCGATACTATCCTTGCCGATAATAAAAGCTCTACACAACCTGACGATGGTCTTCAAAAAGACAGCATTTCAACTGGTATTTTTACCAAAGGCTATAAAACGGTCCATAAAGGAGTTAATTTGGATCTGCCAGCTTTTTTAAGAAAAGGGATCTCTATTAAAATTTGAAAACTGACTCCTAGGGCATGCGTAGAAAGATGGCTTTAAAAGATTCTCTCATTAATAATCCTCTTCGGTTGACAAGGATTGGCAAAGGTCTATCCCAAAAGGAACTTGCTTCAAAAATTGGGGTAAGTCGCCAAAGCATTCATGCGATGGAAAATGGGCGCTATATACCTAATACGGCCGTGGCTCTTAGGTTGGCTCGAGTTTTAGGAAAAAGTGTCGAGTTTCTTTTTCCTTATAGCCCCGATTTTGTAGATGTCGATTGCATTGTTGGGGTGGATCAGCAAAATACCTTCACTGAAAAAAGCCCAGACAGATTGGTGGTGGGAGAGGTAAGAGGAAAAAAGATTGCATGGCCTTCTGCCAGTCTAGAGTTAAATCTTGGCTATGTTGAAGCGAATGCTTTTCGGGTAAGTTCTGAAGGGAATTGTCGACAACTGAGGCTTCTTTGCCCATATTCAGAAATAGAAAAGCAAATTTTTTTGGTTGGGTGTGATCCCGCTCTTGGAATGCTCTCCAATCGTCTTGCTAGGTATTCTGACTTTAAGCTATGGTGGTTCAGACAACCAAGTCTTAAAGCCTTAAGTTCTCTGCAATTGGGATTTGCTCATGTAGGTGGTTTCCATTTTCCTAAGGAGCATCCAAAAAACAATATCGCAAGTGGCACCGAAGCATTGGCCAAGACAGGAGGCTTAATTTTCGCTTTTAGTAAGTGGGAAGAAGGGTTTGTGGTTAAACCTGGCAATCCATTGAAAATACGGCAAGTAGAAGATCTCCTCCAAAAAAATGTCCGCTTTGTCAATAGAGAAGATGGCTCTGGAACCCGTATATTGCTTGACAGCTTGCTCAATAAAGCGGGGATCCAACCACATCAAATTAACGGATATCGGATTGAGCTAGCTACTGCTTTGGATGTTGCCAAGGCGGTTGGGTATGGATTTGCCGATGTTGGATTAAGTTCGAGGGCTTGTGCGGAGATTACTTCCTTGGATTTTGTTCCTCTCTATGAGATGGAATTTTGGTTAGCTATACCTCATGATTTAATTTTGCAGCCTGCGGTAGAAAAATTTCTTGATTTTCTCAAATCTGGGGATCTTAAAGATGATTTAGCCTTATTACCTGGTTATAGTTTTGAGGCTTTAGGGAAAATAGTCAAAGAGGTTAAAGAATAGTAGAAGGTGAGAAAAAATTGCCTGCTTTCCACAGCTGATAGAAGAGCCCTTTTTTGTCTAATAGTTCTTTACCGCTTCCTTCTTCACAGATTTTCCCATCTACTATCACAAGAATGCGTTCCCAAGAATGAATGATGTGTAGCCTATGGGTAACGAAGAGAGTAGTCTTATTTTTCATAAGGTGTAGTAAAGAAGACATAAGTTCTAGTTCCGTTTTTAAATCTAAAGAGCTGGTTGGTTCGTCCAAAAGAAGGATTGGAGAATTTCTTAAGAAAGCTCTGGCTAAGCCTATTCTTTGTCTTTGTCCTCCGCTGAGAAGTGCCCCTTTTTCTCCTACAATCGTATCATATCCTTTTGGAAGTTGGGTAATAAACGAATCGACTGAAGCTTCTTTTGCTGCTTCGATGATTTGATCGTGACTCGTTCCCTCTTTTCCGAATTTGATATTTTCTTCGACGCTCGTATTGAATAGAATGGTATCTTGTAAGACTAGAGAAATATGTTGGCGTAATGATTTTTTGGTCATGTTTCGTAAGTCAATGCCGTCGATAGTGATAGCGCCTTCGATAGGATCATAAAACCTACAGAGTAAGGAGAGAATGGTTGTTTTTCCGGATCCTGTGGGACCTACAATAGCAACCCGTTCTCCAGGATTGACAGTGAAACTTATATTTTTGAGAACTGGCTTTCCTGGGTGATACTCGAAAGAGACGTTTCTAAATTCTATTTTACCTTGTGGAGCCTTCAAAACAATTCCATTAGAAGGCTCTGAAACTTCATTAGGAATCTCAAAGAGTTCGAAAATTCTTTTCATGCTACTTGTGGCACTTTCCAAAGCCCAAGACGTGTAACTGAGCTGTTCCATCGGTTGGTATAAGGAAGCCAGATAACTTAGAAAAATCCATAATTGCCCAATAGATAATCTTCCTTTCCAGACTTCATTCGTCCCTATGAAAAGTATCAGGGCTGTTCCGAAGGCTGTGGTCATTGTTATAAGAAGGGAAGAGAAGTTACTAGTCTGCAGGTATTCATAGTTGGCGTTCAGACTGTTCCAAGCTGCTTTTTCAAAAGATGCTATTGATTCTTCTTCTTTAGAGAAAGCTTGAATCAACCGCATCGAAGAAATTCTTTCTGAGGTCTCTGCCAAAAGATTGCTTTCCTGTTCTTGGACTCGGGTACTTTTTTGTTTGATTTTAGCAGTATTGGCTGAGATAATTGCCCATAACAAAGGTGCAATGCCTAGGGCTGTTGTGGCTAGATATAGATTAAGCTTCAGCATCACCAGTAATGTCCCGATGAGAAGGAGAGAAGAACTAAAGATAGTGCTAAATCCTCTGATCAACATGGTCAGTATTGATTGGCTGTCATAGGCAATTCGATAGACTATGTCCCCACTTTTGTTCGATTCATGAAAACGCAATGGAAGATATTGAAGGAAGGAGAAAGTATCAGTTCTTAATTTTAGAAGGGCCGATAACCCTATGCGATAGAGTAAAGAATTGATTAGAAGGGATAATTGGCCATGGATCAAATAGATTAGAAATAAGGCTGCGCAGCCAATAAAAGCAGTGGTCAGAAGATTGTGCCTATAACCATGGGGGAGGTGATTGATAGTTTTTAGTAGCACGTCGTCAATGAGCCATTTCACTGGCCAAGGTCGTAAGATATTCAACCCCACAGAAAGAATAATCAACAATGCGCAGAGAAGGAGTTTTGGAAAGAAAGGTTGATAGTAAGGCAACGTCCGCTTATAAATGGCAAAGGAATCAAAAAGGGCAGGTAGAAAAGAAAGCTTCTTGAGTCGATGCGTTGAAAATTGTGTCGCCTTCTTCATTTGATTTTTGTCAAAAGGGTTTCTTTGGCAGCTTGATCGATTAAAGCAATAAGTTTAATGAACAGCCTTCTTTGTTTGATTCTCAAGTAAAAAGAAAGAAGGGCTAGCAGAGGTAGGGTAGCTAAAAGTGAAGTCTGTCCTACTCCAACCCATAGAAAGCATGTAGTAAGCAGCATAACAAAGAAGATTAATTTGTGTAGAGATGTTGGTTTAGCATCCAATTTTATTTTTATAATCCTCTCATTTCGAGGATAGATTTCAGTAAGACTAAGCAGAGGGCAGTCCCAGAAGTTGTCTGCATAGAGAAAAATATCCCAACTGTCCCAACCAGAATCTAAGGCATATCTGCAAGCTTTTTCATCGAGTTTTTCTATAATCTTTTTTAAAAGGCTAATTCTATCTTGGCCTGTTTTGGACCAATAAGAGAGGATAAGAGGCGTTTGTATTGTGAATATTATAGGGATCAGAGGGGTACTGTCCCCTGGAAAAGCTATTGGCAGCTTCCGAGAAAAAAACCACTGCTTATGTCTTGTAATGCCCCTAACAATGGGTTGGATAACGACGAGGAAAAAAAGCAGAAGTTTAGAACTAAATCTCAACTTTTTGGGATCTGCTTTCAGTTGAGCAATATAGCTTAAGGCCGACCAAAGAGGAGGAAGGAAAGGAAGAAAGAACCACAGTCTAGTTCTTTCAATAGTAAAAAGGAGCAGAGAAAGCAAAAAAGCAGCCATCATATACTCGAAACTTCTTGTAAGAGTAGCCCAATAATTTTCTTTTCCAGGGTATAAAAATTGAAACAATCCGGTTCCAAAAATACCTTGATAGATGGAAGATTTTCTCAAAGAGAAAAGATTAAAATTTTGTTCATATATTTGCCCCTTCCAGATTGCACTGCCCAACGCTCCGAAATAATGGGGATGTTTAAAACGAAGAAGCGCTTCGGCTTCTCCATAACCTATTTGCTGTTTGAGATATTCTTTGATCGTAAATCTTCTATAATGCCAAACGATTGCCGAAGGATTAAATCCGATTTGGTATCCATTAAATAAGATTCTCCAGCAAAAATCCACATCGTCTCCAGCTTTCCGAAAAGTAGGATCAAAATAGCCTACTTTCTCAAATATCCATTTCCAAAAGGCCATATTACAGCCAGGAATATGTTCGGCAGAACTATCTGTCAGCAGTACATGACTGGGAGAGCCAGGTGCTAGGGATATAATTGCCTGTAGAAGACCTTTGGGAATAGGAGAATAGTTAGGTCCTCCACAGGCTACGTATTGCTTATCAAGCAGTGTCTTGACAAGAAAATATAGCCAATCGGGATCGGCCATACAGTCTGAATCTGTAAAAACAACAATTTCTCCAGAAGCTCTTTTAATACCTTCGTTTCTGGCGACTCCTAATCCTTTGTTTGCTTGATGAACGGCAATAACTTCAGGAAATTTTTTGAGTATCTCCTGGGTATGATCCGTTGAGCCATCGTCGACCACTATAATTTCATAATCTGGATATTGAATAGCCCTCAATGAGGAAAGACAATCAGAAAGAGTATTGGCTCCATTATAACTGCAAACGACCACAGAGACTTTCGGAGTGCGTTCCAAAGGAAATCTTTGGTAAAGGGGAAGGTGGTGTCCTTGGAAGAGTTTGCGAATAATCCAATAACTTTTTTTAGGTTCTCTATTTTTGGTTACCAATCCGAAAGCCCAATCTTCTATATCCATCCCTCCAGTAAACCATTCATCTGTCCAGCTGAATATGATCGTTCCAGCTAGGCCTGATTGGAAAACAATCCGAATATGTTCTCCTAGTAACCATGCTTGATTGTTCTGTCCGTGCCTTAAGGAATCCATGCCAAACTCACTTAGAATGAGCGGTTTTTCCCCTGCTAGATTTTGTAGCTTGTACAAATAGGCTTCCAAATCTTTGGGGTTGTGCAAATAAACATTGAAACTATAAAAATCCACAGGATATGGTTGGAAGTATTCCGTTGGGGGGAAATTGGCATAGCTGACAAGGGCTTCCCCATCAGTATCCTTAATAAGGAGAAGCAGATCAGAAATGAGTTTTTCAATTTTTTTTCTTCCATAAAAACGAATACAGTCTGGCGGCAGTTCGTTGTCGACAAAATAACCTACTAGGGCTCGATGTCCCTCATACTCTTTTACTTTCTGTATTATCCACTGCTTAAAAGCATTGAAAGACTGGGAATCGGAAAAATAGTGGTATCTTTCTGTCCAAGGAATAGAAACTAAAATTTTTAGCCCATATTCTTCTGCTAGATCTAACAACCAGCAAGGAGGAAAATGATAGGTTCTAACCGTATTTATTCCCGCTTGCTGCATGAGCAGAAAATCATTTCTGACTTCTTCAGCTAGAGGAAAATAGGAATTTGTCGAATCCCTTGGTCGGAAGGGGCCATAATTAACTCCTTGGATGTAGAATTTTTTCCCTTTGTCGTAAAAAAATTTGGAATGAATTTTTATTCTTTGAGAAAATAGTTGAGATTCAGAAGGTGCTGAAGTTGTCACAGCAAAATGTCAGGGCAAAAGTTTAATTTTAAGCTGTCTGAAAAGAAAGAAAATTACATTCTTTAAAAAGTATTATAGCTTAAAGAATAAAAGGATTTAAATAAAAAGATGGAAGCAAAGCAAGATTTGGAACGATTCGGTCTTCGAAAAATTAGAAGCGGGAAAGTGAGAGATCTCTATTACTGGAAAGAAGAACTTTGGATGGTGACCACTGATAGAGTGTCTGCCTTTGATTGCATCCTACCGGAACTTATTCCAACAAAGGGAATTATTATTAATCAAATAGCCTTGGGTTGGTTGGAAAAAACCTCCTTGCTTTTTCCCAATGCGCTATTAAGTGAGGAACTTCCCCCTGAAGTGAACCTGCCAGAATGGAATGGTAGACTGATGCGAATGCTTCCTTGCGATCCAATTCCGGTTGAATTTATCGCCAGAGGTTATCTAGTGGGTAGCGGTTGGAAAGAATATCTTGAAAAAGGGACAGTAGGCGGCTACCGACTTCCCCCTCATTTGACATTTGGCAGTCCATTGCCTGAGCCTTTATTTAGTCCTACAACAAAGGCAAAAGAAGGGCATGATGAGGCTCTTGATGTAGAATCAGCCAAAAAAATCCTAGGGGACAATTACGACGTTTTAAAAAATATTACCCTAGATCTCTATCTTTTTGGGAAAAAATATGCCTATCAAAAAGGCTTGATTCTTGTGGATACAAAATTTGAGTTCGGTAGAAGAGATGAAAAACTCTATTTGATCGATGAAATGCTTACTCCGGACAGTTCTCGATTTTGGTTAGTCGAAGATTATGAAAAACACAAAGGAAATTCTGCCTATTACGATAAGCAGATTATACGCATGTATCTAGAACAATCGAAATGGAACAAGCAGCCACCACCCCCACATCTCAGTCAAGAAATTATAGAAGAAACACAAAAGCGGTATAAAGAAGTCCTTTCAAGACTTTTCCCAGAACGACTTAAAAAGCTAGAAGCCTCCATTAATCAATAAGGTTTTCTGGAGAGGTCCCCTCGGTCTGTTCTAAAGACTTTGGTTTAGATATATACTTGCTTAAGGGAGCAATAGGATAGCCTTCTAGAGGAGGCCTTCTTTCAAAGATACCAGGAACGACTTCTTTTCCCTCTTCATAAGCGCAACGAAACATCTCTAATTTTGCATCCAGATTATCGAGGATATGGAGAATCCAAGCCTCTGGAGTCCTTGGGGTCACAGGTGAGCCATATTCTCTAAGTCCGTGATGGGAAACGATTAAATGAAGGAGATGGACTCGGACCAGATCCGAAGGGGGAATCAACGCTCTGTGAAATTCCTCGCTATGTTGCAGGCTTCTCCATAAGGAGTTGACAATTTCTACCCCTATTGGGATATGTCCAATGAGTTCGGCTGTTTTGCTTCTTTTCATGACAAATCCCTGTTCTTGAAAATCGTTTTCCCAGAGTTTTCCACAATCATGGAAAAGGATCCCCGCTTTGATAAGGTCCCAGTTGTACACAGGATAAGCTGCCATCAACCCTTCGGCAGCTTGGATCATTTGGCATACATGTCTGAGCAAGCCACCACGGAAATTATGATGGTATTCTCTAGCAGCTGCCGCCCTTTTGAATCTTTCCCCATAGTCGATTAGAAATTGGGAACATAAGCGACAAAGGCGAGGATCTGCTATGGAACCTATTTTTTTTTCAAGCAGTTCCCAATCCGATTGAATTTCAGCATTTCGGTTTTGTTCAAGAAGCTCTTGTATTTCTTCTTGGCTTAAAACCCTCAGAGTATGGACGATCGCTTGCAAGCCATAAGAGCTATTGCGAAAAGTCGCTGAAAATTCGACAAAGGCGTTCTTGGGCAGTGTTAAAAAAGAAGCATAGGCTTGTGATTCCTGCCATATTTTAATTTTTTTGTTTCCTGAATGGTCTGCTATTTCTATATCCAGGAAAAAAGAACCGTTTCGGGTGGTAGATTCTTTTGTAGATACTAATTGGCAGCGAAGAGTCCCAATTAAACTTTCTATTTGTCCTATTCTTTCAGAAAGTTCACTAAGGCTCTTTATTTTTTCTTCCGTCTGCATCGGCGAAATCGCATCAGTAGATTTTTGATATTGACATCCTCCCCATGCCTAAAGGCAGGGGATTCCTGGAGATAACTGACCAGATTTAGCCAGGGCAAGCTCTCCGATGAGGGTGTTGAGGTTTTGATAGACCCTGACATTCTCATCGG
>NZ_LXQB01000077.1 GCF_004421185.1 Methylacidiphilum sp. Yel | reverse complement strand
CCCTTGGTGGGAAAGAAAGTTTATAGTAGGGCGGCTTAAAAGAAAAATTGGGGTTGTAATAAGGATCAAACGGGAAAACCGGCAGCCATTTTTTTATAAACTTCGTGTTTTCTTCCGACCACTGTGCATATTGCTCAGCTATGTCCGCCATCTTTGATACCGACTCATAATGATAAAACTCAGCAAAGGGCGTCCACACTATCAAATAGCCCCTCTGCCTCAATCGCAAACATAAGTCTATATCGTTTAAATCTATCGCATAACTCTCGTCAAAGCCCCCCACCTCCTCAAAACACTCCTTCCTCATCACAACACAGGCCGCCGTCACCGCACTTAAATTCTGTTCAAACCAAAGATAGCCCCCCTCCGCTGCCTCCTCCTTCCTCATATTCCTAAGCCGATGATCCGGAATCCCCCGCTCCGCCAATATCACCCCAGCATGCTGTATCGTCCCATCCGGATAGTAAAGCATCGCCCCTACCGCCCCCACCTCAGCCCGCATCGCATGCCCTACCATCTCCTCAAGCCAATCCCCTGTAATCACTTCTAAATCATCATTCAACAACGCCAATACCTCCCCCCGCACCTCCCTCATCACCGCCGCATTGTTAATCTTCGCATAGTTAAATGGCTCATCCGGATACACCACCAGCCGCACCCTCCCCTCCCCCCCACTCACCCCCTCCAAATACCCCCTCACCTCCGCATCCCTCAGCCGCTTCTCATTCACCACCAACAATAACTCGTAGCGGTCATAACTCGTCTTGCTCATTACACTCTCTACACAAGGCCTAAGATAAGCAAGCTGACACTTCGAGGGCATCACTATGCTCACCAATGGCTTCTCCTCTCCTACCCCATACCGTATCCGCCACCCTCCCCTCAGCCTCTCTATCCCTTCCACTCCTACCCCTCGTCGCTTACAATCCCTCCATACCACCTCCCTCTCCACACCCTCCTTCACCACACCCCCTCCAGCTTCCCCTCCCCGATGACACAGCACATAAGGCAGATGACAGACCCCACGCCCATCCACCCTGCCCACCGTCATCCGTAAATAAAGATCCCACTCCTCTGCCCCCTCTACCCCCTGGTCAAACCCTCCCACCTCCATCGCCTTCTGCTTCCTAAAGACCACCGGACGTCCTAAATAGTTCACTGCCCTCAATAAATCATAATTAAACCCAGGCTTGAATACCGGACTGTACACCTGCCCCTCATCACTCAACCTATCCTCATCCCCAAAAAGTAAATCAAAGGCCTTCTCCCCCTGAAGCGCCTCCACAAACACATACAACGCATGCGCCACTAGCTCTTCCCCACTGTCCAATATCATGCAGTACTCCCCACAAGCCTCCCTTAACCCTGCCTCCTTTGCCTTCCCCTTCTCCGAATAGCTCACCTCTATTATCCTTAGCTTATCCTCCCCTCCCACACCCCTAAGCTCCTCTCTGGCCAGTTTCCTACCCCCATACAACACCAACAGCACTTCCCACTGCTCATACCACTGCC
Organism: Methylacidiphilum sp. Yel; assembly: GCF_004421185.1. Taxonomy (GTDB): domain Bacteria; phylum Verrucomicrobiota; class Verrucomicrobiia; order Methylacidiphilales; family Methylacidiphilaceae; genus Methylacidiphilum. The sequence goes on along the minus strand of NZ_LXQB01000077.1, from coordinate 142 downwards.
CCACTACCGACCGCAACGTCGCTAACACTCCCTCTAGCCTATCCCCTAACCCCACCACCATCACTACCGAAAAGAATGGCTTGTAGGCAAACCCTCTAAGACGCTGCCTCAACAGCTCCTCCTCTCTCCCCACAAACCGACC
>NZ_LXQB01000076.1:1389-1638 GCF_004421185.1 Methylacidiphilum sp. Yel | reverse complement strand
CACTCTTGGGCAAATCTGGAGCCATGTGCCAAGAATTGCCAGAGCTCCCCACCCAAACATAACGAATCCCCAGTGCAATGGGGCCACAAACAGCTCTTCCATAAACCAACGGGTATGACCAAATTCGTTCAAACCGACGTTGGGGAAGATCATTAAGGGAGAGCCAACCAGCACCGCATAGGGTACTGAAAATGCTTTCGCATATTGAGGCAATCTTGTCATTGCATACACCATCGATCCTACCCCAGC
>NZ_LXQB01000076.1:0-1322 GCF_004421185.1 Methylacidiphilum sp. Yel | reverse complement strand
TAGCTTGCTCCCCAGTAGAGTAGAACGGTATAGACCACGACAAATAGTCCAAGGTTCCAATACCGCCTTAACTCCTCTGCAGGGGCAAGGTTTTCCATCGCACGATCTCTGGTCACCCATAACCAGGAGCAGAGCGCGATGAGGGTCGTCGGCTCAAGAATCAGCTCGGTGTAAAGGATACTCATCCAGTAGGTCTGATAGTCCGGAGTGAAGTAGTCCAATCCCTTGGCAAACGCAAAGGTTCGCTCATAGACATTCACAGCAATTTCAAAGACTGTGATGATAGCTAGAGCAATCCAGAGGTTTTTCCAAGAGAAGGCTGACTTGTCCGGTATCGATATCGAGACTGTTTGCGTTGTCGCTTGTGCCATATATCAACCTCCTTTGATCCATTATCGTCTCCACGTCTAATGGAGACTAACTATAATCAATTAATCTTTTTTAGGGATTCAAACAGACATTTCTTGTATTTAATATTAGGATATTCCTGGTATAAGGGGTAGGTTTAAAAACTTTTATTATTTAATAAATATTTTTATTGTTTATTTACAAGATTGGTAGAATATCATTTATAAAATTAATATAATATAATATTAGTATATCTTATAGTTTTAGTTTATTTTTTAGTTATTTTATAAAAAATATTTTCTTTTCTGTCTTATTAATAACAAGTTATGACTCCTATTGTTTTTTTCTCATTGAATCATTATACCTAAGAGAGTGGTGGATAGATTTTCTTAGAAAAATAGCCCATGCAAATTCTCTAACGCTAGGATCAATTGTTTGATTGAACAAATATATTTTTCATCTTTCTAAAATGGAGTGATTAAGGAGCATAAGGGATGCACCAATGGCATTAAGATTATCCATCCCCACTTCTGAGGCAATGGAAAAAAGACGAAAGGTTGATTGCTAAACGCTTCGATTTGGTAAAATGACCAGATGCGGCCGCCGCAAGCCCCTGGCTTTAGACATGAGGGATAAGGCTGGTTCGGATTTTTCCCGTTAGGGGTTGATTTATGCATCCATCTGTCTTCTAACGGCCGAGTGAAGTACCAATCGAACAATAAGGACAAAAAGAATGTCTGAGAAAAAGCAAGTCTAGGCGCCGTCGTTTGTCTGCGAGCTGCCGCTGCGGACAACCCCAGCGGATGAGCGCTAGCTTTCTATTCGGTTTGAAATGGCAAGGCAGATTTACAATGCCCTCTTGGGAGAGTCGCTCCTGCTGGCTCTCATGCGCAAGAGCCGAGACTGGCAGCGCGCAAGCTGCGAGCCGGATGCGGGGGGAAGCGTGCCCCCGCTCAGACGTGAGATCATCGACC
>NZ_LXQB01000075.1:356-3432 GCF_004421185.1 Methylacidiphilum sp. Yel | reverse complement strand
AGGCCGATGAGAGTGTCAGGGTCTATCAAAACCTCAACACCCTCATCGGAGAGCTTGCCCTGGCTAAATCTGGTCAGTTATCTCCAGGAATCCCCTGCCTTTAGGCATGGGGAGGATGTCAATTCAAAACGAATAACGAATCATCGCCTGAACCCAAAAAGGCATTTGAAAAGCCGCATATTCAAGGTTTGCCGTACGTGCTGGAGTAAATCCAGGAGCCCCAGCAATCCAATAATGATTGTCCGTAAAATTGTAGAACCATATTCTTAGTTCCCAGTTAGAGAAAGTATAAAAGATACTGGCATTGAGTGTATACCAAGCGGGAGCACGGACCGAATAATCGTAAGAAAGGAATTGTCCTCCTTGCGCAATAGCCCAGAGGGAAATTCCAAGCCCCCAATCAAATTTATAGCTGACCATGAGATTGCCGTATTCTTTTGGGAAACCGATAAAAGGATAGATTCCTGGAGCAAGAGAAACGATCGTGCTTACTGGCAATCCATAAATGGCTGCAACTGTTGCCGAATACGGGGTGAACGTTGTCGGACCAACGCCATTAGTGTTCGTCCAGTTTTCGTAACCCTGCATATAATTAAATCCAAAACTTGCCCAAAACCGGCGAGTCGGCTGATAATTTCCTTGAAGCTGAATGCCTTCCACGGTAGCGGAAACCGTAGGAGTCGTTCCTCCAGGCAACACAAAAGCAGGGATGAACCCGGTTTGCGCGTAAGCTGATAAGCCTAAAAAGAAAGTGTCGTTAAGCAGATTAAACTTCGTCCCTACTTCATAAAGGGATTGCGTCTGATGATAATAGGTGGAAGTAAATTCTGGAGCAAAGCTGCCAAAGATCGATTGAGCTGTCGTTTGACCAAAATAATAAGTAGCATAACAGTTCATCCAAGGAAACGGCCTATAAGTAGGGCTGATGGTAAGCTGAGGAAGCAAGGCACTCATGGAAGTAGCTTCATAGGCCGTAAATGGATAAAGAAGTTCGGCAGGCGTACCAGATGGCGGTTGGGCATTAACAAAATAAGCGTCTAACCTGCCGCCTAAAAAGAGATTAAACTTTTCCCCTATATGAAGGATGTCCTGTAAAAAGGGAGAAATCTCATAAAAATTACACTGGGTGGAAGCAAAATTGTCTACGTTAAAAAATTCTTGCGGGTAGCCTGGAATGGGAAGATCAGTAAGAAATGGATTGTTATAAGCTGGGCTTATTGCAAGAGCATAGGGAACGATCGCTGAAGCCTGCGCTTGGGTTAGTGGCTGGATCAAGTTTGCCTGATTACTTGTTGGATGCCAGCTTCCACTATATTCCAAGTCCGTTAAAAACCGAAAAGCCAATCCCACGTCCACATTTTGCCAACAAGCCTTACCCGATTGTTCTTCGGTAAAAAGCAGTTCCAATCGATCTTCCACATTATATCCATAGGGCATAACGACCCACGTTGGATCCGGGACAGGTTGCGCAGAGTTGGCCTGATAGAATTCAAAAAGGCTGTTGTTTACCAAAGAAAGATCTTCAGTCAACTGCACCGTCGTTATGGCTTGACTTACGGCATAAAGCTGTTTGGTAAAATCCAAAGGGGTATCAAAAAGATTCGTCCGGCTACTTATTGGAACAAGTGGTCCCCAATCAATAGCATAACCAAAGCCTGGAGGCGGGGTTCCTCTGCCCGGATGAAATTGACCGAATGGAGCCGAAGGGCTAACTGGAGGAGTATAATAACCGATCCAAGATCCGCTCTGATACAAACCAGAATCTATAAGGGATTGAGTTGGCCGGTTGATTCCTGCATAAGGCAAAAAGCTATTCCAGTCTATTTCCCCGTTCCAATCGATACGAACGGCTTCCATGGGTTTCCAGCTTAATGCCAAATACCCACACTGGCGGTTTAAGTAAGAGCCGTTATAATAGTTAAACGGTCCATAGCCTTCCTGCCCGAAATAATCTAACCGGTAAGCCAGTTTATCTTTCTTGATTGGTCCTCCTACATCCAAATTCCAAAAATTGCTCCCATACATTCCCATGGTATAATAAGCATCTGCATGCAAACGATCAAAAAAGGGCTGTTTGGTCAGTTCATTGAGATAGCCTCCAGCAAACTCTTGCGGCCCATAAACCAGGCTGACCTGGCCAGTGACCAAATCCAGCGAATCATCAGCGTTCACATTCAGAAGCGGTCCCCAATTGCCTCCGCTTGAAAAGCCAACAAGCATGCCATTTCGAAACACAGTCGCAGGCAGGCCTCTGACCACCGGTTCGCTCACAACATTGCCTGTAGCCTGAGTAGGGTTAACCGAAGGGCTAAAAGCAATGAGATCATTGACCGATTGTAGCATTACCGTTTTTAGCTGTTCTTTAGAAACAACTAATACATCTCTAGGAATGTCGATAAGGGAAAGATCCGGTCCGTAGACCGATGTGGTAGTAGAAGCTTTGGGAAGGGATGAGGAAGGTGGTTGTTCTGGAGAAGCCACGACAGTGACTTCAGGAAGGGTTTCTACAGCTTCGGAAAGAGCCGAGGCTTGTTGTGCTTGGATGAGTGAATTAAAAAAAGAAAAATAACTAATGCAAAGAAAAATAAAAGGAGGAGTTAAAAAAAATCGCATTGGATAGGCTGCTTTGGACAAAATACATAAAGGTTGCCTCGCAGAGCTAGCAGTGGATTGCTTAATTTTTGACTCTATTTTGCTATATCGATTTGATAAGCATGGTCCTAAAATGAAGCCTATTTAATGGCCATATTTATAAGCTAAAGAAAAAAGTTCTTTATAAACTTCCTAGCAACATTCTAAAATAAAAATGCTTTTTAGAATTTTTAGAGCTTCGAGGGAAAACCTTATAGAATGAACCTCATTGAAGAAAAAATTATCCGGTTTGGTTATTTCGACAAAGACTATTACTTAAAAAACTATCCGGAAGTCACTTTTTCTGGGAAAACTCCCTTCGAGCACTATATGGAAATAGGATGGAAAGAGGGGAAAAACCCGAGTCTGTTATTTAATACGCGATGGTATTTACAAAATAATCCAGATGTGGCAAATAGCGGAGTCAATCCACTAGTCCATTATC
>NZ_LXQB01000075.1:0-241 GCF_004421185.1 Methylacidiphilum sp. Yel | reverse complement strand
TTAGCTTACGCATTAGCTCAATCCGAAATGGCTGAGCAAGTGCATTATATAGGCATGGATATTGTTCCCGAACTTTTAGAATACGCCAGGGATAGATGTAATAGACCAGGCTGGGAATTTTTGTTTCACAACCAGCATAAATTTCCTTTAAAGGATAACTCAGTTGATCTAGTCGTTTTCTTTTCTGTGCTCACCCATCTATTGGAAGAAGAAGGTTTTATTTTCTTAAAAGAAGCTAAAA
>NZ_LXQB01000074.1:222-4660 GCF_004421185.1 Methylacidiphilum sp. Yel | reverse complement strand
TTTTTATTGGATTTCAATTGTTCTTTTCTGTTCATACATAATTATACTACACATAGCTATAATTTATCGCCTTATATCCCCATGCCTGAAGGCAGGGGCATTACGGCGATGGATGGTAAGCTATTTATATTATTCTATGTCTTTAGAGAAATCTTTTTCTGTAGCTATTCCAGTCTTGGCTGATTCGCCAGGGGTTGCAGTCATTAGCCCTCCATTTTTGTTAGAAAAATTTAGCGCCTCTGATTTTCTTTGTGCTGATTTCTGTGCGGATACAGTCAAAAGTCCCTTTCAACCCATAATGGTCTCTTTCGATGGAAAACCGGTTCAGCTAGGAGAAATTAATATAAACTGCAAAAGATCGATAACCGATTTCCAAAATCCAGATCTGATAATTGTTCCTAGCGTTGGTACGGACTTCGATTTATCCCTTCAAATCAATAAACCTTATATCGATTGGATTGCGAAATGCTATAGGCAGGGCAGTATTGTGGCGAGTTTCTGTACAGGTGCTCTTATCCTGGCTGAATCTGGAATTTTAAATGGCAAACGAGCAACAACTAACTGGTGCTATGCGGAATTCTTCAAAAAGAAGTATCCAAATATTCAATGGCACATTGACCAACTGATTGTAGACGAAGGTTCAGTGATAACAGCCGGAGGCGCCACTTCCTATCTGAATCTGGTCATTCATATTGGTAGAAAATTTCTTGGTCAACAGACCGCTCTTAGGGCAGCAAAAAGGATGTTGATCGATGTGGAACGCCATTCCCAATTGCCCTACATGGTATTCTCTCAACATAAAAATCATGGAGATGAAGCCTTAAAAAAAGCACAGATTATTATTGAAAAGAATTTTCAAGCCCCTCCATCTTTTCAGGAAATTGCCATTTCTTGTGGATTATCCACTCGTACTCTCTTAAGAAAGTTTCGAGCGACTCTTGGGTTAAGCCCATCAAAATACTTGCAATCTGTTCGGATAGAGGCTGCAAAACATCTATTGGAAACGACAAACAAAACCATAGAAGAAATCAGCTATGCTGTGGGCTATGAAGAGGAAAGATCGTTTCGCAGACTTTTTAAAAAACTCACAAGCCTTTCTCCAAAAGCTTATAGGGCTAAATACGGTGTAGCTGTCTTTTTAAATTCTAAGGACTTATGCTCTTGCAGTGGCAGCAAATAATCCCATCCCCTTCGTAACCGATCTTTCCAAAATGCCATTATTTTTAAGTAAATCGGAGAGTTATTAATCGTTTTGCCTAAATTTTTTCCCAACAATTTCTCACAATGATTGCCATTTTTTTCTTTAAAAGAACTCAGCTAAGTTGATATAGACGATATGATATGTGATATCAAATAGCATTTTAGTTTTTTTAAAGGGAAACTTAGCCATGCAGAGAAATCAAAAGACAATCTTCAAAGTTTTAGTAATGGCTTTTATTGGTTTTACAAGCTTCTGGAGACCGCTTCAAGGAGCAGATTACGATCCGAACCCACCGTTTGGACTGGATCAACTCAAACCCATCGAAATCAAAGATCCCCTGACCCAAAAAACAATTCAAGGCTATCAACCCAAAAACTCTTATAACATTTTCATTAACTATGAACTTGGAATGCATTGTGTGGGCTTTGACATTTCTTATTGCTGTGTAATTCCACCCTACAATTCCATTCAGGCTCAAGTCGTGGAATCAGGAAGGAATGGGACAAAACCAAAACTTCTTTCCCCAGAAGATAAAGTCAAGCTCTATTACTATCTTAAAGACAACAGCTATTCGGAAGGCAACAAAATGAGATACTGGTCCGTTTTAAAAGATGTCAATGGCAACGGTAGCCTTGCTGACCCAGGAGACAATATGGCTAATTATGTCTGGGAACACCTTTTTATCTATAAAGATTTAGAAGGCACCCTGCCCAAAGACTGGTCGATTAAAAATCGGATCCGTATAGGAAAGGATATCATGGTGCCAATCGATGCGGGGCCCTCTGGGAAGCCCCTTGCAGGAGGCTATCTTGAGTATGCCCCTGACAATGGAGGAAACATTGTTTTTACTGATTCAATGATTCCTGAGGTTAAAAACGTAGCGATAAAACTAACCGCTTCCAATATTTGGGATGCGCTCGGTCTTCCCCTCACTGCTTTCAATGATTCTGTAAGAAAAGGAACTATTCGAACGATCACCGATAAGGATTTCCAACCTTATCAATATGCTACTGTTCAGCTCCACGACGACACCGGAAAACCGGTACTAGTCGATGGGAAAAAAGTGGAATTTTTTGGAACGAATCCTGTGGATATTCCTAACTGTGTCATGTGCCATTCCGGAGAGGGCAAGGCAGCTAAGCTTTCCAGACAAGCCGGCTTTGTCCTATTTGAAAAAGAATACGAGTACTGGAAAAAAAATTATCCTGATGAGTCTGAATATATGGCTAGGCTTTCGGCCTCTTCTATCAATCTGCTGGAACTTCATGATAAGATGTTTAAAACCAATTTTCTAAAAGACTATAACCCGAATGCCTCCTCGAATCGTCTCGGATCGGTTGGATCCGTAAACTGTGCCGACTGTCATGGAGATAATGTTTCTGGAAATCTTCAGGAACCAAGACCCGGAACTACCGGTTATAAAGCTCTTAAAGCAAGACCTTTAACCGAATCCATTCATGCAGTACATGCTAACTTTTTGGCTGATATGAATGATAAAGCAGGTAGAACCGTTAGCTGTCAGGCCTGCCATCCTACTCACTGGACTAATCCAAACATGAATAATTTTGATACGAATCCCTATCAGATCATCGATTCTAACGGGAACAATAAATACGCCAATGCTGACCAAAGGACTGCTGGGGGAGGTTGCTATTTAAGAAGGGATGCCCATTCTAACCCTGCTGTCAAACCACCATTCTTTTTGAATTCTGTTGGAAAGTGGTATTTAGAAAATGTCAGTACTAGAGATGAGAACGATCAGCCGGTCTCGGAGCTCCGAGGTCTTACGTGTACGAATTGTCATAACCAACTTTCTCATGAACTCTATAAGTATGACGATCTGGAGAATGAAGTCAGCCAGGAAGGCAAAACATTGAGGAATAAAAGTATCGATGAAATAATAAAAATTCTAGCTGATGGAGAACCTAAGCGGTTTGCTGATATGGCTGATCCTAGAATAAAAGACGGAAATAATCCACTTTACGAGTTTTTCAATAATCATCAAGGAGCTACCCTAGTAAAGGCTACAAAGGATAGCAGAGGTAACGTAAAGCTGTTGGCCTGGAACGCCAAAGAAGGCGTGCCCGTGCCTTATGAAAAGGCATCAGGGGGGAGCGATTGGTGGCTTGCGCCTGCTGAACCGAAATGTGCAAGCTGCCATGCCGCTCCCTTCGTAGAAAGCATGGGAGGAAAATATTTTCCTATCGATCAGCCTCATAAATACTCGCTTTACCGCTTTTCTAAGGCTCACGGTAAAATTGCCTGTCAGTCCTGTCACGAGTCGATCCATGGGCTTTATCCAGTCAGAGCTGAAGGAGAAGAAGAAAACACTGTGGATCTTACCACGCATAAGCAGGCCCTACAGTATTCACCCGATGGTCGTTATGCAGGGCCTGTTAGCTGTTCTGCTTGTCACACAGTCAATGCAAAAGGAGTGCCCGTTCAGCTCGTAGGCACCGAGTATGAAAATGATTACTGGGCTTCCGTTGTGCTCCTGCACTTTATGCGCGAAGGAGACGAAAAGTTGCCAATCAAAGAGCTAATTCAGAAATATCCCTATCAAAAATCAAGGCAAATAGTCATCGAAAGCTGGAAATAGTTTTTTTAGCCATCCCTTTTCTGCCTTTTGCATTAAAAGCCCCTCCTTGGCCCCTTTCCCCCCTCTATTTGCATAACAACTTATAATTTTAATTGGTGTACTCATACATTAAATTAGGTTTTTATTTTTCTTTACAGAGATAAAGTATTGTAAAAGACGACGGAGAGCTCTAAGCCGGAATCGGCGGCGGTTTGGGGCCCAACACAATTAGCCAGGGCTTTGTGGGAGGAGTTGGGGTTTCCTTTAGCTTTTGGAGAGAGCTGCCCTAGAGGCGGCAAGCTCTTTCTTTTGCGGAGAAAGCTTTTGTTCTTGTAGCCCATCGGTTGATTTGTCCGGGAAGCGAACATGCCCTCTACCCAGTGGTTAGAGACTGACTATGTCCCGGATCGGCGGGGGGAAAGCGTACTAATGCCGGTGTAAAAGCAAAACGGTCGGGTACAGTTGGACCACCGCTTCCTTTGGCCCTGGTATCGGACGCTGGATGAGCTGATTCAAAGGAAGGGGAAGATCGAAGAGGGCCTTTTTGCCAGGCTGCAAGACCCATCACGGGTATCGCTATTTCCGCTGGAGCCTCCGTTCCGGTCGGTTCCAGTTCTGGCGAAAAGGCCTTTGGAACAGCAAAAGCTTCCCTAAGGCAA
>NZ_LXQB01000074.1:0-191 GCF_004421185.1 Methylacidiphilum sp. Yel | reverse complement strand
TCCGCGGTAGAGGCCGTCTGCGCCTACAAGGAGCTTACCCAAGTGGAGCGGGCCTTTAGGAAGTTAAAAGATGTCCTAGAGATGCCTCCAATCTATCCCCATGATCCAAGAGCTCGTCCAGGCCCATGGCTTTGTCGCCGCCTTGGCCTTCTTGCTTGACCGGCTATTGGAGAAAAAACTTAAGACAGCCA
>NZ_LXQB01000073.1 GCF_004421185.1 Methylacidiphilum sp. Yel | reverse complement strand
CGGGAGGTGAATGGGGCCAAGAATATCATGACGCATGGTTTGGCCGTCCTAAACGGCCCTATGGCGAGTTCCGCCAAATGTGAAGCCGGTGGAGAAAAAGCTCTGGCCGCTGTCGCATGACGATGGTAAAACTGTCCTCTGTGAAGCAGGAAGTTAGCTTTGTTCCTCTCTGAGCAGGAACGAGTAAGTCTGACGGAACGGTAGATATGAGTATAGTGAGGGATCCCGTAAAAAAGATCCCAAAAATTCCTGGTTCAAGTTTGGCTGGAGTTTACCGAGCTTACGTTACTATAGAAACTCAAAGATACACTGGTTGTACTGGCATAAATACAGAAAAAAACTCATTGCGGCAACTGCGTTGTATGCACCCTTTTTGGCTTTGATAAGGGGAACAATAGAGGAATAGCAGGGCTAGTTGCTTTTGGTGATGGGAATGTTTTATTCTTTCCTGTTATTACTAGAGAAGGTCCATACTGGATTACCTCTCCTATGGCTCTCCAAAGTTATAATAATGCATTGAATCAATTATAGGATGTTTCAGACGAAAAATTATATTTAAAAAAAGATCAGATAAATTCCAAAAGATACCTTAATCTTGGCTGGCTTTTGCTTCCTGTAGATGAATTGGATGATTATTTATATACCTGGATAGACTCTATTCTAACTATCGATGTTTAAAAAAGCAATCCAAAACAGGATTGGAGTTGTTTCAGATTCTTTACTGAGTCAGATTATCAATGATAATCTTGAAGTTAGAACCTCTGTGGCTATTGATCCAAATACGGCTACTGCCGCTGAAGGATCGATTTTTTCCTACGAAGCTCTACCTAAAGGGACAATTCTTCTCTGGAATATGACTTGTAAAAATGCCTTATTGTTTAAACCAAATAATGTCAATATATTAGATATAAATAATGTTTATCATACAGTTATAAAAGCACATCCATACTTTGAGTTTTTAGGTATTGGAGGGCTTGGAAGACACCACAGTATAGACCGAATGAAAACATTAAACTCAGTAGCGTAAGGAACCTAATGAAAAAAACATTTTGTTTTTTGTTTTCGTTCTAAAACCATCTTCTACTAGTAGCCTGCTTTTTCCTTCACAAGACAATCGAGATTGGATTTAGGCTACAGCAATTATTTCTAACTCCACTTATAGTCTTTTAGCTATTTCTTTTAATAGGCTCATCAAAGCCTGATAAATGTCTTCTGGTAATTTACGAAACTCATCAACATCCTTAAAGTCAACCTTCTGGAAGTTCTGACCTTTCTTGCCGTTGTGGTGAAAATTCATTTCTCCTCTGCCAAGTATTAACCAATCCATAGAAATGTCTAATTTTTCGCATAACAGTACAGCATGTTTTAAAGAAATACTTTTTCCCTGTTGCCACCGACATATTGTGCATTCGTGTATTCCTAGTTCTTTAGCTAGAGCGAGCTGTTTATTACATAATCGAGCACTTAATGCTTCTTTGATTCTCTTTCCTCTATTTGGATCATGATTCTTATATGTTTTCATGCATTATGAAAACATTATGATTATATACATGTATTTGAATTTTAATAAGTTATAATTATATTTTCATATTATTTATCCATCGTCTGTAATTTTTGTTATTAAATTTAATATACCCGCTACTTATCTTTTAATCACATTGAAAGAGAAGGCAAATTTGCCTTCTCTTTCAATTAAAAATAACCAATCTCCACAATCATTATAATGATTTATATGTTGATTTGAATCTCATCTCAATAATCATTATAAATCACGCTACTGGTTCTGGCTCTCCTTTTACTACTTTCCAATCCCCCGTTGAGGTATAAATCACGGTACACTTTTCAAATGCGAATGAAGTAGGTACATGTACGACTGCAGCCTGATTGGCTACCTGATCCCAATTTGCAAGTACATTACTTCCATATTCACCGATGCTTATGTAGAACCGCAATTTTGGAGTCAATATTCTTGTTTCTTGGGGTTCAGGAGACCAAGTCATTCCCAAAAACCCAGAGGTTGTCTTTATCCCAAAAGATTGGTTGCAAAACCAATCATTGTCTTGATTCTTGACTTTATCAAACCTGTTAGACACAATAGAAATCGTATTGCTTGGAGAAACTTTTGGCAATTTTGTCAACGTCGGCCCTTCATTAGGTGGTACGGTTGAATAATTTGCTTCCCATATTTCCCCAATGTTGGCGTCTTCTACAATATTTGATACGATCTTTACTCCAAGACCAACAGCATTATTACTCGCTCCTGCTCCTATAACATATTGAACAGGGATTTCAAAATAGTTGTGACCATTTACATTATTTCTAATCCTCAATCTCACATTAGAGTTAGCAAAAACGCGTTGATCATTGACAAGTTCCTGTGGAGGAGCAAGAAAGCACCAAAAATTCTGTGCATCCGCTCCATTGTTTATTACATATATTCTATATATATCCATGCTTATTCTCCTTTTAATATTTCGTTTTTTAACACACTGAATCTAATCAGTATTCATATGAGTATTTTGTAGAACCATGGATTATAAAATCAACTTCTACTGATTGCATATTGTGCAATTATAAGAAATTCCATTGCACTACGAGCAAGGTAATGTTTTTATCTAATCCATGTTTGATGAAACTTTTGTAAGGTGCTGATTATCTATGGTCTTTTTTATAATGTGTCACTATGTAAGGGTTTTGGGAACTATTTTTGGATTTCCAAGGCACTAAGCGGCCAACTCGGAGGGCGGAAAGGATCCGGCCGCCCATGTTGGTTTCCCGCCGTGACTCCGCGGTGTTTGGTGCCAGCGATGTCTGCCTCGGGCGTCTTTGGACGGTGCGTAGGTGAGTCAGGGCCTTTTCGGGGAAAAGGAGAGCTTGGCTGCCTTAAGTTTTTTCTCCAATAGCCGGTCAAGCAAGAAGGCCAAGGCGGCGACAAAGACATGGGCCTGGACGAGCTCTCGGATCATGGGGATAGATCGGAGGCATCTCTAGGACATCTTTTAACTTCCTAAAGGCCCGCTCCACTTGGGTAAGCTCCTTGTAAGCGCAGACGGCCTCTACCGCGGAGAGATTTTTTTCTTGCCTCTAGGATCAGGTAGTTGCCTTAGGGAAGCTTTTGCTCTTCCAAAGGCTTTTTCGCCAGAACTGGAACCGACCGGAACGGAGGCTCCAGCGGAAATAGCGATC
>NZ_LXQB01000072.1:555-15095 GCF_004421185.1 Methylacidiphilum sp. Yel | reverse complement strand
GCAAGCTCATCTCCGCTACCGTTTCCCGGGTGGCAGACCGGTGGTTTATCAGCATCACCGTCGCTGCCGACGCTATACCCCTGCGTCCCGCTGAAAACCAAGGCGCGACCGGACCACACACCGATTCCCCAAAGGCTTGCGGTTGCCCATATCGGGATATGCGCAAAAGGCCAGAGTCCGACTGTCTAAGCTCCATACCCGTATTGCCAACATCCGGCAGGACGCCTTGCACAAGCTCACCTCACGGCTCAGGCGACGATTTCTCCGCGTGCTTGTCGAAGAGCTGAAAGTGGGCGGCATGGAGAAAACCGGAATTTGGCCTGCTCCCTATCCGACATGGGTTTCTTCGAGTTTCGGCGACAACTGGAATACAAGGCAGAAAGGCGTGGTGGTTTGGTGCTTGGCGCTGATCGGTTTCCGTCCAGCAAGAGCTTTTCGGCATGGGGGACGGTCCAGAAAACACTGCCGCTGGTCATTCGCCAGTGGGTGTGCCCGGAGTGTGAAAGCATCCACGACCGGGAGGTGAATGCGGCCAGGAATATCCTAGCGCATGGTTTGGCCGTCCTAAACGGCCCTATGGCGAGTTCCGACAAATGTGAAGCCGGTGGAGAGGAAAGCTCTGGTCGCTGTCGCATGACGATGGTAAAACTGTCCTCTGTGAAGCAGGAAGTTAGCTTTGTTCCTCTGTGAGCAGGAACGAGTAAGTCTGACGGAACGGTCAACTACCGCATCAAAAGGTTTTTTTCTGACCAGATGAGAGATGGTTAGAAACCTATTTACTTTAGAGAGTGGGCACAGGATACTAGATGGCAACGGCTGCTTTTATTGGAGGATATGGATCATAGTTCAAAAGCTCGATATCCTCAAAGCAAACAGCATCGATGGACTTGAGATGTGGGTTTATTCGTAGAGTTGGTAAAGGCCTAGGGGATCTTTGTAGCTGTAATTTTGCCTGAGAGACATGGGTTGTGTAAAGATGGAGATCTCCAAAGCTCTGAATAAACTCTTTAGGGATCAAACCGCAGACATGAGCTATGAGGTGTGTAAGGAGAGAATAGGAAGCAATGTTAAAGGGTACCCCTAGAAAAACATCTGCGCTCCTTTGGTAAAGGTGACAGGAAAGATAGGGGGCATTGACATAAAACTGAAAGAGAACATGACAAGGAGGGAGAGCCATTTCATCTAATTCAGAAGGGTTCCAAGCACTAACAATTAACCGCCGGCTATTAGGATCTTTCTGGATTTGTTCAATAAGCCATCCTATCTGATCGACAGTTTTTCCATTGGCGCCGCGCCAACTTCTCCATTGGGCACCGTAGATTCTTCCAAGATTGCCGTTTTTATCTGCCCATTCATCCCAAATAGTGACCCCATGTTGATGAAGGAAAGAAAGGTTAGTCTCTCCCCTCAAAAACCAAAGGAGCTCGTAGACGATCGATTTCCAATGAAGTTTTTTGGTTGTAAGGAGAGGGAATCCCTTAGTAAGATCAAAACGGATTTGATCTCCAAAAATAGAATAGGTTCCTACCCCTGTTCTATCTTTTTTAAGGACTCCAAATTTTAATACTTTTTCTAAAAGTTGAAGATAAATCTGCATCGTGACATTAAAATAACAACATATTTTAAAAATCTTTCGCCAAAATAGTAAATGGAGAAGATGAAAGAAAAGGAAAATTTGACTCCCATGATGCGGCAGTACTGGGAAATCAAGCAAAAACTGCCGCCCGATGTGCTTCTTCTCTTTCGTTTAGGAGATTTTTTTGAACTGTTCTTAGATGATGCTAAGGAAGGAGCCAGGATCCTTAATCTTGTATTGACACAGCGGCAGGGGGTGCCGATGTGTGGGGTGCCTGTGGAAAATATCGAAGGCTATGTTTCTAAACTAGTAAAGGCGGGCAAAAGAGTGGCTTTATGTGATCAGATGGAACAACCCAAGCCTGGACAACTTGTCAAAAGAGAAATCGTCAGAATCCTATCCCCTGGCAGTAACGGCTATAGTTCGAACCTTGATCCTAAAGAACACCAGTTTTGCATGAGTCTGTACCATTGGAAAAAGAAATTTGGCATAGCTTTAATGGATATTACAACAGCTCTTTTCCTTTCGGGACAGCTGGATAACGAAAAAGAGATTATGGAGCTAATAAACCGCTACGGCCCTAGAGAAATTATCCTGGCTGAGAGAGCCGAATTTTCATTTATACGACACAACGAGCATGGCAAAGAGCTCATCGAAGGGATTAGCCAAGAATGTTATGTGCACCGATATTTTCCCTGGGCTTTCGATTTAGAAGAAGCGAAAAATTTTTTAATGGCCCATTTTAAGGTTTCCTCTTTAGATGGCTATGGGCTTAGCAATATGGCTGCTGCGATTTGTGCTGCAGGAGCTTTACTTCGCTATTTCAGTGAGGTGCTTCATCAAAGCATTTCTCATATTGTTACAATCCTTCAGCTCTCAAATAATGAGGTTCTTTGTCTCGACTCCATTGCTCAAAAGACTTTGGAGGTCATCCAAGCCAATTCCAAATCCGGGAAAAGCCTTTTCAATGCCATAGACAAGACATTGACTGCTGGCGGAGGCAGGCTTCTTCGAAGGTGGCTTTCTGAGCCTTCAAGATGCCTCCCAGTCATTCAAGAAAGACAACAAGCCATAGCCCTTTGGGTCAACCATCCACAAAAAAGGGAGCAGCTGCGTGAGATTCTTAAAAAATTTGGGGATCTGGAAAGACTTCTTTCCAAAGTTTCTCAAGGCTATGTGAATCCAAGGGAACTGTTAAGTCTCAAAGAGTCGTTGCAAAGACTTCCCCTCATAACTGAATTGCTCTTGAGTATCCAAGATGAAAAGTTAAGGGCCATGGCCCATGACATTTCCATTGAAAAAGATGTTGTTGCAGAGCTTGACAAGGCGCTTGAAGAAAATCCTCCTTTTTCCATAAAAGAAGGAGGGATAATCAAAAAAGGATATTGCGAGCAACTGGATGAGCTTCGGGAAGTGTCCGAACAGGGACAGAAGTTGTTGATTGATTTTGAGCAGCAGGAAAGAGAAAAAACTGGTATTAAAGCTCTAAAAATCAAATATAATCAAGTCTTTGGCTATTTGATAGAGATAAGCCATGCGCAAGCGAAAGCTGTTCCCTCCTATTATGAAAGGCGGCAGACGCTAGCCAATGTGGAACGTTTTATTACTAGAGAACTGAAGGAAATTGAACAGAAGATTCTGGGATCAAAAAATCGGGCTAATGAATTAGAACAAGAACTGTTTTCTAAATTAAGAGAAAAAATTAGCCTTAGAATCCCTGTTCTCCAAAAAACGGTCGATGTGATCAACAAGCTTGATGTTTTTTCTTCCCTTGCTTCCTTAGCTCAAGAAAAAAGATACTGTAGGCCATCGATGGTAGACGAACCTGTAATAGAGATCGAGGAGGGGAGACATCCCATTGTCGAACAATGTCTTCCTAAAGAAGATTTCGTTCCTAATTCAACATTTCTTGGATCGGACAGTAGAATTTTGATACTCACTGGGCCCAACATGGCTGGGAAAAGTACCTATATTAGACAGGTAGCTCTCATTTGTCTTTTAGCCCATACTGGTTCTTTTGTTCCTGCCAAACGAGCCAAAATTGGGCTTTTAGACAGAATTTTTACCCGTATAGGCTCTAGCGATGATTTGTCCATGGGTCAGAGCACCTTTCTAGTGGAAATGAACGAAACAGCGAACATTCTTCATAATGCCACAGAGAGAAGTTTGGTGATCCTTGATGAAGTGGGAAGGGGAACAAGTACCTTCGATGGATTATCTCTAGCATGGGCTATAGTGGAAGATTTGTATAAGACCAATAAATCTCTAACTCTTTTTGCTACCCATTATCACGAGTTAGCCAAGTTAGCTGATTTCTATCCAGAAATTAAAAACTATTCAATGGCTGTGGTGGAAACAACTGGGAATGTAGTTTTCTTAAGAAAAGTTGTCCAAGGGAGTATGAATAAAAGCTATGGGATTCAAGTTGCGAAGCTTGCTGGAATCCCAGAAAGAGTGATAGAGAAAGCAAAAAAAATCCTCTCCTTGATGGAATCAGATAAAAAAAAGAAAACGGTTCCCAAAAAACTAAAAGAGGAATCAGAAAGTCCATCGTTGTTTCCTCATCTATTTGATCAAAAGGAATGAATCTCCTCCAAAAGGCTGCCCAGGAAGCTGTCCAGCTCTATGATGCTACTTCAAATAATGGTGTCCATAATCAATCTAACCTTCAGTAAGCATCTTAGCCTTGTATGAGGCAAAAAAATCTCTTTTCTTTTCTTTTCTTTCTTAGTTAGAATCAAGCAGTCCGGATTGAGCGATGAACAATATTAAAATGGCACTTCCTGCTTTTCTAGGTAGTTTAGCTGTTATTATGGGGGCCTATGGTGCTCATGGACTTAAGCTTGCTGCCCAGGAATCCCATTTCATAGAAATGTGGAAAACAGCCCTCCAATATCATTTTATCCATGTCTTAGCTCTCTTATTTATTGGAAATCAAAGAAAAGGCTTTTGGATTCCTTTCTTTTTATTTTTTCTGGGGATTGTTTTTTTTAGTGGCTCACTTTATATTTTAGTTCTATCGAAGTCATTCTATTGGGCGAAGTTTACTCCAATTGGAGGGGGATGTTTTATCTTTGGATGGTTATGGCTAGGCTTTGAAGCCCTCTTTAAAAGAAATATTTCTGCATGAATAGTTTATTTCCGAAAAACATATAATGGACTAAAAGAAAACTAATGAACCGATTTACAGAAAAAGCACAGGAAGCGATTGCAGAATCTCAGGCAATTGCGACAAAGTATGGTCATCAAGTTGTAGATGTTGAACATTTACTAGAAGCCCTAATTACCCAAGAAGGAGGCCTTGTTCCGAGGATTCTCGAAAGATGCGGGGTGCCTTTAAAGTTACTTCGAGAAGAGCTAGAAAACGAACTAGAAAAGTTTCCTCGTATTACTGGGACAGCTGCGACCACTGGTAGTTATATTAGCCAACGTTTCAGTGAGCTTTTAGTTAAAGCTAGAGAAGAGGCTAAAAGGCTCAAAGATGAATATGTCAGCGTCGAGCATCTACTGTTGGCCATGCTCGAGGAATCTTCTAAAACAGTCGTGGCTAGGCTCTTTAAATCCCACGGCTTAGATAGAGAGACTCTCTTGCGGGTTCTTACTGAGGTGCGAGGCTCCCAAAGAGTGACTTCACCTAATCCAGAGGTTACCTATGAAGCTTTGGAAAAATATGGCAGGGATTTGACCAAACTTGCCGAAGTTGGAAAACTCGATCCGGTGATTGGAAGGGATGCTGAAATCCGGAGAACTATTCAGGTTTTGTGCCGTCGAACGAAAAACAATCCTGTCTTGATTGGTGAACCTGGAGTAGGGAAAACAGCAATAGTGGAAGGGATAGCTCAAAGGATCGTGAAGGGGGATGTGCCAGAAAGCCTCAAGAATCGACGGATCGTTGCTCTTGATATGGGAGCATTGATTGCAGGAGCCAAATATCGTGGAGAGTTTGAAGAAAGGCTAAAAGCTGTACTCAAAGAGATTAGTTCTGCGCAAGGACAAATTATTCTTTTCATTGATGAAATTCATACTGTGGTTGGGGCGGGCAAAGCTGAAGGAGCTATTGATGCAGGTAACATGCTCAAGCCAATGCTGGCAAGGGGGGAGCTTCATTGTATTGGAGCAACCACTCTGGACGAGTATCGGAAATATATAGAAAAAGATGCAGCTCTTGAAAGAAGATTTCAGCCCGTATTGGTAGAAGAACCCACGGTTGAGGATACAATCTCCATTCTTCGGGGTTTGAAAAACCGCTACGAAGTCCATCATGGAGTGAGAATCCAAGATGCTGCTCTTGTTGCTGCGGCTGTGTTGTCTCATCGCTATATTTCGGATCGTTTTCTGCCAGATAAGGCTATTGATCTTGTTGATGAAGCGGCTGCCAAACTAAAGACAGAAATAGAAAGCATGCCCGAAGAACTAGAATCTTTGGAAAGAAAAGTTCTGCAATTAGAAATAGAAAGGGAGGCCTTAAGAAAAGAAAAGGACGAAGCTTCTCAGAAAAGGTTGGAAGAACTAGAAAAGGAGCTAGCAGAATTAAAGTCTGAAAGAGATCGAATGAGGGCCAACTGGGAAGCAGAAAAAGGATCGATTATGGAGCTTCAGCGTCTTAGAGAAGAGTTACAAAAGGCTGAACAGGAAATTGAAAAAGCTCAAAGAGAATATGATTTGAATAAAGTGGCCGAATTGCGTTATGGGAAAATACCGACCCTTACTAAACAGATCCAAGAGCTTGAATCAAAAATATCCGAAGGCAACGGCTCCAAACATCGGATGATCCAAGAAGAGGTGACCCCAGATTTGATTGCTGAAATTGTTTCTCGCTGGACAGGGATTCCGGTAGCTCGTCTTTTAGAAGGAGAAAAAGAAAAGCTGCTCAAACTGGATCAGATCCTTCACAAGAGGGTTGTTGGACAAGATGAAGCAGTCAATGCCGTAGTGGATGCTATTCTTAGAGCCCGTTCAGGCCTGAAAGATCCGAAGCGACCTATTGGTTCTTTTATATTTTTGGGACCCACAGGAGTAGGAAAGACAGAATTGGCGCGTTCTCTTGCAGAAGCTCTTTTCGATAGTGAAGAAAACATGATCCGACTGGATATGAGTGAATATATGGAAAAGCATACGGTAGCGCGCCTCATTGGAGCTCCCCCTGGTTATGTCGGATTTGAGGAAGGCGGACAACTAACTGAAGCTGTTCGCAGAAAACCCTATTCGGTACTTTTGCTTGATGAAATAGAGAAAGCGCATCCGGAGGTTTTCAATCTTTTCTTACAGATTTTGGAGGATGGTCGGCTAACCGATGGCCATGGTAGAACGGTCGATTTTAAAAATACCATTATTATAATGACTTCTAACATTGGTAGTGTGTATCTGACAGAGGCGGCCTTAATGGGGGGAACTATAAGGGAGGATGTGAGAACAAAAATCATGGAGGAATTACGAGCTGTTTTTCGACCTGAATTTTTGAATCGAATTGACGAAGTTGTTATTTTTAAGCCTTTGAGTTTAAACGAAATCAAACAAATTGTCGATTTACAGCTGGTACTCATTAAAAACAGGCTTCATGAAAAATATATTGAATTGGAACTAAGTGAGAGCGCAAAGGAACATCTAGCACATGAAGGCTATAGTCCCATTTATGGAGCAAGGCCTCTTCGAAGAATCCTTCAAAAAGAGATCGAAACTCCCCTTTCTAGAAAAATTATTGCAGGGGAGATTGTCGAACATGATCATGTTTTCGTTGACTTCAAAGATGGAAAGTTACATTTTGAAATAAGGAAATCCTAGATGAAAGAGCTTTCGCCAGCTTTGCTTTCTTCTGCTCTAGAGGAAAAAATACAGGCAAGAATTTCGGAGCTCTCTATCCAGCTTGACCAGCTGGTGGCTGCTTATCTTTCTAGGCTTCATAGAGAAATAGAGGATTTATCCTTAGAAATCTCTCTCATCAATAAGCATGCGCCGGATACCCGAAAGAAAATGAAGCTATTAAGCCAGCTACTGAAAACTCTTGAAAGGGTTCAAATCAGAGCTGAAAAAGGCAGAAGAAAAGATTTAAAGAAAATAGATTCCTTAATCGGCTATCTTTCTGAACAGCTTGAAAAAGAGAGCAAGGAGTTAAAAGTCTCTACCTTTGTTCTTTCATTAGAAAGACAAATCAAATAATGACTAACTTGCATGATCTTTTCTGAGCAAAATCCTTCTATTGAAAACAATTCAGGATCAAATTCTTTTTGTGAGCCTTCAGAAAACCGGAATTATTTTGCCGTTTATGATATTGGAAGCAATACAATAAAATTTCTAACAGCAAGGAAGAAAGACGAAAAAACTATCGATTTTCTTTTGCATCTGAGTTATACGACAAGACTTGCTGATAAGCTCTTTTTCACAGGAGAACTTTCTCAGGATGCTATTTATAGAACCCTGGATATCTTGCGACAGCTTCGGATGCGGGCTGATAAATTAAAAGTAGGTAGTCGCATAGCCGCAGCAACCAGTGCCGTACGAGATAGTAAAAATAGGAAAAAATTTTTAAAAGCAGCCGAAGAGGTGCTTGGTCATAAAATTCTTTTGTTAAGTGGAGAAGACGAAGCAAAAACCATCTATAGAGGCGTCTGTTCTGATCCTTCCCTTCAGGGGAAGGATAATTTTCTAACTGTCCTTGATGTGGGCGGGGGAAGCTCGGAATGGATTTGTGGTAAAGATAAAAAACCAGAACGGTTTTTAAGCCTTCCTTTGGGGGCCATCCGAATCAAAGACCGGTTTATTACAGCCTATCCTATTGGCACAAAAGCAGTGGCTCAAATGCTGCTTTGTCTGGAAAAACAGTTAAAAGAACAGTTAAAGGATTTTAAAAATTACTGTCAGCAAATCATTGGAACAGGCGGGACGGTTGCAGCCATGGCAAATATATTTCAAGAATCTCCAAAAGAAGATTTTTTGAAAACACATCTTTATACAATGGAAACAGATGCCATTCAAAAAAAGATAGAAGAGCTTTCTTGCTATGATTTAACAAAACTTGCCACTGTTCCTGGATTACCACAAAATCGGATTGAAATCATAATCCCTGGAATGGCTGTTGTTTTTTCAACCTTATCTGTTTTAGGAGCAAACTCCATTACCTCCAGTATCCGCGGGTTACGCTATGGCCTTCTTGATTTACTTATAAGTGAATCCAACAAGCTTTAATTTTTTTTCTGTGTTAATATATTCAAAAGAATGCCTTGTGTCTTTTTGTCACTAAGGCTCTTTAGAACAAAAAGATGAAATTAAAAAGGTAGAGGGCATGCATACACTATTCGATAATCATAACCACGACAAACTAGAAGAAATTATTTATCCAGCTTATGCAAGGCGGGATATGGTCGAGCCCGTTCCGAAGTATCAACTGCCCACTAATGGCATGCCACCAGAGGTAGCCGCTCAAATTATAAGAGATGAATTAATGCTAGAAGGTAATCCACGACTTAATTTAGCTACCTTTGTGACGACATGGATGGAAAAAGAGGCAAAAGAACTCATAGCCGAAACATTAGATAAAAACTTAATAGACAAGGATGAATATCCCAAAACGGCTGAAATAGAGAAAAGATGTGTCCGGATGATTGCCAAACTTTTTCATGGTGCCGCGCATGAAAAGCCCATGGGGACCTCAACAATAGGCTCTTCTGAAGCCATAATGCTTGCTGGGTTAGCCATGAAATGGAATTGGAAAAAAAGACAAAAGAAACCGGGGAATTCCTCCAAAGTGCCTAATCTGGTTATGGGAACCAATGTTCAGGTGGTTTGGGAAAAATTTTGCAGATACTTCGAGGTAGAGCCGCGCATGATTCCTGTTGTTCCAGGCAGTTACTCAACAAATCCAGAGAAAGTGGCTTCCTATTTAGATGAAAATACGATAGGGGTTGTAGCCATTCTAGGAACGACTTATTCAGGAGAGTTTGAACCAATTGAACAAATCCATGAGGTTATAAAGGATTTCTCCATAACCAATGGTGTTAAAATTCCCCTGCATATCGATGCAGCCAGTGGTGGGTTTGTTGCTCCATTCATTCATCCAGAGCTTCAATGGGATTTCCGACTTCCTCTGGTCGAATCCATAAATGTTTCTGGTCATAAATATGGGCTGGTTTATCCTGGAATAGGATGGGTTGTTTGGAGAAGTGAATCGTCCTTACCTGAAGAACTCATTTTCAAAGTCAATTATCTTGGGGGTGAACTTCCCACATTTACTTTGAATTTTTCAAGGCCTGGAAGCCAGGTCATCGCCCAGTATTATAACTTTCTTAGATTAGGGAAAGAAGGGTATACGAATATTTTCAAAGCTATGCAGGCGATCAGTCTCCATTTGGCTGATCAAATTGATTCCCTTGGAATATTTCATGTGATCAGTCGAGGCAAAGACATCCCTGTTATCTGCTTTGAGATAAAGACCGAAGAGCCTTTTACCGTATTTGACCTTTCATACAGGCTTAGAGAAAAAGGATGGCAGATCCCTGCTTATTTTATGCCTCCAAATGCACAAAATACCGCGGTCATGCGAATCGTTATCCGAGAAGGTTTTTCTAGAGACATGGCAGATCTGCTTTTTAAAGATATCAAAAGCTCGGTTGATGAACTCCGATCAAGGACCCACAGGCATCCACCAAAAAAATCTCTCCGATTTATTCATTGATTTTTCTTTTGGGCGCTAGCCTTTTTTTTTTCTGCTATTTTAAAAAGATGGAAAAGAGTTTAGAAAACCGCTATTTAGCTGTTTTTGACTATCATGAGAGAACAAAGCACCGGCTTCAGGCATATGCTCCCTCCCCGATGTTCCTTGACTGGGAGAATGAACCTTTCCTGTTCCGTGTTTATGAAGGGGCATTTAAAATTTTCCTGCCAATACTAAAAGAAATTCCTTCTCCGTCTTTCGACTCCCTTGGCTATAAGTCTATCGATCCACACCCCATTTCTATTGAGTCGATCAGTCTTTTTTTATTGGATAGTTTAGCTATCTCTGCTTGGAAATCAGCTCCAGGGCTTACGCCTTGGAGTTTGCGAATAAACCCTTCTAGCGGCAATCTCCATCCTACCGAAGTATATTTATTGCTCGATGCGATAGGGAATGAAGAAACCCAAACGGCTTTATATCATTACTGTGCCCTTTACCATTGTTTAGAAAAAAGGGCTATTCTAGGAAAAAATCTCCTTAGGGAATGGGGACTAACCAATCAATTTTTTCTTGTTGGAATAAGTTCTATTTTTTGGAGAGAATCCTGGAAATATGGAGAAAGAGCATATCGATATTGCCAGTTGGACATCGGCCATGTTTTAGGAACAATCAGTTATGCTGCTGCAATGCTTGGCTGGAATACCTATATTATTGAGGGAGTAGGCACGGAGCTGCTTGGCTCTATCTTAGGAATTGCTTCTCAAAGAGGCATGGAAAAAGAATATCCAGAAATACTTTTGTTAATCAGTCCTCCACAAAAGAAAAAGCCACAACTTTTCCTAACAGAAGAAAAATTTGAAAAACTTATTCCTCAGATGCTTTTTGGCCTTCCCAATAGACTCAGTAAGGAACATTTTCCTTGGCCTGTAATAGAAACAATCAGTGAAGCCTGCCAGCAAGCCTCTTCTTTTCCTATTGCAATACAATTAGATAAGGAACTATCTCAGAATGATTCACAAAGTATTCCTTCCTTTGATCGAAAGGTTGCGGCAAGAGAAATTATTAGGAGAAGGAGGAGTGCACAAGCTATGGATAATAAAGCCTGGCTCGATAAGGACCATTTTCGTCTTCTTCTTCATAAAATAAAAAGTACTTTGAGCAATCGAAAGTTTCCATTTGATCTTTTTAGAGAAAATTTTATCGTGGCTTTACTTTTTTTTGTCAATCGGATTGAAGGACTGCCTCGAGGATTATATCTTTTGAATATTTCTTCAGATCTAGCAAGAATTACCCAAATGCTAGATCAAGACTTTTTATGGGAAATCATCTTTGCCCCGCTTCCCTTTTTCTTTCTTAAGCCGTTTCGCACAGATTTGATTGTTCAAACCATTCATTGTCACCAATCGATAGCTTCTAATGGGTTTTTTTCCCTTGGCATAATTGTTGAATTTGAGAAATCCCTCCAACTTCTTGGCCCAACTGTTTATCGGGAGCTTTTTTGGCAATGCGGTCTCTTAGGCCAATTTCTTTACCTTGAGGCAGAAGCCAGTGGATTTAGAGGCACTGGCATAGGCTGTTTTTTCGATGATGAATGTCATAGACTTCTCGGAATAAACGATAAACAATGGCAATCTCTTTATCATTTTACCATCGGAAAAGAAATCATTGATGAGAGGATTCAGAAAATTGATCCTTACTTTTTCCTAGAAAAAATAAGGAAAGAGCTTGTGAATAATAGAAGCTAAAATGTTTTTTAATTGAACTGTGTTCTTTCTTTTAATCTCTCACGACGACGGGAGTACCTAAGGGAACAAGAGGGTAAAGATCTTGAGCAAAACTTTTCGGAAGCCTTACGCAGCCATGCGAAGCAGCATAACCTGGCAGATAACCCCCATGAAGACCAACGCCGTCATCAGTTAGCCTAAGGAAAAAGGGCATATCGGCCGGCTCATAATGAAGCCCAGCAGGGGGAGTCATGCACACTGTTGCATTAGCATAGATTATTTTTCCTTTTGAATCGACAAAGCAGCCATACCTGTTTGACCGATGAAGAATTTCTTTATTGATGACTGTAAATCTTCCAAGGGGAGTGGGATGATCTTTGGTTCCAGAACAAATGGGAGAGATCGCAGCCAATCTGCCCCCTTGATACACGTAGAGCTTTTGTTCGCTGAGGTTGATCTCAAGTTTGGTTACTTTTTCAGAAGGATTAATGTTCCACCAGATCGCAGGCAAAATTCTATGGATGATATAAACTCGTTCGGATCCAGGCTTTTTATCTACTGAATTATTAACCGAAGAGGAGTGATTCTGTTTTTTTTCTAGTTTTTCTTGTTCTTTTTTCTTTTTTTCTTCTTCTTCTTTTCGTTTCTTTTCTTCTTTTTCTAGTTTTTTAAGTCTTTTTTTCTCTTCTTTTTCCTTTTGCTTTAATGCCTTTTTTTCTTCTTCAGTCAATATTGGAGATACATCCGGAGTGGGTTCAGTCAAGGATTCGTTTTCGAAGCTTCCTTGAGTATTTAGTTCTTGTGAACTGCTCCCATTGTCATTGTTTTCGAACAATGGAGCGTTGGAGCTCTCCATTGCATGGCTAAGTTGTTGGCAGATCACAAAGAGCGTAAAAGAAAAAAACAAGAGGAAAATAAATCTTTTAACCAAAATGTTAGAGATCATTTGTTCTAAGTAAAACATATATAAATAGTTTTCTTTATAAAGAAGTCGAGAAATATCTCATGTAGACAAAGCAGTTGATAGAAAAAAATAGAAAAGAAATCTTAAAAAAATGGAGCGGGTGAAGGGAATCGAACCCTCGTGTGCAGCTTGGAAGGCTGCCGTTCTACCATTGAACTACACCCGCTTAAGAAGAAAATCCTTAAAAAGCAACACGACCCATTAAATAGAATAGGATCCTGTATTTTTTTTATATATTCAATGGAAGAATCAAATCAACCATTTTTGTGATACTCTCCTATCCCCTAAAGGATAGGCTTCTCACCAGATCCTCACAAGCCCTAAGCCCACCCCTAAAATAGCTTTGTTGTAGTAGTTTATCTGAGGGCTACCTGTAAGGAAAAAAGGTTTTTTAGAGTAGAAAACAGCTTTCTTTTTTTTTGGGCCCTACAGGATTTGAACCTGTGACCTGCTGATCCGTAGTCAGCCGCTCTGATCCGCTGAGCTAAGGGCCCTGCTTTTCTAGAGGAAGATCTTTTTTTAAATCTTGCTGTGGCGTTTTTTTGTTGGAAAGATTTTCCTTTCCATCTTCTCCTCCAAGAAATGTAAGCACCTCATTCCAAGAAAGCCAAAAAAATCCGTTTTTATATTCTTTATAGCGTTCGAGAATTTTTAAGATATAGCGTTTGGTGGAAGGAAAATCGATTTTTTGTAAAAAAGCTGCAGAACTTGTTGGATTTTGAGGATCCACCCAATGCAACGCATTGCGTCTTCCGGCATTATATTCAGCAAGAGCGAAAACAGCAGGATTGTCCGTTTTCTGCCATCGTTGCAGAGCCTGGCCTAAATACCAGCTGCCTATTTGAATGTTTAACTTAGGATCCAAAAGGGCATCGATAGAAATAGGTTGGGTTTTTTCTTTCTGTATCCAATCCTTGAGTGCAGGTTCTCTAATTTGCATTAAGCCTCTTTCCCCATTTTTCCCTATTTTTTGAGGGCGAAAACGACTTTCTTTCCAAATGATCGCTTTAATGAGCAGAGGATCTACTCCATATTCATGAGCGTATTCGGCAATGAGATCATCGTATTTCATTTCGATTTTTGAAGCGATATCCTGCCATAGAAAAAGGATGATGACGATCGTTAACAATAGGATGAGAATCAGGTTAATCGTTTTTGTCATGATTTATTTTTTTTGGAAGAATATTCAAGAGAGAAAGCCATTCATCCAGTTGCGCGGGAAACCCCGGCATTCATGCCAGGGGGGATAGCTCGGCGACGTAAGCCGCCCCAGTTCCCGCCGTCTCCTTTGTCCAATGCTATCTTGGTCCACGAATACCCTATCCATCTTCACGCCCGACCAAGGTAGAGAATCGGTGCTTGCCTTCCCTTGCACCAGCCCGTTACCGGTCTGGAGGTCAAAACTTCCACTGGCACGGATGGTGAGATTGCTCAGGCGGTCGCTGCCGCCCTTTGAGCGGAGATGGATATGGTCAATCTCCAGCGGTAATCCAGTGGCGTCACAATAGGCGCACTTGCGACCCCACTTCTCCAGCAGATACTCCCCTACCTCATAGCCAAACAAGCTGCCTTGCTGTTTCTCCGTTCCGGAGATTTCGGGGTGCTTCAGGGCCTGGGTGTCGAACCGCA
>NZ_LXQB01000072.1:320-455 GCF_004421185.1 Methylacidiphilum sp. Yel | reverse complement strand
CCGCCGTCGAAACGCCCGCCGCCTGGCCAGCGCATCCCAGATAGCCTCTCCTCGATGCTGCCATTCCAGCAGCATGTGCAAGGGGATGGCACGGACGATTTCGCTGGTGCTTGCATCCACTGTCTCTTTTTCCAA
>NZ_LXQB01000072.1:0-272 GCF_004421185.1 Methylacidiphilum sp. Yel | reverse complement strand
GGAATCTTCCACCCTGCAGTCCACCAGAGGGATGGTAAAGGGCACCATCCGGCCAAAGCGGGCACCTCCGCGCTCCAGTAGCATCCGCGCCCGCTTCTCCGAGCACGGCATCAGAGCCTTCTTCCTTTTGTCCAAAACGAATACCGCCATTTTCTATCCTAAGTCCTTACGGACAGTTGTAACGCGGGCATCTCTGCCCGTCTCCCCTCGGGAATGTCTGCAACCGGCTCACCCCTTGCGGTGTCGGTGAGAACCTTCGGACCTTTGCCTTG
>NZ_LXQB01000071.1 GCF_004421185.1 Methylacidiphilum sp. Yel | reverse complement strand
TAATTTATCGCCTTATATCCCCATGCCTGAAGGCAGGGGCATTACGGCGATGGATGGTAAGAAAGAATGATTGAAGAAAAGGTTTGCGACCAACCCAGCAAATAGGACAGGTCCCAAGACCTACTTATCCTTTCAGTTTCAAAGCAATTTTGCATTGCAGGCAACTGGAGGAAAAGGCTTTTGGCGAATAGAGAATAGTTAATTGATTTTTCCAAAAAGAAGTTTTAAAAAAGTCCTGTCTGAAAAACCACCACCATGCGACTGTCTGACAATAATTAAGTTCATGGAAGGAATAACGAATAATCTTTGATTGGCTGAACCAATCGATTCAATAAGATCGCTAGGCGCATCGTTACAAAGACTGCCTCTTTGCCAGTTTTCTTTTTCCCAAGGTTTGCTTAGTTCCTGTTCCACGTCTATTTCTCTTCCATAAGGCGCTAGAGTATTTACCCAGAATCCAATCCCGTAAAGAGGGTTTACTGAACTACCTTGAAAGCATTCTTTTAAATAGGGCCAAGAGATAATATTTTTCCCTCCATACCAGCCTTTCTGGAGAATCAATTCGCCAAATCTTGCCCATTCCCTTGAAGTCAACCTAAAGCCTGCGGCTAAAAGAGGATTGCCATGACCATCTTTCTTAAATTCGACTTGTTGAATACCCAGTGGGAATAATAATTTTTCTTCGATATATCTACAAGTAGTCATCCCCTTTTGCCTTAGTTTACGATTGAGGATCTCGCAAAAAATCTGTAAATGACTGGGGCCGTATGTAAAAACGGTCCCCGGTGCTCTTACTGGTTTTAAAAGGAGGGCATGAAGATTCCTATTCAAAAATCCATCGTTATGTAGATAGAAGGCAGGCTCTATGCCATCAGTAAAATGCAAAAGATCATAAATTGTTATTTTTTTTCTTGGATCATTATGGTTGCCATTGCCCCATTCTTCTATTGTTGAAGCTACAGGTTCTTGTAAGGAAAGAAGCCTTTCTTCCAAGGCCTTCATGGCAATAACGCCCCAAAAGCCTTTTGTTCCACTGAATATTCGGTGCCGAAGATAAGGACTGTTCCCCGGAGCATATTCTTCGTGAAGGACTTGACCATTTTTAATGATAAGAAGGGATAAATGGTTATGTGCTCTTGAATAGGAAGCGGCTTTCTGGATTTGTAGTTCAGAAAGGACATAGATGGGTTTTGAAAGAAGAAAAGAACCACTACCAAAGAAAAAGAAAAAATAATAAAGGAAATAGCCCAACTCCCTTAAAGACCCCTTCATAAAAGCTTGCAAAATGCGTTTTTAACAGAAAGTGGTTTGGAGAAAAAGTTTTTTTTAACTATGGAAGCTTTTGATTCCTAAGAGAGCTTCAATCTTTTTCAGTTGCTTCCTTTTCTTGGTTTTTTTGTGATAGACATGACGATGGGCATCAGTGGGCCTAGAAAGAGGTGCCCAAATTTCAGGTACAGAGCTAATCCCAAAGTCACCAAGCCGCTTTTCTTCATTGATCCCTTTGGCAAGGGCTATCGCCAGGGTCTGTCTATAAGAAGGACTAGCCAAAAGCTTGTTTTCAAATGGATTGGTCATAAAGCCACATTCACAAAGTACCGAAGGGATAGTAGGATTACGAGTTAGTCGAAGCCTGCGTCGAATCACACCAAGATCCTTTGCCCCAGTCATTTTCACAAGACTTCTTTGGATTCTGGTGGCCAATCCATAACTATTGGCATGCCAGAAGTAGGTTTTTATACCTCTTAACTTACGATTGGACAAGGCATCACAATGAATACTCACTAAAATCGCTCGTTTTCCAAGTTCATTAGCGATTCTCACCCTTTCATCTAGATCGACAAAACGATCATCCGTTCTTGTCATGATGACTCTAAATCCCATTCTTCTCAGTACGTTGGCAAGTCTTCGAGCTATATCAAGAGTCAATTCTTTTTCCATCAAATAATAAGGCGCTTTTCTTCCACTGCTCCCACCATTGTCAATACCACCATGTCCAGGGTCAATGAGAACGGTCGTAAAGGAGTCAATCGCTAGAAGAGAAGTTGGCAATAGAAAAAAAAGATAGAAAAGAAGTGTCTTAGAAATTTTCACAACCAAATGCCATTTTTTTTGTTAAATATTTTTACCATTTTAATGCATGGCTAGTCTTTCGCAAGCTTTTGTACTCAAAGTTTTCTGGAGCAGCACCAATATCTATTCCGTTCTGGGGAGGGGATAAAATCGCCTATTTGCCTTGGCATTCCTGTATCTCTTGGCAGATAATCTCTGCTGAGATACTTTTTCTTTTGTATCCACAGGGTATACGCCTGTTTCCCAATCTTCTCTCCTTTAGCATGCTTTTTTAAGACGAGCCAAACGGTGCTTACATAACTTCCTCGACATCAATTTTCTTAGTAGGCAGACGATGATGGCTCCCATCAATTAAGGTGGCACTGATACGGAATAATACAGTCGATGTCCTTCTCCAAAGCCAGAAGTGGAAACCCACCTTAGGCCTAACACTCTGCAATGTGTCGTAAGTGGACACCTTCATAAGCCTGTAGGTTGGAATGGCTAGCACAAGAAATGTGGCCTTAAAGGCTATCGTGAGCGGAGGGAACATGCCTCCTCCCATCGCTTTTGGACAAGTGGTCTTTGCCGTAGTCGAAGCCTGGCAAGGGGCCAGCGTAGTCTAGCTTCAGTCGCAAGCATGAGGTGCTACACTGGGAAATGGTGCGTTTTTTCTTATAGAAAGAATCGACAAACTGCAAGATGTGGTAAGAACCCATCCCCTTAAGGGGACAGGAGAGTATCACTGAGGCTTCAAGTGTTCATCGGCATGATAAGAACTACGGACTAAAGGACCAGATTCCACATGGCTAAATCCAATTTTTAATCCATATTCTTTCCAGCTTTGGAATTCTTCAGGACTAACCCATCTGTCGATTGGAAGATGATTTTTTGAAGGCCGTAAGTATTGTCCCAAAGTAAGAATTTGAACGCCAACCTGTCTAAGTTCCAATAGGGAGCTTTCTATTTCCTTTTCTGTTTCTCCAATTCCAAGCATCAATCCGGTTTTCGTTAGAAAGCCTTCTTTTGCTGATGTTCTAAGAACTTCTAGGGATCGGTCGTATCGCGCTTGGGGCCGAACCAGTTTTTGTAACCTTGGGACAGTTTCTACGTTGTGGTTCAAAACATCGGGTTTTGCCTCGAGCACCTTCCTTAGGCTTTCCCTATTTCCCCTGAAATCTGGAATAAGGACTTCAATCTTTGTATGAGGGTTCAAAGCCCTGACTTCTCTAATGGTTTTGGCCCATATGTCCGCTCCACCATCTTTTAGATCGTCTCGGGCCACAGAGGTGATGACAGCATATTTCAGTCCCATTGCTTGGATGGCCAGAGCAACGTTTTTAGGCTCCTCGGGATCTACCCCTAAGGGCTTAGCCGTAGTTACTGCACAGAACCGACAGCTGCGCGTGCATCTATCACCCAGAATCATCAGGGTTGCCGTTTTCCTGCCCCAACATTCTCCGATATTTGGACAAAGCGCACTTTCACAAACTGTATGAAGATGGTAAAAACTGACTATATTACGGATTTCGTTATACGCAGCTCCCCCGGGAATTTTTGCCCTGAGCCAGGAGGGTTTTCTTGCCATAAGTAATTGTTCCATAGCTAAACAATTAATTGAGATATTCTCAAAGAAGCAATAGATTTGTTCGTTCGAATAAAAAATAGTATGGGGTGGTTCAAGTTGAGAAGAGAAGAAAAGCAATGAAGATATTGATCACCTGCGGTCCAAGCTTTGAACCAATCGACGAGGTCCGAAGGATAACAAATTTTTCCACTGGTAGGCTTGGCATTCAATTATCCTCCTTTTTTTCCCTTTCTGGCTTTGAAGTGATCTGTGTGCTTGGCAGTTTATCTACAGTCCGACTGCAGAATCCTCCCTTTAAGCTCTATTCTTTCGATACTAACGATGGACTATGGGATACCATCAAAGGGCTAGCTCAAGAACATTGCTTTAAGGCTGTCTTTCATGCGGCTGCTCTTTGTGATTTTCAAGTCAAAGAAATCGTTGATCAGCATGGAAAAGAGGCAATGAAAACCAAAATAGCCACTGATAGAGAATATTGGATGCGGATTGTTCCGGCTAGGAAATTGCTCGAAAATTTTCGAGCAATTTTTCCAAAAGCCCTTCTTACGGGTTGGAAATACGAAGTCAGTGGCAATTACGAGACTCTCTATAAAAAAGGAAAACAACAGATCGAACGGTCTGGATCAGATTATTGCGTTCTCAATGGTCCCGCCTATGGACAAGGATATGGAATTTTAAACAAACAAGGAGAGCTCTTTCATGCCAGTTCAGTAGAAAACATAGGAGCATTTTTTATTGATAAAATAATAGCCTCCTCTTGAAGAAGGAATGAAAGGTTCCCTTCTTTTTTTATAGTTCCTGTTAGACTTAGTGGTTACTAGGTATCTTTTTCATTTTGATGATGGAATAGAGAGTGGCAATTCCTACATAACCAAATCCCATGGTATGAAGGAAAAGAGTGGGAATAGATACCCAGAGATGCTTCTGAAAAGCCTGATAGAGCGCTATACTAAACACAGTAGCAGCCAATGTTTCCAA
This sequence comes from Methylacidiphilum sp. Yel, assembly GCF_004421185.1. Lineage (GTDB taxonomy): Bacteria > Verrucomicrobiota > Verrucomicrobiia > Methylacidiphilales > Methylacidiphilaceae > Methylacidiphilum. The sequence continues at coordinate 4,599 of NZ_LXQB01000071.1, read as the reverse complement.
CAGGGGAAGGGTTAGACTATGTTCGACTTTGTATATGGGTTTTTGGGGGTTATAAGAACCATTTTTGGGGGTGCGGACAAATATATTGTTTTTCCCAAATAAGCCGTCGATGACAGACTTCGTATTGGCAAAAGTCATACCTAGAGCCATCGCCATAGAAAAAGGCAAAATAAAGAGCGTGCTAAGTTCGAACTTCTTACTTAAGATCAGAATGACAGACAGATAGGAAATGTAAAAAAGAGAAATCACAGAGAAAAGGATTCCGGCAAATACTTGGACTGAGGATTTTTCTTGAGGAGCAGAGAAAAAAGTAACGGCATTTAGAATAACCAGAAGGGCAACGATAGGATGGATAGAATGGGCAAGTAAGTGAAATAAACCTTCAATTTTGGAAGTTGTTGGAAAAGAGCCACGCAGTAAAGAAAGAAGATGTTTTTTTGCGGTTTGAATTGCTCCTTTGGCCCACCGATGTTGTTGGGTTCTAAAAGCGACGATAGGAGAGGGGAGTTCGCTTGGAACAACCATTTTTTGAGTATAAACAAATTTCCATCCTTTAAATTGTGCTCGATAACTGAGATCTAAATCTTCGGTTAGAGTGTCTCCTTCCCATCCTCCAGCATCAATAATGCATTGTTTTCTCCAGACCCCAGCAGTTCCATTAAAATTGAAAAAAAGGTTTTGTTTGTACCGAATGGGTTGTTCCAAAAGAAAATGTCCATCAAGAAACAATGCCTGACAGCGGGTAAGCAGATTGGAATCGCGATTTAAATAGCCCCATCTAGCTTGAACCATGCCAATTTTTGAAGAGGAAAAATAAGGAAGCGTATTTTTAAGAAAAGATGGAGGAGGAATAAAATCCGCATCGAAAATGGCTATAAACTCGCCTTTTGCTCTTTCCAGTCCATATTGTAAGCCGCCTGCCTTATAACCCGCTCTTGTTCCTCTTTGGAGATGTTGAATGTCAAAACCCTTTTTTTTAAAATCAGCGACTAGCCCCGAAACGAGGGCAGTCGTTTCATCAGTAGAGTCGTCTATAATTTGAATTTCCATTTTCTCTTTTGGGTAATCGATAGCACATACCGCATACAGCAAGCGTTCTACTACCGATTTTTCATTATAAATCGGAAGCTGGATCGTTACTTCTGGATAAGAATCGGTAGAGAGTAGATCTTCCTGCTTTTTTTTCTCTGCATTGGACCCTAGGAATAGTCTGAACACAAGGCTGATCCGATAGATTCCATGTATCAAAAGGATCAGTGCAAGCATCAAAAAACCAAAGGATATCATAGAAAATCATCCTTAGTAGTGAATTGTTTTTTTTGGATAGATAAGCATCTGGCTCGAGATTGAAGAGAAACAAGGCGCTAAAGGTAGCCTTTTCCATAAAAAGAAAAAAATGACGAATTTTCTCTTCGAAGCCCTATCCATAACCGGAATTTTCTAAAAGTGCATTCTTAATTTCGCGACGAATATATTCGGACAACCAAACGATTATCAAGCCAAACCATTTATCTGCTTCTTTTTGATGAAATCAAAGAAAAAAACAAGACAAGATTTTCATAATTCTCTTGAGTTGCAATGGTTGCTTGCTGCTAAATGGTTACCAATAAATCCCTTTAGCATTTTTCCCGGAGTAGAAAAACAACAACCAGGATATTTTTCGAAATTCAGATAATTTTTTTTGCTAGAACTGTTGACCAAAGTTTTAAGGAGCCGTGATGGCCACTTCTTCTAAAATCCATTTTCCTCCTTTCTTTTTCCAACGCACATAGTCGCAGACTTTTGGACTTTGTAAAAAAAAGCTTTTATCTTTCTTTTTCCACTTGCCTTTAGTTTCTTTCTTAAGAAGATCCCGATAGCTTAGTGCTTCAGCATGAGCCGAATCAAAAAGTTCATTATAGGTGGGTCCTTCCATTTTTGTTCTGTAAAAAGATCGGTTCGTCTTTTTTGTTTCATCAAAAAAAAGATGAAACAATGGACCTTTAGATTTGAAATCCTTTTCGATTTTTTGTTGATCGATTCTCCATTGGAAATTTTGGTTAGAAAGATTCCCTTGAGTATATATAAGAACGAGGGCGGGTGGATTTTTGGGAAAAAAATGAATGATTTTGGATTCCTTTTTGTTTCTCACTGCTTCTATATATTCTTTCATCGCATCTTTAACACTTTTGGAGTAAGCAGTTGGAAGAGTAGGAAAGGCCGTCATGGCTAAAAGAAAAATTAAAGCTTTTTTACAAGATGCAGGCAAAAGAGAAAAGACTACCATATCCAACTGCCATCTCAAAATTTAAATGGAGTGCAGCTTCCATGTAAGGTTAAGTAAGCTACTCCAGTAAAAAGAATTATGTAGCCTAAAATGCTAAAAATTTCGTTCCAATTAGGTCTTTTTATGGGATTAGTTTTAGCATTCAAAAAGATAAAAAAAAGGAAAAAATGGTATTTGTAAAACAATTATCACAAAGAAAGATGAGCTCTCAAAAAGAAAGATTTATCCCTTTTTCTACTTCTTTTTCTCTAACTGATATACCAGCTAGAAAGGGATCCTATCTGCTTATTTTCTTTTTAAGCAAAACAACCATTTTTTTTAAACAAACCAAAAGGCTGATAGCTGAAGGATGGTATTGTTATTGTGGTTCGGCCAGGGGGAATGGTGGCTTACGCAGCCGTCTTTCTAGACATATGTCAGTTTTTAAAACCGTTCATTGGCATATTGATCTTTTGACTCCTCAGGCCTGTTTTGTAGCTATCTGCTTGTATGAGCGTTTAACTCCCTTTCTAGAATGCTTGTTGAGCCAAGGATTGATCCATTTTTATGGTTTTAGGGCCCCGTTGCCAGGATTTGGCTCGACGGATTGTCAGAAGAAGTGTATAAGCCATTTGTTGTATACGCCAAATGAGATGGATTGGGAAAAAATTAGCACAAAAATCATAGAGAAGATCTAAAACCATGAAAAACAAGAATAGACTGAATCAGAAGCTATTGCTTTATATCCTTTTTTGGGCAATTCCGCTGCTTCGATCAGCTATGGGTGAAGAAGCTAACTTTATTGAAAAGAATCTGCAGGCCAGAGCAGCCCTTGTATGGGATATGGACCAAAAAAAAGATCTGTTTAGTCGCGATGCCGACTCCCAGTATTATCCGGCGAGCACCACAAAAATCATGACAGCACTCATTACCTACGAAAAGACCAAACTGGAAGGGACTGTTACAATACAGCCTGGAGACCTCGGTCTATCGGAATGTCCTGTGGTTCGCTTTCTGCCTGGAGAAAAATACTCGGTCAAAAGTCTCCTCTATGCCATGCTTCTTGCTTCGAGCAATGAAGCAGCCATGGCTTTGGCTAGGCATTCCGGTGGGACTGTCATGGCCTTTGTCGATGAGATGAATAAAAAAGCAAGAACTCTAGGATGTTTACACACCCATTTTCAGAATCCTCACGGGATTTCTTATCCAGGTCACATGACCTGCGCAAACGATTTGAGGAAAATTTTTGAAGCTTTTTTGGCTGTCCCAGACCTTGTAAAAATCGCTGCTTCTGTCAATTATGAACTATTGACTGTGGATGGTAAACCCATTCAATACCTTATGTCGACCAATAAACTGCTCGATCTTTATCAGGGTATGGTAGCTGGAAAAACTGGTTGGACCCCTGAATCCAGAAATACTTTCGTTGGGTTGTGCCAAAGAAAAGATAAAAAACTCATAATTGTTATCCTAGATAGCCCTAATAAATGGCATGATGCGCTTGTGCTCTTACAACCTTTTTTTGGAGGCCCATTGCCATAACCTTTTAGAAAGCGGTACGGAAGAGAAATAAGGCACATGCTCAAAGGCTCTTACCAAGGCGCATAATGGTGGAGGCAACCCCCAGTGAAGTGTAGCCTTGCTTGTAGGGGTTCTTTTTCTTGCTACTGAGTACCTTCCAGTGACATTTCGTAATCTTTACGAAGGGGTAGGCAACTGGCATGAGCAACATGGCAGCCTATCGCTGATAATCAGGAGGTATATTTTCTCAAACGCATCAGCTGTCTATTCCTACGAAGTCTTTGGGATAAGTAGTAAGCCAGAGAGAGGCCAACGCTCTGTAGCTTTAGGCACAAGCATCAAACACCATTTAGAAAAAAGGCTATGAGAACGGGAGAGAGGTGGTTAGAAGCTCATCCTCTTTAGGGAATATAGGGGAGTGTCACTCTAATAGCTATTGCCTTTAGCCTAGTGGTTCAGTAAGATAGCCTTGAAGCATTTATGCCTGAATAGGGACAGGTGCCAGAGTGGTTGATTGGGACGGTCTTGAAAACCGTTAGGGAGTTTCCCTCCCTCGTGGGTTCGAATCCCACCCTGTCCGCCATTTCCCTATACATAAGAGAAGTTGGCTTTTATTGAGTCATTCCATGGGCATCCCCAGAGAAAAGAGCTTGCAGTGGCCAAAGGATAACTTTCCGTCACTTAGACTACTTGACATCCTCCCCATGCCTAAAAGGCAGGGGATTCCTGGAGATAACTGACCAGATTTAGCCAGGGCAAGCTCTCCGATGAGGGTGTTGAGGTTTTGATAGACCCTGACACTCTCATCGGCCTCACTTAGCTGTTCATCTCCA
>NZ_LXQB01000070.1 GCF_004421185.1 Methylacidiphilum sp. Yel | reverse complement strand
ATTAGCCACAAATACAGGGGTACCAGCAGCAGCATTTAAGGTCCCCATGATGTAGGATGGATTCCCCGTGACATCCACGTTTAACACCGGATTACCACCAACTATATTTAAAGTGGCATTTTGACCAATATTAAACCCAGGCGCACTTCCTGGAACATTTGTTATGTTCGGTGCAGCTGAACCCCATAGTATGCCTGTAGGTGCAGATACTGTTAACGTTGCTGATCCTGGCACACCTGCATACGTTGGAGCTGCTCCTGATACCCATTGTCCATTTCCAGGTAATTGATTTGAAAACGGGATTGCCCAACCTTTTTGCCCCAGACTTAACCATAGCCCAGCCGCTAAAATTAAAAGCGCCTTGTAGAGTTTTCTTAAGAACTTTCTACTCACTTTAGTTTTCCTCCTTGAATTATTTTTAATTTTTTAGACTCGCTGGAGTGTTAGCTAGCTTTCTTTTCACTCTGTCAACCAAAAAATAATAAAAAAAATAAAATATTTGCTTATTCCTTCCCTCCTTTATATTGTCCGCATGTTCTCTATTCCTTTTCTAACCGTCAACAAAAAAAATCAAAAATTTTGTCTTAACACAAACAGAATAGCTGCTCTTCCTCCTGTAGCATAATTCCGCTGATCCACCGGTACATTGATAGACATTATCGGGAAAGCCGCATAGGCGCTAAGAGTCGTCCCATACCGGTGCACAACATCCAATCCTACCCCTACATCCCCCAAATACTGCCAAGCGGGTAAGGCCGCTCCCTCCGGTCCCGGCGCCACAAAGCTAAACCGGCTACCCCCAATCTCCGTATAGCCTGAAGCGTTGATCGTAAAGCCCCAGACTTTCCACGTCGGCGAATACAGCACGGTGCGACCAATAAATCCCGTATCTCCAAAAAGCACCGCAGGATACCATGCCGAAAGATTGCCCATCCCCCCCAAAATCCACATGTCCATAATGGGTAGCGTGTTCTCGGAAAGCTGCCCATAGCCTGAAACCATAAAACTCATCCCCTTAGGCAAACTTTGAACGTAATCCAAGTTAGCCTTAAAATAGCTAAAATAGGGGAAAGGCGCCCCAGGGGTAATAACCGTTTGGTCTAAGACCTGAAAACCTCCATGCGAAAAGGCATGAACATAATGAATGCCCGCATCCCACCGAGCGGGTCTACCAAAAACGTTAAAATTCTGGCTGAACGAACTACCGATCTGAAATTCATTGTAGTCTTGTGCGTAGAGGTGCTGGAAAATAAAATAATCCTGGAAATTAGTCAAAGACAGATACTCATCAAAGGTCCAACGGATCGATTCACTAGCATAAGCGATCTGCTGCCCATAAATCTGCCAGTAACGCAAATCCCCAGTACTTCCTGAAGCAAGGAGTGTAGCCAGGTCTGGAGTCATTCCAGGGATATTGAATAGCCCCAGGGCATTGGGCCCCTCCTGAAAATGCATCTGCCGGTAAGTCACTCCATAAAGCCCCAACGGAGAAGCCCAGGAAAGGCCAAAAGTGCCAGCATAATAAAGTCCTCCATTACTATAGGTATCAAAGCCGGTCAGCCCATAGGATAGATCCCCAGTAATCTGCAGCCCATAGCCCGGCCGATACCCAACGTAAAGATCGGTCAGGTAGCGAGAAACAAACCTCGTCCCATAATTTCCAAACATTACGGAGGTATCCCACGGCTTGGCTTCATCAAGAACATTAGGCGTAAAAGTTTGAACCGGCTGCGCTTCCACAAACATTTCACTTGTAGCAAAATCCTTACCCGGTTCAAAATTCACTTTAGGCTGCTCCTGTTGGCGGTTCGCATACTTCTCGGCATTGATGTTATCCCGGATCACATCGCTTGTCTGGACACTGCGCCGGTTTTTAAGGCCATAATAAAACAGGTCCAAGGGCTTAGGAGCATGGATGGTGGTGATCATTCCTTCAATGACTTCCAGTTCGATTTCTTTACCCATAGCCACACTGCGCACAGTCACTAGAAAATAGCCTTTTTGTTGGTAGAGCAGTTTCAACTTGTTCACCGCATCTTCTGGGCCAGTAGCTAATCGAAGCGCTTTTTGAATCGAACGTTTAGAAAGCACCGTATTGCCTGTTACAATGTAGGTATAGCCATTAGAAAGCACGATGATCGGCCGGGTTTTCTGCTGTTGGGATTTTATGGGCTTGATAGTTACATCTTCTTTTGGAAGGCTAAAAGGCGCAGCTTCAGCGGACTGAATCTCTTGAGAATCGACCCTGGAAGAAGTTTCTTTTTCTTGGTTGGAAGGCAAAGGGGGAAATCCCGTAGCCAAGTCGCTGTTTTCAGAAGAAGACTCTTTCTGGGCAATCGCGCTGAGGCATAAGCAATGCAAGCAGAAGACAAAAAGAAAAAAAAACACGCTACATTTCATAAAAAAATGGGAAAGAAAGAATAAAACAAAGCTACTAGCTCATACAACAATAAAAGAAGCTCCTCAAGCTTAGTTTTTTTAAATCTTTTGGTAATAGAAAAATAATACTATACTCCTATTAGCCTATGAAACCAATAACCGTTTTTTCTTTGTTTTTTTTTCTTCCTTTTTTTCTCTCTTCTTCTTTAGCTCTGAGCCAAAACCCTAAGACATCTCCAATCACTTCTTCCAACGCATCCCCAAGGAAAGAGCCCGCTCTTTCTTCTCGCTCTCTCTCCAAAGAGAATTTATCAAAGCTTCTGATTAACAGATCCAAGCATTTAATTGAAGAAAAAAACTACAAAGAAGTTTTTCCTCTATTACGAAAAGCTCAAAGCCTCGATCCTAAAAACGGACAAATCTACCGTCTTTTAGGCGAATGCTACACCCTCCAGAGAAACCGTAGGAAGGCCTTATTAGCTTACAAAAAAGCGGTAGCAGTCGATCCCACAGATCCAGACAACTGGATGGCTCTTGGTCTTGAAGAAGAACACTTGGCTAAGCACAAGGAAGCTCTTGAAGCTTTTAAAGAAGCGCTCCTGCTTAAGCCTACGCCGCAGGGTTGGTTGCACCTGGGAGTTGCTTACATGAATCTGGGACGGTTTAACGAAGCTTTGTATCCCTTGCAGAAAGCAGCGTTTCTAGATCATGGTCTTATTGAAGCCTGGCATAATCTTGGACTTTGCTATGAAAAACTGGGCAAAAAAGAGGCTGCTCATTTAGCTTTTAGTAAAGCCTATCTTTTAAACCCCACAAATACGATCCTCCAACAAAACCTTTCAAGGGTTACAGCAAAAGCCTCTGTTAGCCAAAAAAAACCTTAAAGAAAAAAATTGTTTTCTCTTGAAAATATCCTCCCTTGTATCATTATAATGGCTTACTCTAATGAAAAGCCTAACTTTCTGGACTTTTTTTCTTCTTTTTTTCCTTTGCTTAGGAGTAGGTCGCAGCTTTAATCAACCTCTCACTTCTGCCACTGACGACCAACTTTTGGCGATAGTCAATGGGGTGGAAATAAGGAAGTCTTATGTTCTTAATGAACTCAAAAAGGTAGGGGTCCTAAAGCCAGATAGCCAGGCGATCCAGAATGCCCTAGCAACGATTGTCCAGCAGGAATTGCTCTATCAAGAAGCCCGCAGGCTTGAACTTGAAAAAACCTACGAAGTCCAAAAAGCCCAGGATGAGCTAAACCGCAAAGTACTCACCGAACTGGTGGTCCAAAAAAAGGTCCAATCAAGGACTCCTACCGAAAGCGAACTCAAAGAGCGTTACCTCCAACTCCTGAAAACACTCCCCAAAGTCGAATATAAAATCAGGCATATTGTGCTGCCGACTCGCAGGAAAGCTTTTGAAATAATGGAAAGGCTGCGGAAAGGAGAAAACTTTTCTTTGGTTGCCTGCGAATCTCTTGAAAAACAAACGGCCGACAGGGGTGGGGAACTAGGTTGGCAGAATAGCTTAACGCTTGTGCTCTCGGCCTTATCTTTAGTCGAAAAGCTCAAGCCTGGAGAAGTCGGTGGACCGATTCTTTCTTCTTTAGGCTGGGAAGTCATCCAGCTCTTAGCCATTCGACCTTTCCGAGTGCCGACTTTCGAGGAGGTTAAACCCCAGCTCATCCAACAGATCCAACAGGAAGACCTTAAGCGTTATGTCCAGGAACTTGTTGCTGCGGGCAACGTTCAGATTTTCCCCCTTTCTGTCTCCACCACTTCGCAATAGGCTAAAAGAAAACGTGTGAAAACTTTTTTTTATTTGCTGATTAGCTTCTTATCTTTATTCTTTGCCATAAGCTGTGCGCATCAAGAAGCCATCCGAGTCAAGAAATTGACTCAAACCACCTATTCCCCCACCCGTTATGTGGAAGTAATGTATCATCCTCCAAAGCGAAAATACCTGAAGATAGCCGAGCTGGATACCCGCAGTGCAGAAGGCACGCCAAAGACCCAATTGATCAGTGTCTTAGTCATGAAGGCAAGAGAATTAGGCGCCGAAGCGCTGATAGTCGAAGATAATTCAACAACCATTGGCTATCCTTTTGTGATGAATAATACCGGAGGGATGTACGACACGGTGCCCACAAGAATCGTTCCAGCTTTTCATGCCACAGCGATCCGCTATATTGAACAATGAAGCCATAGAAAAAAAGAAGCTGTGTAACCGACGCTATTTAGTCTCTTTTTGTGTTTTTAGATTTTAACTGAGATACCATGTTTTTTAGAATCAATAGGCTTTGCTTTGTATAGAGCTTGGTTAGTTGCTTAAAAATACACTTCGGGAATGCATCATCCACCATGCGTTGACTCTGCTTTTCACTGGGAAAAGAGTAAAGGACATTGTAGAGATTCTCTACAAGCTTTTCGTATTGATCCACAAAACCAAAGAGTTCATTCAAGGAAAAACTCTCCCTAGAAAGCTTCCCAATCTTTTCCTTGGCTTCCTCTTCCTGCCTCCCATACGCCAAACCCGCAAAAGCTTCCCATACCGTATACAAAAAACTAAACCCACCCAGCTGATCCCTCAGCCGCTCTTCCGAATAACACGCATGCCTTAGAGCCGGATCCAAAAATTCTTGCTGCATCCTCTCCACAACCCCAGGCTCCCTCCTTAAGCCCAACCTTCGGGCTACCCGTTCTAACTCCTCCCCCGGTTGACTCATCAACTGGTCATAACTAACCACGACTTTCAAAAACGGGGCATACTCCCCCCATGGCAAAAGATAATGGGATAACCATAAACATAACGATTTTGCCCGCGAAAACCCATTCCTCCTAAACAACGATTCAGCTACCGATAAAGGATCCCGCAGAGAAAGTACATAACAAGGACTAACCCCAAGCTCCCGAAATACCCCATGCCAAAATTCCAAAAGCCGAATCATCCTCGGATCTTTCATCCCAAAATTACCCCCACAGCTCAACTTCCCTCTGAACCTCTCTATAGCCCTCTCCCTAAGCCGTCTGACCTCCGGTTGGAATCCATCCACCTGGGGATACTGACAACTATCCCAACGCAGCCCACAGGCCTTAAGTAATAACTCGTTTATCTCTAG
>NZ_LXQB01000069.1 GCF_004421185.1 Methylacidiphilum sp. Yel | reverse complement strand
CAAAGCCCTGGCTAATAGTCGCAGCCCCCAAACCGCCGCCAGTTCTGGCTTAGAGCTCTCCGTCGTCTTTGCTCGAGCTCCCCCGTTAAAAGCTCCACAAGCCTGTCCACATGAGGAGCCAAAAGCTCCTTGCACTAGAAGAGTCGCTATCGACCGGCTCTCTAGATTTTCCCTCGATCGTAGTAGCTCTCCACCAGTCAAACGTACTGGTCCACTTTCCCGCTTGAGCCGCCGGATTGGAACAACACGCAGAAACATAAAGAGACATTATCCTACAACGTTGATCTATTTAGTTACTTTAAAAGATTTATTCATAATAATTATTCATAATGTTACATTATGAATAATTAATAACTATGTTTCGGCAAAAATGGCTCCCTCTCCTCTGGAGCACCCCCAAAATCAGGCGATTTTCACCAAACATGGGCTAATGAGCCAGCAATCAGATTCATCGATTCTGTGTTTCCTCTTGTAAATACAATCTCGTCCTGAATTCTGGCATTGATAAACCGAGCGATTGTGGCTCGGGATGCCTCTAAAAGTTCAGTAGCTCGACTACTTAATTCATGGAGTCCTCTGTGAACATTCGCATTGGCTGATAAAAAAAATTAAATAACGCTTCGATCACGCCGCAGAAGGGTTTTTGAGAAGTGGCTGCGTTGTCAACATAGATAAGCGGATAATCATTAATTTTTAGAGAAAGGATAGGAAAATCCTTTCTATAGGCTTCTATCGACTCCACTTTTAAAATCTAGCATCTATTGGCTAAGATTCAAGAAAGCTAGATTCAATCTCTTTGAAGGTTTCATTCAAAATAAAATTGATTTAACGCCTTCAGGGCTTTGACCCAAGAAGGGAGTTTTATAGAATCCGTTGGAGAGTCTATCCTTGACACTATTCTTTCAAGAAGCATTCCGGAATGGACATCATATTTAGAAAAGATTTCTTCAAAGGAGAAAGGTAGTTGGGTATTTAATTCTAATTCTGGTAGCCAATAAAGAAATAAATTGGAGGCTAATAGGAGGCGATAGATTCGTTTTGAGGGTTTCCTGGAATAAAGACAAATTTCTTTGCCATGATTGCTAAAACACCAATTCAAAGAAAAGTTTCCTTCAAATGGAAAGTATTGAAAGACCCGGCCATAGCGATAGAGAACTAAATGGTTTTTTTGGATCCATCCCACAGTCCCATCGGAGCTAAGTCGCGGGAAGCTTGCCCCTTCGGTATCTTTTATCTTGGTTGAATTTTCCTTTCTATCAAAAAAAATCACTTCTCCTTTTTTAGGGAGTAAGCTTGAAAGCGAACTGTTCAATAGATTATTTGCTTTCTCAGGCCTTATAGTAACGGCTAGGGGAGTATCAGGACTAGAAGGATCTTTGGGATCTAACAACCTAATGGGCATGAAATCAAAATCAGAGGTTAGCAACCATTCCCAATCGGGAGAACTTTCCGTTAGTTCATTTTCCTCTAACCGGAGGATCCTTTCTTGACTCTCAAGCTCGAATGCTTCGATAATTGTTCCTTTATCCTGGTCTTCCGATGAGATCCCTATGCAATCCACACTTTTGTTCTCCTCTGGATCAATGTATCTAAAAGGAACAATGCTTTTAATTTTTGGGTATTGTCCTTGAAAATAATGGAAATAAATGGGGCTAGGATCACCGGTATCTTTTATTTCTGTGGCTATGAGTGTGGTCTGCTGTCTTTTCCCATTGTTTCCGTTTCCTTCAAGCCATAGGATCCATTTTCCAAAACGGAAAAGAAGGAAGTTGTCTTTGTTTGGGTTTATCGTCTTCCAGCTACCTTTTCCTCCGGCAAAACCGAAAGGCTCGTCAAGCAATAAGAGGGTTTTTGGAGCAGGTTCTTTTTTCAATAAAGCAGACCAAAAATACGGTTCAATGAAAAGCAAGACCTTTTTGATTTCCTTAGGCCTTATCCAATGAATCGAATCGAATAAGGCTTCTACTTCCCCACGAAATTTCGTTTCGGATAGTGGGCCTATTCTCAGATCGAAAATGGCTGAAGTAGGTAAGGAGTCGGATAGGACTTCTGGAAGAGAATCTTCAGAAGGGAAAGAATAGGAAAAACTGGATAAAAAAGCAAAAAACAAAAAAAAGACAATGTTTTTCACAGGGCTATTCTCTGGCTGTGTTATTCAACAAATAGATAGGCTACTCATGAAACTTTTTGGTCTTCTTATTGTTAGACTTTGAAGCTTTCTCATCGATCCAATGTGTTTTAATGTTCCGCATTTAAGCAGCCGACCTATGATTGTTTATGAAGCTGCAAGCAAATTGCGTCTGCTCTAGCTCGATCATTTCAATGGGTCCCCACCAAAAATAGCTTTTAAAGCTTAATGATTGATAGAATAAAAGAAAATCCAAGGAAAAAAGAAAGTTTTTGGGAAAAATAAAAAAAAATTCATAATGTTAAAGTTCCTTGCCTTAATAGTTGGAGGGTTCTTCTAGCGATAATCAACTCTTCATTGGTTTTTACGATCCGAATTTTAGTCGAAGACTTTTCTGTCGAAATAATTTCGTTATGGGCTTGGTTTTTTAGGGGATCAAGCTGGATTGCCCAAAAATCCAGATTTTTACATATTTTTTCTCGGATCTGAGCAGAATTTTCTCCAATGCCCCCAGTAAATACAAGAATATCCAATCCATTGAGGATGGTAATGAATGCCCCCAAAAATTTCTTTGCTTGATAGACAAAGGTATTCACTGCCTCTTTGGCTTCTTTCGTTGAATCTTCAAGAAGATCCTTCATATTTGGACTTTTCCCGCTTAAGCCAAGCAATCCTGATTGCTTGTTTAACAAGTCATAAAGTTCTGTTGCTCTAAAGCCTTTTTCTTTAATCAGATAGAGAACGGCTCCAGGATCGAGATCTCCACATCGAGTTCCCATGATTAAACCAGAAAGAGGAGAAAATCCCATTGTCGTATCAATGCTTTGGCCGTTATAGACAGCCGTCAGACTGGCTCCTCCTCCAAGATGGGCGATAATGATTTTGCCCAAAGCTTTTTCTTTTTCTTTTTCCTGTAGCTCCTCCATGACGTACTCACAAGAAAGGCCATGAAATCCATATCGAATAATCCCCATGTTTCTTAAGGACTTTGGAAGGGCATAGTGGCGGGCATAATGCGGGATTGTTTTGTGAAAGGCTGTATCAAAACAGCAGATATTCTTAGTTTGTGGAATGTGTTTGCGAAATGATTCTATGGCCAAAATTTGGCTTGGCAAATGATCTGGGGCAAGAGGGATAAGTTCTTTTAAGTTTTCCAACATTTCCGAGGTAACGAGTCGGGGCTCCTGGAAAAGTTGACCACCATGCACTATTCTATGTCCAACAGCCAAAAGGGATGATTCTAGCCTATGCTTTTTGAGAAAGGAGAAGAGCTTGGCTATTGCTTCATCATGGTCTTTCAATTGGAGAAGCTCTTCAGCAATTATTTCTCCCTCTCTATTTTTGAATTGGAAAAGGCTATTTGTTATTCCGATTCTTTCTATTGTTCCATGCAGAACAAGAGATTCAGTTTCCGAATCAAAAATACTTATTTTAATGCTTGTTGAGCCGCTATTGACTGTAAGAATTAATGCTTGTTTGTCTTTCATGGTTCTTTCAAAAATTTTTAAGCAAAAAGGGGGATGAATGGATTGGTTAGGGAAAGACTTTCTATCATAAAAGCTACTTTCAGATCCATCGGAGAGTATGCTTCTTTTATGTCTCAAAAAAGGATCTGCTTTTTCGTTCTGTCATAGCCGTATGAAACATCAAAAATTCAGCAATGTTTTCCTTGGTCAACAACCCGACAAGTTCTCCTTTTTCTGTCACGGGAATGGTGGCATAGGGAACAGATTGGAGTTTGGAGAACACCTCTTCGGCTTTATCAGAAGATTCAACCACTACAAACTCTCTGGTCATAACTTCTTCTACTAAAGCCTCCTGGCCATTTTGCATCAAGCCCATGAGCAGATTTGCCCTGTAGAGCATCCCAACCAGTTTATTGTTCTCCACGACGGGGAAATCATGCTGTTGGGTAGCAAGTGTGATTTCGATAGCCTTTGCCAAAGTGTCTGTAGGTGAAAGAACGTGAAATTCCCGGAGCATAAGATGGCTGATAGTGGTTTTACTAAGAGTAAATTTGACCTGAGCTAAGTTTGCTTCTTGTGAAGCTCCAAACCATACGAATAAAGCAATCAGAATAAGAAAAGGATTGGTAAAAAGCCCAATAAATCCAAAAGCCAGAGCAATCGTTTGGCCAACTGAAGCGGCTATTCGGGTAGCATGCAGAAAATCCATCTTCATTCCTAAAAGCCCACGTAAAATTCTACCGCCATCCATTGGGAAAGCAGGTATGAGATTAAATCCAGCTAAAATGATATTAGTCCAAAAAAATTGAGCCAGGATGTTGCCATGGATCATGTCTGGCTGTTTGGCATTAATAGGAATTCCAGCTATGACCATAATGAGGTACAGGAATAGTGCTAGGATGATATTGACGGCAGGTCCAGCTATGGCAACGATCAGCTCTTGAATGGGATCTTCTGGTATTTTTTCAAGCCTGGCTACACCGCCAATGGGTAACAGCGTAATATCTTTTGTAGAAATTTTAAAAAACCGGGCAGCAGTCGCATGTCCTAATTCATGAAGAACAATGACAAAAAAAAGAGCCAGAGTAAAAAGAATGCCCAAAAGGGCATCTTCCAGGCTTCCCCTTTCTGAATAATAAACTACAGCAATCCAACTAAGAAGAAGGAAGAAAGTGAAATGAACGTAAATTTGAATGCCAAAAATAGAACCAATCCTCCAAGACCATTTCATTGTGTCGAACTTATGTGTAATATGGTTATTCCACGCAAAAAAATCATTCTTTATTTTTTAGAATATTTCTTCTTTTCCCTCGCTATCTAATTATGAGCACCCGAGTTCTCCTACTCAGCCAGAGGAGAAGAGAAGGTAGATAATAGTTAGCGATAAATTGTTTTCCCCTCTCTTGCCCTGTTAAGGGTGGAAGATAACCTTTCCTAAGGTGAGTTGACTGAAGGAAAAAAACAGCGGAAGAGGTTCCCCTCAACCAAAAGCATCAGTCTTAGATTCTTTTGCTAACCGAAGATGACTTGAATTGAATAATCTGTAGCGTGGATGCAATCAGCCTTTGATACAAATTAAGGGATCGAGCCGGGCGATCAGTTTGGCAAGCTCTGCTTTATGTGCCGCTTCTACGACATCACTGACATCCTTATAGGCTAAGGGGGCTTCTTCTGCAACGCCGCGCTCTGAAACAGCTCGGATCAGAATGCCTTTTGCTTCAAGGCTTTTAATGATCTCTTTGCCTTTCCACTCTTTCAAAGCCTTAGATCTGCTCATGGCTCTCCCAGCTCCATGTACTGCAGAAGAAAAAGCAAGCCGCTCGCTTTGCGTTGTACCAACCAAAATATAGGAATGGGTGCCCATGCTGCCCCCTATAAGGACTGGTTGACCAGCCTCTTTCAGATCTTCAGGAATTTCTCGGTGTCCTGGGCCAAAAGCACGGGTGGCTCCTTTTCGATGCACAAAAAGCTTTTTTGAGCCTCCATTAATCGAATGCTCCTCGACTTTGCAGGTATTGTGAGAGACATCATAGAGCAAAGGCATGGAAATGTTTGGAAAGAAATTGGAAAACACTTTTCTAATTAAATGTGTGAGGATCTGTCTGTTAGCCAACGCACAATTAATTCCTGCTCGCATCGCTCCAAGATACCTCTTCCCAAGATCCGATTGGATTGGAGCACAGGCAAGTTCTCTTTCGGGTAATTCAATCTTGAGTTTTTGCGCACAAACCACCATCTCCTTTAAATAATCCGTCCCAATTTGATGTCCTAATCCTCGTGATCCACAATGAATACTCACAACGATATCTCCTTCATGGATGGAAAGTAATTTGGCTATAGCCTCATCAAAAATTTTGCCAACAACTTGTACCTCCGCATAATGGTTCCCTGATCCCAACGTGCCCATTTCTTTTGCTTGCCGTTCTTTGGCAAGATTGGAAACGGCTTGAGGATCAGCTCCGGGCATACATCCCCCTTCTTCTATTCTCTGAAGATCCTCTTCTTCTCCATAGCCTTGCTCTATAGCCCATTTTGCTCCGCCGACAAGCATCTTATCCATTTCGTTCTTATCCAAGTGAATCTTCCCATGACTCCCCACTCCTGCTGGGATTTCTTTGAATAGAAGATCAGCAAGTTTATTTTTGATTGGCTCGATGTCTTTTTCTTGCAATCCTGTTAAAAGGGTTCTGACTCCACAGGAGATATCAAATCCAACGCCTCCTGCCGATATCACCCCATCTTGATCTGGATCGAAAGCTGCAACGCCTCCTATCGGAAATCCATATCCCCAATGAGCATCGGGCATCACAAAAGATGCTTTAACAATTCCAGGTAGAGAGGCAACGTTGGAGGCCTGTTCGGCAACTTTTTGATCCATTTGTTGGATTATTTTTTCAGAGCCATAAATAATCACTGGAACCCTCATTGTCCCATGAGCAGGAATCTGCCAACAACTCTCTGAAATTTTTTCAAGCAAGGACATTTCCATAACTACCTACCCCTCCTTCTAGAAATAAAACCTTCATTTAAGGAAATTGCAATTATAGAATGGCTTACGAAATTCCCATCCCTTTCGAGGGGATAGAAAGAATCACAAGCTCCTTATACGTCTACTACACATTGCGCTATCCATTGATTATCATTCTGCCCAAAAAAAAGCTCAGTAAAAGTTGCTCCTTTGACCTCCACTGCTGGAGTGTGTTTTTCTCTATCTATGATTTCTCCCCAAGCCGTTCCTCGTAAAAATGGTAAGCGCAATTCAACTTCGAATGCAGAAAAAAGCATGTTTTCTGTAGCAATTTTAAATATCAGACAATTTAACCAATCATAGAGGAGCAAGTCATAACTATCGTCCTGACAGGTTATACTGACAGAGCTTGTGGGACTGACTTTTTGGGGATCGGTTATGACGGAAATCAATGCCAGAGATACGGCTATAAGGGCTTCTTCTGGACTATTGCCAAAGCCCCTAATGCCGATGTCTGCCATGTGGGAAAAAGTTTCCCACCGGTACGAAGTGGTAGGTTGCTTATCGATGTTCATAGTGGTAATCACATTAGTGTGGAAAAAAAGGGGCAATGAACAAAAGTAAGTTTTTCTTTTTGTTTCCCTTTTAAAAATAAGTTTATTTCATAAGAAATGTAAAAAAAAATAACAATGGGAAGGATTCTCATTACTGAAAATTCGCCAATTCAATCAAGACAGCTACAAATTGCTTCTCAAAAAGCAAATGAGCTCTCTCGACTGCACGCGTCCATGGGGACTTATCATTGGTTTGCAAGAGTTTTAAAAAAAAATATTCACCAATTTTCTTCTGGTCTTTTATTAGGCGATTCGGATGGATATTTAGGCAGATTTCTTTATTCTGATAAATCGCTTCGGGAAAAGATCGACATTACTGGGATTGATAGCATGCCTCGTCCTATAAAATGGCCACTTCCTTGGAAATGGGTTCAAACGGAAATTCTCGAATTTGAAGTTTGGGAAAGATACTCTTTTATTATAGCCAATTGGTTCTTTTATGCTTTTGATGAATCGAAAATACAGAGGATTGGTGAAAAAATACAAAGTAGCAATGCATTCCTCTTAGTTTTTTCGGAGCCTTATCGCTCTTATTTCCAAAGGTTTGAGCTTTGGGTTTTACATAAAATTGGATTGATTCGATCGGCTTATCCAGTGGTTTGTCGTGCGGTTCAAGCGGGTTTTTACGATCAAGAGTTCATTCAGGCATTACATCTAGAAAGCTCCAAGTGGCAGATATCTACTAGTTCTCCTTTGCTTCTTTCCCAAAGAGTCGTTGCTAAACGTCTTTGATGAATTTTTCCATTTAGTTAGATTCTCCTGTGGGAGCCCATTGGAGAACTAACGATCGGTTTTGGGCATCTTTATGATAGGCTCTGGTATTTTTTCCAAAAAGGAGTGGGTCAAGAGCTGAACCGATGTCCAAATAGGTATTATTTGGAGAAATTTCCCAAAGAGCATGAATCAATATCTTGCCTAAAGGGCCTGCTGCTATAAGAAATAGGGAATGATCTGATCTTGTTGCCATCCAATCTAATTGAGCTAAAATTTTGTTTTTGTTTTTGTCCCAAAACAGGATGCAGTTGCCATAGATTGGTAGAATTTCTTTTGCTCCTGTGACATTGCGGATCGATTGGGGGTTCAGTTTGGAGTTCCCTATAAAAAAGATTTCATTAGGCCAGTTTTTGATTCGGGGATGGAATTCTTTGAGAAAAAGATCATGATTTGCATTAGCAAAAAGTGCGGCAAAAGTGATTTGAGAAAGGGGAGCTTTAATATAACGCAAAACTCTTTGATGCATCTCTGGACTTGTATCCCAAGATGGTACTCCATAAAAGAATCTAGGATCGGTTGCTTGGAGAGATTTTCTTAAATCAGCTCTAAAAGAGAGATGCTTTTTGGGATTATATTCCCATTCTCCTTTACAACCAACTTTCTGATTAGACAAAATGAGGGCTTCTCCATCGTTATACCGACTAAAAGCAAAAGCTTTTTGTGCATCGAAAAGGGAGAGCAGAAAGAAAAAATCTTTCTTAAAATCCTGAGTCATCATGGTTGTCTTTGTTGGTTGAATCGATGGAAAAGATGGGCAAAAGCCTGAGAACGAATTGCCTTGTATTTGCAGATTTTTTCATGAAGACGGCTTTTTGGCAAGAGAGAGCTTCCAAAAAAGAAGAGGAGAAAGAGTTGCCAATTGCTTTTGATCAGCTGAGAAAAGGCGATTAGATCGATAGCTTGTTGAGGATAGTGCTTTTTGTAGAAAATATATTCGGCTTGTAATTTTCTTTCCCATAGAAGTTTGTAAGAAAGGTTCTCGCTGCTATGCCCTCCAATATGATACGCTTGAATTTGGGGACTGTAGGCAAGACTAAACCCAAGCTTACGGATGCGCAAACAAATATCTTGATCCTCTCCATAAAGGAAATAGTCTTCGTCAAAACCGCCAATTTGATCGAGTATCTCTTTGCGGATGGCTAGGCAAGCTCCTAACAATGCGGCAATATTCCCAGGATATTTTGGGATAGATCCAAGTGTCCATTTTTGATTGGGATATTGCAAACTGGTAGTCGGCTGAATCTGCCCATCAGGATAATATAACGAGGGACCAATGGCTCCAACCGTTTTTATTTCATCGAATAACGCAGCTATTTTTTCTAAGAAATAAGGATTTTTAATCACAACATCTGGATTAAGAAATAAAACAAATCGGCCTTTCGCTCGGGACAGAGCTTTGTTGGCGGCTTTAGCAAAACCCTCATTACTGGGATTCTCGATAAAAAAAATCTTAGTAGAGAAAGCTTCGAGGATTTCTTTTGTGCCGTCTGTTGAATTATTGTCTACGACAAAGATTTCGCTACGCACGCCTCTTTGGTAGAATAAAGACTCAAGACAATTTTTTATAACTTTTTGACTCTGGAAAGTAACAATAATGACTGACCAGTCGATCGGCTCTTCGATCTTTCTGTTTGCCATCATGAGATTAAGAGGAGTTTTGCACTTTTAATCCACGTTATCTGAAGATACTGTATTTTATCTTATCGAACCAAAGCCTGATTATTGTAGCACTTTTATGCGTATTGAACATCTTTATTTCCATTTCCCTTTCTGTGCCACCATTTGTCCTTATTGTGGATTTTATGTAACAATAGGGAAAAGAAAAGACATAGCGCTTTTGACAGAAGCTTTAATTAGGGAGGTGGAAATTTTAAAAGGCTATTATTCTTTGGATCCAAAAACGGTGTATATAGGTGGGGGCACCCCCTCTTTAGCCAAATCAGAAGAAATCACACAGCTTCTCTCTATTCTTAGTAAGGAAAACCTTCAAGAGCTAACGATTGAAGCCAATCCAAGGACCATTTCAGAGCAAAAAGCAGCTGAATGGAAAGAGGCTGGTGTTAACCGAGTGAGCATAGGAGCCCAATCAATGAACGAACAAGACCTGTTGATTCTTGGGAGAAGACATAAGCCTAAGGATGTGGCCGACTCGGTTCATCTTCTTAGAAAAGCAGGGATTGAAAATATCAATTTGGATTTCATCTTTGGCATTCCAGGGCAGGATCTACAATCTTTAAAGCAATCTTTACAAATGGCTCTGGATTTAGCTCCCAGCCATCTTTCGCTTTATTGTTTAACCTACGAGGAAAACACGCCATTTTTCAAAGCTTTACAAGAAGGGAAATTTCGTTGTGATGAACAAAAAGAGATTGAAATGATCTATGAAGCTACTGATTTATTAACCAAGCATGGTTTTATCCATTATGAGATCTCCAACTTTGCTCTCCCTGGATATAAATCCCTTCACAATCAAGCTTACTGGCAAGGCAAAGATTATTTAGGTATTGGTCCTAGCGCCTGTTCGACTGTAGGAACCAAAAGATGGAAAAATGTTGCTGATCACTCCCTTTATGTCCAGGCGGTAAAGGAAGGGCGGCTTGCCATAGCCGAGATGGAGTCATTGGATGAAGAATCTAAGAATAAGGAAAAAATCTTTTTGGGCCTTCGAACCGATCAAGGAGTGGCTATAAGCCATTTTGACCAAAAAGAAAGGGAAATCATTCAGTGGCTTGTTTTTGAAGGGCTAGGAAGGACCGTAGGAGATCGGTTTGTGCTGACGCCGCGTGGTCTGCTGGTCGCTGACAGTATTGCTTTATATTTTATGAACTAGTTTAGGGTTTCTTTTCTACTGGTTCTTGATTTTCCAGTTTGTTAACGCTTTTTTTATTCAATGGAACATAGCCGTAAGGATAAAACCGGAATATAATTTCACCTGGTTTCCCCATGTTTAAACGGTCACGAGCGATCCGTTCGATAAAACTTGGATCATGCTTCAGAAGATATAGCTTACAACTTAATTCTTTATTTTTTAATTCAGCCTCTGCGTATTCTTTGGCAAGAAGCTCTTTTTTCTTTTCTAACTGGTCGATCTTGCGAATAATCGGAATAAAGACACTTAAGAGGAGCGCAAACAAGCCCAAAAAAATAAGGAGCTTTGTCGATTGGATAAAATAGATCCAAAAGTTCAAAGATTTGAATTTAATCACTTTATAGCCTCTCCACTTAGCTAAATTCCATAAATAGCACTTTCTCCTAACTCTTCTTCAATTCGAAGCAGTTGGTTATATTTACATAACCGATCTGACCGACAAAAAGATCCTGTTTTAATTTGCCCTGCATTTAAGGCAACTGAAAGATCGGCAATGAAAGGATCTTCACTTTCTCCAGATCTATGACTGACCATGACTTTGTATCCATGCCTCTTAGCCGTTTCTACTGTATGAAAGGTTTCTGTCAGGGTCCCCACCTGATTTACTTTAATAAGAATAGCATTGGCCACTTTTTCTTTAATTCCATGCTCAAGAAATTCCTTGTTGGTAACAAACAAATCGTCTCCGACCAGCTGAAGGGAACTTCCAAGCTGTTGGGTAAGCTGTTTCCAGCCATCCCAATCGCTTTCAGCCATCCCATCTTCGATTGACACAAGAGGATACTTTTTAGCAAGCTCTCGGTACAGTTCAATAAGATGCGAAGCTGGCAACTTTATATGTTGAGACTTTTTGAATACGTAAATTTTAGAGCTTTCTTCAAAAAGTTCGGTTGCCGCAGCATCCATGGCATAAAAAACATCTTTTCCTGGAATATACCCGGCCTTTTCTGTTGCTTCGATAAGCAAATCGAAAGCTTGATCAGCAGAAGAAATAACTGGGGCAAATCCCCCTTCATCTCCTATGCCTGTTCCCAATTTTTTGTCTTGGAGAAGAGTTTTTAAGGTATGAAAAATTTCTACTCCATACCTGAGCCCTTCTTTGAATGAGGGAGCGCCTTTAGGCACAATCATAAATTCTTGAAAATCAAGAGGCGCATCCGAATGAACCCCACCATTGATAACATTGGCAAAAGGAATGGGAAGAGTGATGGCTTGTGAGCCTCCAAGATGCCTATACAGTGGAATGCCTTCGGCCATGGCTGCTGCTCGTGCCACACAAAGAGAAACCGCTAAAATTGCATTGGCTCCTAAGACAGATTTGTTTTTCGAGCCGTCCAGATCAATCAATATCCGATCAATTTCCGCTTGGTTAGCTGCATCTTTTCCTATAAGCTCAGGAGCTATTGTTTTTGTTATATTCCTAATGGCTTTAGAAACTTCTTTGCCCCCATACCGTTCCTTGTTGCCATCTCTTAATTCCAGGGCTTCGTTACTCCCTGTACTTGCTCCAGAGGGAACAATCGCTCTAGCACAGACCCCACTTTCTAAATGAATTTCAGCTTCTACTGTTGGATTTCCCCTTGAGTCAAGGACTTGCCTTGCGAGTACTTTGCGTATGAATGTGTTAGCCATCCTATTCCTTAGCAAAGCAGAAAAATAAAACCAATCAAGAAAATATCGATATAGTTTTTGGAGTTCAATTTGTTAATGCATAGCTATAGGTCCAGTTTTTTTTGTATCTTTGGCTAGAAGAAAAGCCAAAGGAATGGAAAAGACACAGATCCATCCCATTACCTGAAAAATTTCCATGTAGGCAAGAAGATTTGCCTGATTGGTTAGAGTAGAATACAAAACTTTTAGGGCTTGGGAAGCAGCTGGAACCGAACCACTGTGCATACCTAAATAGCTTTCGATCCCTGAAAACCTTGATAAGTAATTGAGATTGTCTGGTGTGTAATACCCAACTAGGATAGTTTGATGGGCTTGAGCAAGTCTTTGGATAAAGGTTTGAACCATAGAGGTACCAATACTACCTCCAATGTTTCGAAAAAGGTTGAATAGGCCAGTAGCAGCTCCAATCTGTTCTTGCTTGAGAGTAATAACAGCTGCTGTCGTCAAAGGGATAAATACGAAAGGAGCTCCAATACCATTGATGATGTTTGGAATGATGATATTTAGTTTGGCTATTTCTAAGTTAAAAAAACCGATTTGAAAAGAGGATATAGCCAAGAATATAAATCCTAAAGCTACAATTAGTCTACCACTTAATAGACCAAGTAATCTGCCGGCTATCATTGCTCCAGCCACGGCACCAATGCCCCTAGGACTGATTGCTAGCCCACTCTGATAAGCCGTATAGGAAATGAGGGTTTGCAAAAAGAGAGGTAAACCTGAAAGAGTCGCATAGAGAACTACCCCGACAATGAATACTTCGAAGACGGCCACAGTAAAATTTTTGTCTTTAAAAATTCTTAAATCGACAAGCGGATTAGGCGTTTTGAGCTCACGAAAAATAAGACAGATCATTCCAAAAAGAGAAAGCCCCCCCATCCATCTTAACCAGATGGCATCAAACCAATTATCTTCTTGACCCTTATCAAGAAGGACTTGAAGACAGCCAAGCCAAAGGCAAAGAAAAGAAAAACCAAGGATGTCTATCTTTTTTTCTGAATTCCTTCTCAAGTATGGAGGATCTTCGACAGTAAAGTATGAAGCAACAATAGCTAGAATTCCCACTGGTAAATTAATAAAAAAACACCAGCGCCAATTTAGGTTATCCGTAAGCCATCCTCCGAAGACTGGCCCTAATATAGGAGCAACCACAACTCCAAGAGCAAACAATCCCATGGCCTGACCTCTTTTTTCCGGAGGGAAACTCTCCAATAATATTGCTTGAGAAATGGGCTGAAGTCCTCCACCACCGGCTCCTTGCAGAACTCTAGCAAAAATTAGAGCTCCAAGGTTGGGAGCCCCACCACACAGAACCGAACTGATTGTGAAAAGTGAAATGCAGGTCAGAAGCAATCTTTTCCTTCCGAAAGTCTTTCCAAGCCAGTCTGTCATTGGCAAAACAACAGCATTGGATACAAGATAGCTAGTAAGAACCCATGTGGCTTGAGAATTGCTGGCAGAAAGTCCACCTGCTATATAAGGAAGAGCAACATTGAGAATGGTGGTGTCCAGGACTTCCATAAATGTGGCAAGCATCACCGAAAGAGCGATTATCCAAGGATTATGTCGAGGCTTCCATGGAATTTCAGTGGTAGGCTGACTATCCATAGAAAGGAAAATAAAACAAAGAACCGGTTAGAAAGAAAGTAGAAAAGTATAGAGAATCTTTTCTCTAAGGCAGAAATGGTATGCTACACCTTAAGATGTGTTGATGGATAGAGCTGGTTCTGCCCAGCAAAGAAAAGAAATATCAGCAAAAAGCTCCCAAAAGAAAAATCTTTCAAAAGGTCAATAAAAAAATTATCATTTATGAGAGTTAATGATATGGATCTAGTACTTATACAAAATGCAGAAGCGATTCCGAAAGAACTGGATCCAGATCGTCCCTTGACTGCTAGAGGCATGGAAGTAGCCTTGCAGCTTGGTAAGTTTTTGAAATTCGCTGGCATCAATCCTAAAAAAATTTTCCATTCACCAAAGGATAGAAGCAGACAGACAGCAGAAATTGTTGCAAAAGCGCTCTCAAGGCGAATCAAATTACAGCTTTTGAAAGGCCTTTTACCTGGAGATTCAATTTCTGATCTGCTCAAAGAAATAAAAAAAATTGAAGAAGATTCCATTATTATTGGGCATGAACCTACCCTTTCAAAACTTGCTGTCAGGCTCCTAGTAAAAAGTAAGGTCTCACCCTTTTTTCAAATGGAACCGGCTAGTTGTTTGTGGTTGTATTATCGGGCTAATGAAAAGGGGTGGTTTCTCAAAGGGTTTTTTAGAAGTCAATCGCTCTTTTCTTCAGAATGTCCCCCTATTAGATTGGTACCGACCAACATCAACCAAAGGTAATATGTCCGATCAGGTCGGTGCAGACATCGGCCACTATATATTTTGAAGCGATGCGATCATGACCTATAGTTTATAAATTTTTTCTCTACGACGGGCCTATTCAATTGCATCCAACCTCCTTTGTTTTAAGCAATTCGAGCCTTTCCTTACCCCTTCTCTTCTTCACCTCCTTGCTCGTGGAGAATGTATTCTAGGACACAGTTATCAAGCCAAGGCTGGCGGCTTACCATCCATCGCCGTAATGCCCCTGCCTTCAGGCATGGGGATATAAGGCGATAAATTATAGCTATGTGTAGTATAATTATGTATGAACAGAAAAGAACAATTGAAATCCAATAAAAATAT
>NZ_LXQB01000068.1 GCF_004421185.1 Methylacidiphilum sp. Yel | reverse complement strand
AACGGGGAAAGGGTAGAAAAGGTGTCAGCTGTGGAGAGATAGTTAAAAACATTATAGTACATTCCTGGATATCCAGGAATTGGAATGTCGGTAAGATAAGGATTTTGGTAGATTGGGCTGATGGCCGCCGTAAAAGGGACGATGGGAGTGAAATTGTTGTAAGTCAGCGGTTGAGTCAAATTCCAGATATTGACTGGTTGGTGCCATACGCCTGCATATTCTGTGTCAGAAAAAAAGCGAAATTCGATACCTCCGTCAATTTGGTTGTGGAAAGTAAGAGAGGAAGAAGAAAGGGCTTCTTGCTCTTCTTGAGGATACGATTGAGCCGTTTGACCTTTAGGCAAGAGATCAAAAGAATATCGCCATTCTAACCGATTATCAAAATCGTATCCAGTAGGGAGGACTCCCCAAAAATCCGATGGGATCGCTTGATCAATAAACGAATTATAAAATTCAAAAAGAGAATTGTTAACAATTGAAAGATTGTCATTTATTTTTAAAGTTTCTATGCATTGTGCTACATAATAAAGTTGTCTATCTCCATCTTCTGGGTTCTCAAAAAGGTTGCTTCGAGGACTAATCTCTACCAGAGGCCCCCAAGATACAGCATAACCAGCTCCAGGGGGAGCTGTTCCTAGGCCTTGATGAAGTATTCCAGTAGGTCCATACCAGCCTAAAAGACTTCCTGTTTGATAGAGTCTATTATTAATAAGTGCTTGATCTGGACGGTTGATTCCAGCAACCGTGTTCAGATGGTTATCATCTAGTTCGGTATTGAAATCGATAGATAAATTTTCGTAAGGCTTTGCACTTAAAGCTAAATACCAGCATTCTCTATTAAGATAAGCTCCATCATAATAGTTGTAGGGGCCATAGCCATCCTGACCGAAATAATCGAACCGGTAAGCAAGTTTGTCACTAAGGATGGGGCCGCCTAAATCGATGTTCCAAAAATTAGTCTGATACATCCCCACTGTATAATCAGCACTGCCCCTAAATTTATCAAAATAGGGTTGTTTGGTTACTTCGTTGGCAAATCCACCTGCTAATTCTTGGGGGCCAAAGACGATGCTTACGGGTCCTGTGACCACATCCAAATTATCATAGGCATTCATATTCATGAGCGGCCCATATTGGGCAGACTGACTAAAACCAACGAGCATCCCATTTCTATAGACAGTTGCGGGCAACCCCCTAACAATGGGCTCTCCAGCCGGACTACCTGTTATTTGAGAAGGATTAACTCCGGGGATAAAAGCAGCGAGGTCATTGGTTGATTGCGCATTTATTGTGTTTAATTCCTGTCGGCTAATGGATTGTATCGTTCTGGGTATATCGATAATTTTCATTGCTGGGCCAAGAACTTCAGATTGTTTGTTTGTTAAGACTATATTTTCTTCTTCAGGAAGTTCTTCTTGCGCCGTCACGGTAACTGGAGCAAGCACCATTGCGGGGGGAGAAGAAGGTTCTATAACAGAAGGCAAAATAGAGGATTGTTCTTGTGGGATCGTTTGAGAAGTTGAGGTGGATGGAGAAGAGGGAGTGGTTTGTTGGTCTTTCACATGTTCAGTCTGATCGATATCGAAATTAGAATAGTTCGAGATAGGGTCAGATTGGGATTTTGAATTTTCAAAGAAGAAAAAAGAGAAAAACAAAAGAGGAAGCAAAAAAATATATTTTCTTTGGCAACAATCAATCATTATTCCCATTTATTATATCCAATCAATATATTTTCAGACGAACCCTGTTTTTTCTAATGTTAGACAGATAAAAGATTGAGATTAGAGCTTAGAAAAAAATAGTAAGGCTTCCTTGGATCCAAAATGGAAGCTGCGGCACGATGTAATCATAATTCATAAAACGTGCTGCACTAAAGCCTGGGGCACC
>NZ_LXQB01000067.1 GCF_004421185.1 Methylacidiphilum sp. Yel | reverse complement strand
ATTTTTATTGGATTTCAATTGTTCTTTTCTGTTCATACATAATTATACTACACATAGCTATAATTTATCGCCTTATATCCCCATGCCTGAAGGCAGGGGCATTACGGCGATGGATGGTAAAAATAAAAAAATAAATTCAGTCTGATAGGTTCTCTAATTGAAGAGAGTATTCAAACCTGGATGGGAGAAGGGGGAGGATTTTGTTGTTCTTTTTTCCTCAATCGATATTTCAACAAACAGTAAGCAACAAAACTGATTTCAAGAAAGACGTAGAGCAGGACATAGCCTAGCCCTCCGCTACCAAACCCATAGCTATGCAAACCCTTGCCCAGAACAAAATTCACTCCATACCATGCCATCAACACGCTAAGGAAGCAAAGGACAGAGCCTACCGCCAGTCCAAACTCTCCCCACCAATGGGCAATCCGACCATGTAGTACGGCTAAGTAACAAAGAAGAGTAATTAAGGCCCAGGTTTCTTTTGGATCCCAATCCCAGAATCTCCCCCAAGAATAATTGGCCCAGACGCCTCCTAATATTGTTCCAGCAGCCAACAAAAAAACGCCTATTTGAAGAGACCTGTAAATATATTTTGCTAATAGCCCTTTTTGGAATCCTCCCATGGCTGCATTTTTAGAGGTATTCCACAAATAAATATGACTTAATCCAAGAGCAAGAGCAAAAGCTGCATAGCTTAAAGTGATTGTTAACACATGGATAGTAAGCCAAAAATTATTCCTTAAAACAGGAACAAGGGGTTGGATAGTGGGATCAAAGATTAAAGGCTGAGAATCCACAAGCATCATGCAGATTGCTGCAAAAGGACAGGCAGCCATGAGAAAGAATCTGGAATGATAAATTGTTTCAAAAACAAGAGCAAAGAACATCACTCCAAAAGAAACCCATACAACCGATTCATACATATTGCTCACGGGTGGACGACCTGCAATGAGGATTCTGCAGACAAACCCATATACATGAAACAAGAAACCGAAGACGGCAAATCCCCAGCCAATTCTATATCCTAATTCTGGCTGCCAGCCTCGAGATAAAAGAAAAATAAGAGAGGCTATCCCATAGCAAATCAACGTCCATTTCCAGGGATTCAAAACCGTATAAGCATGTTCGAAAAGAAGAGAATCATTAGGAGGATATACCCTAGGAGCATAATCCTTAAGTTGTTTAGAAAAAAAAGAAGCTTCTTCTTGGGCTTTACTAAAATTTCCTTGAAGATAGGCTCTTTTCATGGAATCGAAGATGACAAGGAGTGATTCGGAAAGTCCTTGAGGATAATACTGAGTTGCATTTTCTATAGTAACCCATTTTTTATTTGGATCCAAAGGATTGGGGATAACATGGAAAATTTCTCCTGAATACAACTCCTCAAATAATTTCAATCTGCCGGATACAGCCATCGCCTCTTTTTCTTCTGAATTCAATGAGGAACCTTCGGCTTCAGGCCTATGAAGATGTTTCACTACAAAGTCTTTGAAAAGATTGTTTTCTTTAAGCTGTTGAAAAGAGAAGAGTTTTTTTGCTGGATCTATTCCAATATCTTTTCTTAACAAGGGATTGTCTACAAGGATAACGGGCTGTCTTTCCCAGCCTTCAGGATGAAACCACAAGGATAAAACAAAATCGGTACTGCCTACTTTTTCCCCTTCAAGAGTTTTAATTGAGTCTCTGCCACTAAGAGAAAGTAAAATTTCACGCGCAAAAACTGTTAAAGGCTTTTTTCTTCCTCCATGCTGAATGGCTATTTGAGAAAATTGATTCAGTTCTTTCCCTAGGAGGGTTGAGGGAAGAATTATGCATAAAATGATAAGAAAAATCCTTAGACCACTTCGATTGATCATGATAGTAAAAAGATAGTAATTGAGAGTGAATAGTAAAACAAAAATTATAATCCTCTTCTTCTCTTTTTATAGAGGAGGGGCAAAGTGTTCTAGAGAGAAAAGAGCTCTCACGCCCTATCACACTGGAAAGGATGGGGGGTTTCTTTGACCACAGTCAAGAGCTTAGGGGAGTTAACTACGAGCCTATTGCCTTTAGTGAATAGGAGAATGCATCTTGATACAAAGCCAATTCTTTCTTATCTTGGCAACAAAGAGGAAAGAAAATTTATATTTGACATTTCAAACATCAAATAAAAAGTTGAAAACAACAAAATATTTTTACTTTGTGTAGTCTATAAAATTATTTTATCTACTCTCAAAAGATGTCAGAATATCATAACAACCTTAGCTCCATTCCAGAAGCTTTGGAAAACATCAGACAAGGCAAATTGGTCATCGTAGTCGATGATGAAGATAGAGAAAACGAAGGCGATTTTATTGGAGCTGCTGAGCTTTGTCATGCAGAAATGGTTAATTTCATGACAAAAGTCGGCCGTGGCCTTATTTGTGTGGCTATAACACAAGAGCAAGCCGATAGACTCAACTTGCCTTTAATGGTGCAACCTAAAGATAACACTGCCCTCTATGGCACTCCTTTTACGATATCAGTCGATTATATAAAAGGAACGACGACCGGTATTTCGGCCGATGACAGAGCAAAAACGATTCGAGCTTTATCGCATCCCCACTCTCTGTCTACAGATTTCAGAAGGCCAGGACATATTTTTCCACTGCGTTCTTCTCCGGGGGGAGTCTTGATGCGCGCAGGCCATACTGAAGCTGCAGTCGATTTAGCCAGACTCAGTGGTTTAAACCCTGCTGGCGTTCTTGTTGAAATTATGAAGGATGATGGCACGATGGCCAGGCTAGAAGACTTAAAAAAAATCGCTAGAACTTATAACTTGCCTTTAATTACGATCAAAGACCTCATAGCCTATCGTACCCAAACAGAATCGCTTGTAGAAAAAGTCATTTCCGTGAATCTCCCCACGGAATTTGGCGACTTTCAACTGTTAGCTTTTAGAAACGTTCTAACGAATGAAGAGCATTTGGCCTTAATCAAAGGAAAATGGGATCCCCAAGAACCCGTTTTGGTTAGAGTTCATTCACAGTGCCTGACTGGAGAAATTTTCCATTCTTTACGATGTGACTGCAGGCAGCAACTGGAAATGGCGATGGCAGCGATAGAAAAAGAAGGTAAAGGGGCGATTGTCTACTTAAAGCAAGAGGGGAGGGGAATCGGACTTTTAAATAAACTTAAGGCTTATAGGCTTCAAGATGCCGGAATGGATACTGTAGAGGCCAATTTGGCTTTGGCATTTGCTGCCGACAATAGAGATTATGGCATTGGTTGTCAGATTTTGCGTTCTTTGGGAATTCATAGAATTCGACTTTTGACAAACAATCCAGTCAAACGAATCGGTTTGGAAGGTTTTGGACTAGAAATTGTGGAAAGAATCCCCTTGCATGTCAAAGCCAATGATCATAACAGAAATTACCTTCGAACAAAAGTAGATAAGCTTGGACATTTAATTCCAAAAGAATTAATAGATTCATCCGAGGAAAAATAAGGTTGTGTGTTAAGATGGTAGGGCAGAGGGTACAAAAGCTAATAATCAGCTGCTTGAATCATCTACTGAGATTGGGCTTTTTGTTCATGGCTGGCAGTTATGCTTTCTTTTTGCTTTTTCCTAATGCCTATGGTGGCTCCAATGAAGACAAACCCGAAGAATGGATTGTCGTCAGCGGTGGACCTGCTTTACGTTTTTTTGAGCATGGTAAAGCAGATTCTCATGACAAGTACTGGGGGAATTTTATTCGAGCCTCTGTCGCACGCATTGAGCAACTCCAATTATCCCAACCTAAGAACGTAGAAATTAGCTGGCTTGTTTTTCGTCCCGCCTATCTGAGAAGGGCTCAAGAAGAAAAACTTGATATTCTTTCACAGATTATAGCTCAAGCTGATGCTCTTGGAGTGCAACTGTTTTGGTTTGATACAAAAGAGGAACTTGTAAATTATCTGAATTTTGGGAAAGACAGAAAACGTGAACCGATTGGAAATTTTGATTATTTTGGGCATTCTAACAAAGCTTGTTTTATGTTCGATTATAGTTCGCAATTTGATAATCTTTCTCAAGAATTCCTTCATGAGAAAGAATTGTCTTTAATTGAAAAGAAAATTTTTACAAAAAAAGCGACTATAAAAAGCTGGGGCTGTCATTCTGGAGAATTTTTTTCTCAAAGATGGAAAAAAAGGTTTGGCATACCAATGGTGGGTGCCGTGGGCAAAACAGATTATACAAGTGCTAGTTTGCCTTTTTTGTCAAAAACCGGTCGATGGACCCAATGAGAAGACTCCTAGCCTTTTTATTTTTTAGTCTGTTTTTCTTTTTGATTAAGGCCCCCTTTTATGGAGAAGAGACCGCCGAACCACAAATACCACATCTTCCAATCCCTTCTCCTCCTGGTTATCAAGAAGAACAACAGCCCAATGTCAATGGAACAAACTCAAACCGTGAAAAAGAAAAACTGATCTTTCCTCCAGCACAATACGCAAAAGAGCCTTTAAAACCGCCTCCTGGCATTATTGTTGAAGACTATATAGGGCATAGAGCTGTTGACAAGCATGGGAGCGGATGGGGTTGGGTTAAAAAACCAAACGAAGACTGGAAAGAGGCTCATTGGATCGCTCTAAAAGAAACGCCTGGTGGCATTGTCGCTCCTTGGAGAAAGCTTAAAAAAAAGACTGCCGATGATAATTTCGAATATCGGATGAAAGGCTACATTGCCGATTATAAAGTGTATGATCCGCATACAAATGAGTTACTAGAAGTATTTGTTCCGGAAATGATCGAACCCATTGGTCCAGCAAAACCTTTAACAAGGAAGCCGGGCCCTCCTTCTCGATTTGCTCACATCCCCGAAGAATGGAATCCTAGGAGAAAAGTCCAGTAAACTTTCTATCAAACGCTCACCCTATAACGCTGCGGGCTCAAAATCGATTGGTGAATCAACAATAGAGGCCGGCCTTAGGCTATTCCAATGCATAAAATTGTAGATAGCCTCCCCATGGAGATTGATACAGAAGTTTTACTCCAGGAAGGGGGTTGGCAATGGAGGTAGTTAAAGGCAAAAGTCTTCCAAGTAAGGTTTCTTTAGCTTTTTTGTCCGCCCTCCAAACCAATATGTCATGCGAAGGTAGTTCTTGGAGCATATATCCAGCAGATTCCTTCTCATTGACCCATTTCATAACCATAGGAATTAATCCATGAATGTCTGTTCCGGCCCTTGGAAAAACCCGCCAATCGTATCCCATTGATTGAGGGGATTGGCCAAAAGCCAAAGCCAGATTAGAAATATCTTCTGTAGTGATGCCTAGATATAGGGGACGACCCGCTGGTAAGGCTTTTTTCAAAATTTCCAATCCTTCCAAAGCATTGGCAGCATAGGATTTTGCTAAAATGCTCAATCGATTTGTTTCTTTTGGAGCTCCAAACATTTCTTCAAGCCACTTCAATCCATCTTTTGGGATTACTGTCGCATCATAGCTTTCAATCCATATTTCTTTTCCTGTAAAGAGTTTTAACCTTTGTGAGAGATCCCACCACCCTATGAAAAGGGCATTGGATGGAGCATGGGCGTTAACCGATCGCATTGCCTCTATCCATATTCGATTGAGCACATCGTCTATTTCCGAACCAATTGGTTTTGGAGGGAAAACCCTAGCAAAACAGTTCGTATTTTGCGAGTCAAGATATTGTGCGATCCAAAAATGGCCTTTATTTCCAAAAGTATAATGCCAATATTTTTGGACTGGGAAAAATGTAGGCAAGGATAAAAATTGGGAGTCCTTCGTTTCAATTTTAATCAAGGGTTCACGCTTTTTTTCGTGATTGCTCCAAAAGCTTTGGAGAATTAACACAATACCACTAGCAAAGAGGATCAATCCCAAAAAAACTGGTCCCTTTTTTTTTAGAAAAAAATTTTTGGCTTCTTCTGTAGACAATTTTCTCGAATCAAAAAAAATAAAATTTATAATTACTCTTTTTTCCTTTTATTCCCTAAGCTTTTCCCAAAAGATGAACTTAAAAGGATAGCCCCAGCACTCGATCCAATAATACCAAAAAGGAGTTTTACTTTACCAGATAAAAGAGAGGAATGATCTCCTGTTGAAAACTCAGATTCATGGGGTTTATTTCTTAACCTTGTATTTTCATCCATAATCTCCGTATATCTTTCAAGCAACACTCCCCAACCTGCCGAATAAGTAAAACCTCCGGGATTGGCATGCATGACTCCCTTATAGTGTTGAATCATGTCATGTTCCCACATATTAGCATACACTCGTTCAACATGACTTGGATTGTTTCCCTTAGCCCAAAAAAGCTGGAAAAAAGCACCAGGAGCGTCCTTTTCTGGAGGGGGAGGGGCAGGACGGTTCGTTTTTTGTCCAACCAACAGTCCATCCTTATAAAGAGCTTCGATAACTTTTTTTGCTTCTTCCTGAACTTTCAATCCATCGAAGATCGCCTGATCGGCTGTCTCTAACCATTCCCCTGCAAACCTAGCAGAATGGCAAGCCGAACAAGTGGCTATCCAATCTTCTTTCTTTTGTTGGTACCAAGGCTGTTTTTCCTTAATCCCCTGGGCAATTTCAGGGGTGGGATTAAAGGCCCAACGGACTTTTCTTACCAGATTGTGGCTATACTCCCCATGATATTCGAAATGGCAACTGGCACAGGTTGGAGCGGTATAACCACCCTTGGAGATAGCATCTTTTAAAGGAACATCAAAATTCCAATTCTTGCTTTGAGCCTGAAAAATGATCCCATGCTTTGAAAGCATATAATTTTCAAATTCATTATGGTCAACTCCATTATGACAGGTTGCACATGAAAGAGGATTACGGGCCTCTGCAGCTGAAAAACTATGCCGTGTGTGGCATCCATCACAGCGATTCTGTTGATAATGACACATATCGCAGCCTTGAGCTACGGCTCTTTCGGGCATAGCTGCCCAAGCTGCCAAGTTCACATTTGCTTCCCAATCTACGGCATGAGATGGATGACCTTGAGGCCATTCATTATGAGGCCACATTTGTTTACGTTCCGATTCTGATTCAGCAAATTGTCGCACATGACAACTACCACATGTCAGTCTATCAGGCATATGAAGATCAACATCATGGCGTATTTTCTGTGCGCCTATGGATCCATGACAGTCGATGCAAGAGACCTCTTTAAGCTGTTCATGATTTTTGAGTATTCCTTGAGAGTGAAGCTGTTTTTCTACCTCAGCTAGTTCCTTCTTTTTATAAGCTTTAGGGTCCTGATCAGAGAGTTTTCTTATGGCCTCTAGATTTCCATGTATACTTTTTTCCCAAGCATGAAATACTCCTGGGGTTACGGTTTTATGGCAGGCCAAACAATCTGACCGACTGACTTCGCCTCTGATACTTTGAGGCGGATGATAAAAGTTTTTTGGATTCCAATACATTTCAATTGGGATCGGTTCCCAATACTGTGCATGAATTCCTTTCCCTGGATGGGAGGCATTATAATTTTTTATTAGCTCTTTGAGATCTTCTTCTGGCTTATTGACGTAGGAACTAGAAAGGTTGGGAGGCCTTAAAGCTAATACCGCTGAAGGACTCAACACTTTTTTTCTTTCTTTCTTGATATCATCCAGGCTAATGAATGACTTATCGAAAGCCAGTTTTTCTTTGTTGCCCCAGGCAGATAAAACATAGTTGAGGACATCAGCTAGCTGTTGATCATCGAATGCTTTTCCCCAACCAGGCATTGATCCGTCGTATTGTTGAGTACCGACTTGAATGGGACCTTCAAGACCATAGAGAACGACATCGATAAGATATTCTTTACCATTTTTTGAGTTGACAATATTTAGCACATGTCCCACAAGAGGGGGATAAGATCCGACTAATCCTTGTCCACTTTGTTGATGGCAACCAATACAACTCCGGCTGAATAGTTCCTGACCACGAATAAATTCCTTTTGTTCTTTTTCTCTATAAAACGAAGGCTCTTCAGCCACTACATACTTCGTGGTGAGATTTTGCAACCATTTATCCAAAACACTTTTTCCCTGATCGGTGCTTTCTTGGGCAACAAGATTGCTCAAATAACAAAACAAGAAAAAAAAAGAAAGCCAAATGCCCATCTCATCGGTTTTCATAGTATTTGGAAACTTATCATAGCTAGCTTCTGCCTAACCGCAAATATTATTAATTATTTTTATCTCCATACCAAAGAGTTGTTTTTAGAAGAGGTCTTCTGTTTTTGTCTTCCATCCTTCTTCCTCTTCAATCATTTCTCCCTTGAAGGCTCTAGATCGCCATTTTTGCCCATATTCTTTTTCTATTTGTGATATCTCCTTGCCACTTCTTTTTGCTTCTAAATTATAGAGGATTTGTCTGTCACGATTCTCTTCGTCAACGATTTTTTGAATATAATTTCTGTATTCTTCATCTTCGGTGCTCTTCACTACGTGAAGATAGCCGTCTTTTCCTTCTCCGATCATTCTGTTGTTTTTCAATGTTTGAACTTCACCCATTCTCATTCTTCTCCTTTCCTGAATGGAATGATAAGAATAAAAAGGTTGCTGAATAGGTGGGCTTTTTACATTTACAGAAACATTAACATCATAAAGCTTGGGTTGCTGGGGAGATATTCGCACAGAACGACAGCCGTTTACAATGAGGAGGAGAACAAAAAATACACCAATCCACAAAACCTTAGCCCTATACTCACCGTCTGAGCCCATGATTATCCCTTTAACAGGAAGCCTCTACAAGAAGCAAGGGGATAATTGCGGATAAGTCCATATGGAGGGAATGTCAAAAAAATCATAATTCCAACAACAAGAAAGGTTCTTCCCTTGGAATCACATGGTAATATCCAAAGAGAACTAAGGAAAAAAAAAGGAACTCTTTCTATAAATCGTAGGGTTAAGGAGATATATCAGAAAAGTGAAAAAACTGCTCCTGAATTTCATTCAAAGCAAATCGCACTTCTTTAAAGGCAGAAGAAAGAAAGGAAAAGATACCTTGCAAGCTATTTTTTTGGGCTTCCGGATAACTTGCCGCTAGGGCATAACTCCTCATGCCAAGGCCTTCATAAAATTCCATGCCAGGCGATCCATTCCAGCATCGTTCTATATTTTCTTTAAATAGCCCACAAACAAATAGAGAATAATCGGCGATAAAATGATGGAGTTGATAGGCCTGCATGGAATCTGCCGTTTTCTCCAAAGATAAAAGCAAATCAGACATTCTCAGAAAATTTCTTCGACTCCCTAGTCGGGAGAAAGGGACGAACGAGTCCATTTTCAAAAATCGCATAAGAAGTTTTGTAATATAGGAAATTAATTCTTGATTTTTCAATCCTCTTTTACCCAAAGCAAGTTTACCTAAATAGTGAAAATAGAGTTGAGCAGATATGGGGATAGGACTCGGAGCTTCAAGGATATATCTTTTTATGGACTCAAAATCCAAAATCTGGTCAATCTTCTCAGGTTCTTGCTTGAGGAGATGGATTAAAGCTATCTTTTCTTTTTGGTTTTTCCCAAGTTTTTGTGCTAGAATTTCAATATCTTTTTCGGTTATGTGAGTGATTTTTGGGCTCATTTCAATAAATTTATTAAGCAGTTTTAATTCCAGCATCAAGAAGCTATTTATTACTATGGAAGAATATTTTGATATCGTTGATGACAAAGATAAGATCATTGGGAAAGACACTCGGCAGAATGTGCATTTGAAAAAACTTAAGCACCGTGCTGTTCATATTCTTTTACAGAATCAAAACAATGAAGTTTTTCTTCAAAAAAGATCTCCTCTGAAGGATGTAAATCCTAATTGTTGGGATTCCTCTTGCAGTGGTCATGTGCTTTCGGGAGAAGATTACGATACGGCAGCTCACAGGGAGTTAACTGAAGAACTTGGTTTACAACTTGATCAACCATTAATTAAACTTTTCAAATTATCTGCGGATACTAAGACAGGAAATGAATTTATTTGGGTTTATTTAGGGTTTTCAAACGGTCCCTTTCAACTGAATCCTCAAGAAATTGCAGAAGGTAACTTTTATTCCTTTTCCTGGATCAACTTCAAATTAGCAACGGAACCTGAATCTTTTTCCAATGCCTTCACCCATATATGGCAATGTTTCACCGGTTATAAAAAATGCCATCTGTTATGAAGGAACTAATGAGTAGACCATCAGATACATAAAAAAGCTTCCGAGGAGAACCATTAGATGCCAAAGATTATGGAAATTAAAATTCCGGCTTTGAGGCCATTTGAGAATGTAACTGAATGCACCCATTGTATAAACTATTCCCCCACTTAATGCATAATCTAAAGAAACTTTTGAAAGATGGATTCTCGGTAAAAACAAAATCCCTACCCAACCCATTCCCAGATAAAATCCTGTATATAACCATCTAGAAGGATAGGGGAAAAAAATTTTAATAAGAATCCCAGTTATCGCTATTGACCACATAAGGGCAAGTAGCATAATCCTATATTCCTTATCGGCAGCTTTTACAATAACAGGAGTATAAGTAGCCGCAATGAGAATATAAATCGAACAATGATCTAGTTTTCTAAAGGAGGGAAGCATTTTAGAAGTAATATCTAAAGAATGGTAGAGGCTACTGGAGACAAACATAAAGGTCAAACTGAGTCCGTAAATCAGATTATCCAGTGGATTGATAGCGTTGCGCAAATCTTTAAAGAAAAGAACTTCAACGCCTATGACAGAAAGTATGGCCCCAAAAATATGCGAATAGGTATTAAAAGGCTCTCTGATTTTTTTCACTATATCCGTTCCTCATGTTGCATAAAAACTGAATAGCCGTGGGCTGACTTTTTATCTATAAAGGACAATTTTTAAAGGGCAGTCGAGATCTTATTGAGGCTCCGTTTGGGTTTGTAAAGAATAACCAAAAGCTTCTTGCAAGGGGGAAGCATATCCTGTCAGTTCGACATACCCTTCTCCATGGACAGGCATGCCCTCTTTTTTTCCTTCAACGCTTACGGCTCCCTCCCAATAAGCAAGAAAACCTAATTGGTGCAGAACAAGCTCTTGGGAAGTCATTTTGGGTGTAACTGTAATTTCAATCGGAGGATCAAATAATTTAATCTTCCAACTAGCTGGATACGTTGCTTTGGTGTGGGGACTTTTCCAAAAAGCAGTTCGCTCAACGCTAAAATCTTCTTTTTTGAGAATTCGAACATTATTTTTCCCTACCCATGTTCCTCCGGAATTCGAGTCGAAAACTCCTTCTTTTGTCCGCAAACAATAAAGCATAAGTTCTTCATTCGTATCCAGCTGTATGGCAAACCAATCCCAACCCACTTCGTTATTTCCCAGTGAATTTGTAGTAAATTCATGATCAAACCAACTCGTCCCATGAACAAGCCATTCTTTGTTTGAGATCCGAATTGATCCATTGGTCATGAGCCTAGTAAAGGAATAGTAATAGGAAGCACATCCTTTTTGATCGGCTTTTTTACTCAGTCCATTTTCACCATGTAAAACTGGAGGTTTGCAAGCTTCTAGATTAAGATCAATGGCAATCTCGCCCTCCTTAGCATGGATATGAAACTTATCTTTTGTGTTGTCTATAGTTCGCAGTTCCCATCCTCTAATCCATCCACCCATGCTTCCTTCTAGGACGCCTGCAAGTTCCAAAGCTCCTCGATCAGCTCTTTCATAAGCATAAAACTTCTTTTTCCGAATATCACTCAAAGCAAAATGAGCAAAATAAATATCTCTGAGCCCCCACTTACTTATTTTTTGGGGGGGAGAACTAAAAATACCTTGCCTGAATAATGTCCATTGAAATCCAAAAGGCTCTCTGTTTTCTCCATAGAGGTTCCCAGTAAAATACCACCACTCTGTTTTAAATTCGGGATGGGCTCCATGATCTCTTGGGAAAACCCATGCCCATGGTTGATCCACTATTTTCCATTCTCCTTGGGCATATAGAAAGGCTCCTGGATTCCAAAAATCCGAGCAGCAGAAGGCTATAATAGGCAAGAAAAAAAGAAAAAAATATTTTTGAAAACTAGACATTTATTCCATCCTCAGATTTTTTGCAATGTTGTCCTTGGATAACTGATAGGCAGGCAGAAGAGAAGCCATGATAGCAATGATAAGAACGGCAAAAGGTAACCAGAAGATAATGGCCCAAGGAGTTGACCAGTCGATAGTCCAACCAAAAAATGCCCTGTTAATCACATAAGTCAACACAACGGCTAGGGCAAATCCAGCTATGACCCCAAGAAAAGCAGCAATCATGCCCACAAGACCAGATTCACCAATTACCAGTGTAAAAACCATCGATTTAGAAGCACCAATCGAACGCATGACTGCTATTTCTCGACTTCTTTCGGAAGAAAGAATTAATAAATTAAAAAATATTCCCGCCGCCGAGACCAGTAAGCTGGTAATCTTTAGTAGATTGGTGATAGAAAAAGTTTGGTCGAAGATCCGAAATATTTCAGTTCTTAGTTGCTCATTAGAATACACGATGTAATCTCCAACTACTTGAAGCTTTTTATCTAAGTCTTTTTTTACTGCTTGTGCTTCCTTTGGATTTTTCAAATACAAAGCTAAACTATTGCTGCTATTGATATTCCAAAATCTAATTAAGGTTTGTCGATCGAGCAGCACAAGGCCAAATTCGGTCGTAAAATCCTTAAAAACGCCAAAAATTTCAAAGTTGATCATTCCTAAACCTGTCTTAAGAGTTATCATATCTCCTTCTTTAAGACCAAATTTTCTCGACAAACTTTCATTGATGAATATTCGATTGGATCCAGCTGCTTGTCTAAAAAGTTCTTTAGGGTTTCCTCTTCTAAACTCTAGATTGTTTTTTTCTGCAGCCACAGGAAAAGAAATCGAGGAAATTTTTATGGGAGAATTCCTAAATTCAGATCTAAATTCATAATACCGGTCCACGGTTTCTATTCGGTTATCTTTTTCGATCAGTGCTTCCGCCTCCTTTGAAAGAGATTGATGGATACCACTAACCAGATTCGCTGCAGTTGTAACAAACAAATCGGCTCTAACGCTTTGCTTTAACCATCCATCAACTGTGTAACGAAAGCTTTTTATCATGATGGAAACGCTGATGACCATCGCAAGAGCAGTAAGAAGAGCAGCAACGGTCAAAACATTTCGATGCAAAGATCTACTAAAATGCGACACGATCAGCTTCAAGACAATATGCTTAGGTTGCGACAACCGAACGATGAGTTGACAAACCAAAGGAGAGAGGAAAGCAAAAGAAAGTATGGTAAATAGCGCAGCTCCAAAACTAAGAACCGAAAGGTTATCTTTAAAACTAAAATAAGACAAGAGAAACGCAAGCAACAGGGAGAGGCCAACGCCTACGAACCAAAAAAATCCAAATCTATGTACTTTTTCTTCCAAAGTAGCTACAGAAAAGGCATGAGAAGGAGGAATTTTAGAAGCTTCCATCGAAGGGAAAAGGGAAGCGACTCCTACAGCTAATAGCCCCATTCCTACTGCAAGAATAAACTGGATGGGAGAAATAAAGATATGCTCAATACTAGATAAAAGATAAAGAGAAGTAAGACTGGAAGAGACCCATCTAATAAGCTTAGTGGAAAGGATGTAGCCAGCCGCTATACCAATAGCAATACCAAACAGCCCTATTAGCAATGATTCTCCAAGACATGCGATGATGATTGCTTTTGGTCCAACACCCAGGCAACGCAATAAGGCTATTTCAGACCTTCTCCTGACGACCCCTACAAGAACAGTATTATAAATTATAAACATTCCAACAAACAAGGAAATTAAAGAAAGGGCCGTTAAATTAAGCTGGAAAGAACCAAGCATTTTTTCAACCTTTAAGGTTCTTTTCTCGGGAGTCTGTACAATTACCGAGGAGGGGAGCTCCTCTTGAAGAGCTCGGGCGATTTCCATACGATTGCTTTGGGATCTGACGAGACAGCTGATTCGTGTCAATTTGTTAGGCATATGGAACAGTTCCTGGGCATTCGCAATGTCCATCACCGCAAGATGTTCGTCAGAACCGATTGCCCCTGATTCCATCTCCAAGAATGAATGCACCTTTAATCTCACAATCCCTTCGGGAGTCCGAAGTTGTATGGTATCCCCTAGCTTTATACTAAGTCTTTGCCCCAAGTTTTTGTTTATTCCTACAGCTCTAGAATCTTTCAAAAAATCGAGAATATCCTCTTTTTTGTTTACAGCCGATGCCAACTCAAAATTCCTAATAGGTTGATCAGTGAGAAAATCCACTCCTACCACATCAAGATATTCTCCAGGATATTTGTCCAACAGGGACACCTGTTCGAGAATGGGGGTAGCCACTTCGACATATGGTTTTTTCAGAACATCAGTTAAAATCTTCTCATCAAAAGGATAACTCTCAGCAACAATTTCTAGGTTGGCTTTACCCGCAACAAGATCGATCGAGGACTTGAATGATTCCAATGCCGAGTGGTTGATCACCTGAATGGCTACGAAATTTGCTACCCCCAAGGCAATACAAAATACGTTCAATAAAAAAAGATAAGGATGGCTTATGAAATACCGAAAGCTATGATGAAAAAAAATCTTCAATAAACCCATTATTTTAAACTCCGTATCTGGTATTAAGAGATCAGATAGCCGTCTTTCATCTGCAAGATTCTGTCAGTGGCTTTTGCCACTTCCATACTATGGGTAACCATAAGTAGGGTCAGGTGATATTCTTCTACGAGTTTTCTAAGAAGATATAAGACTTTTTGGCTCGCTTCTGAATCTAAATTACCTGTAGGCTCGTCAGCCAATACAATTTTTGGTTTCATCACCAAAGCCCGAGCCAAAGCAACTCGTTGCATCTCTCCCCCAGAGAGCTGATGAGGGTAATGATGGGATCTATGAGAAAGGCCTACTTGTTCCAATAGCTCTTTAGCCCTAGAGGAGGCTTCCACAGGAGAGACACCCTGCAAGAGGGCAGGAAGCATAACATTATCAAGGGCAGTAAGAGTAGGAAGCAGATTAAAGAATTGGAATACAATACCAAGGATACTGCCTCGCAACTTGGCCAATTTTTCTTCCTTTAACAAATGAAAGGGATAGCCATCAACATAAATCTCCCCTTGGGTTGGAGTATCAATTCCGGCAATTAAGTGTAGCAAAGTGCTCTTGCCACAGCCACTAGGCCCAACAAGAGCGATAGATTGTCCAGGATAAACTTCTAGATTTGCTTTCCTCAAAGCCATGGTTTGTACTTCTCCGTTCCAATAACATTTGGATACATCCTGAACGCTTATGATAGGGTTGTTCATTGATTAAATTTTGATCCATCATGCAAGAACTTTTTCTCTATTCTTTCTAAGGCAGCTTCTACTCTTTCCAAATGAGGAGATTTTAAGGAAATCACATGGAATTTCCAAAAACGAGCTGAGAGTCCACATAATATAACCCCTAAAGACACAAAAAGAAAAGAAGCTAAAGGGAATACTAGGTTAAATAGTATAAATCCTGCAACGGAAGTGCCCACAACAGTTCCAAATAACACCAAAAATAAGCCTAAAGCTTTTAGAAAGGAAAAGCGTACAAATAACCTTGGAGCTAAAACAGAAAATAAAAAAAGGAACACAAAGGCCACTCCTTTAGGTGTTCTTCTTAAGAAATCTCCTTGGACTATCTGTCTTGCAGCTTCTAATTTGATTTCCACAGGACTCATCTTCCCCATATCCGTCTCCACCCAGTTGATAACAGCAGGATCAGTCACCCCAAGCCATATCTGCTTTCCATGAAGCAAATTAAGATCAAAAGCCGGTTTAATCCCTCTAGCCATTTGATCAGCATAAAGCAAAAAATCATCATATTTGATTCGAATGATTCCAGAGGGGAAACGCTTATATCTCAACTGCATTCGTCCCTCCGAATCTAATGGAATTCTCCTTAAAATGTTTCCTGTGGAGTTGCGCAAAAGAAAAGCTTTATTCAACCTTGCTTCTGAATTTCCTATGGATGCTTGCATGTAAGAAGCAGCAGCAACTAAAGTCAGAGAAGGAACTAAGTTGTCCTTGAGCTGAAAAAAAAGAGGCACAGCTCTGATTTTGCGTTTTGCGCCAACTCCTAGGTTATTGATTCCTACTGGATTGCCTTCAGTCAGATCAGTCGAGGGCCAGAATGCCGATCCATACTTCGGTAAGAGGCTTGGATTTCCACGAACCAAAAATTTT
The DNA here is from genome assembly GCF_004421185.1 of Methylacidiphilum sp. Yel. GTDB lineage: Bacteria > Verrucomicrobiota > Verrucomicrobiia > Methylacidiphilales > Methylacidiphilaceae > Methylacidiphilum. Next base: position 57,916 of record NZ_LXQB01000067.1, on the reverse strand, counting down.
TCAAAGAGAAACTGTTGAGGCGCCAATGACTCTGTTTTAAGGGCAGCCCCTGCAAAACATACCCTATTTAACCTGTTGATTAATGACCGGAATGTTTCGTCAAAACTATCAAGTCTTGGCCCTCGATCTGTAAATAAAACATCCAAAACCACACTTTGAGGCATTTGAGGAATCAAACTTCTTAAAAAAAGGGAATATTCTAATCGAGGCCATGGCCAAGGCCGATCAACGGGAATTCTATCAATTTCTACTAAAACGAACTGTGCGTCTTTGGCAGGAGTGGGTAAGTATTCCTCTAAATGAACAATCTTTTCTTCTATAGCATTGAAGAGCCCTACCCAACAAAATGTGCCAATGGCAGAACCCCAGAAAAATCCTAAAATAGAAGCAAGTAAAAGCCTTTTTTCTATTTCGATAGGAACTCTATTTAATACAGCCATTTAATAATGAAACCACATTGAAAAAACAGTTTTCTAAGAGTTTTGACCTGTTTCTTTCTGTTTACTTAGGAAACCACCAAGTGATTTAATTTGAATAATTAGAACCAAAATGTCCAGAAAATAACGAGCTAATCTTTATTTTTTCTTTGAGAGTTTTTTCTTACTACGCTTCTTCTTTGTTTTATTTTTAAGAAGGAGGCGATTGGCTTCTAACTTCCAACCCCTCATTTTATCATTCAATCTGTTAAATTCTTTGTTCTTTTCCTTTATCTTTTCATTGATCCAAATTTTTATTTTTCGAATATACTGCCTGTCGATTTGGCACAGAGAAAATCCCCAAGCTGGATGGCCCAAACATCCTTCCAATTCTTTCTTTTTTTTTTGAAGCGTTTTATCCAATACGACAATTCTTTTTTGAATGATAGCGATTGGGAGAGCCTCGGGTTGCTTTTCTTCCAAGTAACAGAGAGATTCTAGTAATTCTAAATCTTTTGCTTTGTAGGCCATCTGAGCAGCATACCACCTTTCCATTTTCTCTGGAGAAACGGAGTTGTTAGCGTCAGGATGAAGAAGCCGAGCTATCGTCCTAAATGCTGCTTTAATCTTGGAGTCGTGAGAATTTCTTTTCCAATTATTGTCTGGGATCTCATCTGTTTTTTCGTTGTTTGGAAGACTATCTGCACAAGCAACATGTGAGACTATATTGGGTAATTTCTTATTTTTTTTCTGCAAAAGAAAATGATACGAAATAGCTACACTGCGGTTATGCAACAAACTATCCAGTTCCACTTCAAATATAAATTGTTTTAAGTCATTTATTTTTAGTTCGATATCTTTTAATTTGGCTGTTTCTTTGGGAAAGGTCGACTCTAGCCAAATGGTATATTGGGGCTTTTCAACAGATAGAAACTTTTGCAGTTTGCTTTGGACAGTCTCCAGTTCTTTCTGGAGATACAAATATCTGATTTGCCAATTTTGCCTGATATTTTGGTCGTCTATAGCAACAAGAGAAAAAGAGCCTTTATTTTTATTTACACTCAGATGGTAGAATGGATAAATGATTGGTTTTTTCCCTTTCATCAAAGGAGATTTAAAACAATCTCCGAGGCAAAAAGATTAAAATGTTTTAAAAAAAAAGCAATCAAACAATTAAAAATCTACCAAAGTAATTCATGTCTTGAGAAAAGAAGGATCTTTGCTTTATTTTTTAAAAACCTTTCTCTCTTTGACTACCCACTTGCAACAAAAAGAATGAACGCGGTTTTTTTTCAAACCTCTGGTTTGGTTTTTGCTTTTGAAAAAGCAACCATAGCAACTAAGCTCATTCTCCTATTCCTTTTGGGTGTTTCCTCTATTAGCTGGACCGTACTTTTAATAAAACTTTGGCAAATCCACTCGGCCAAAAAACAGAGTCGAAAATTTTTGCGTAAGTTGAAAGTCTCCTCAAAATGGCTAGGCATTTTTTTAAGTAAAGAAAGTTATCCAGGCTCTCCCCATCACGCCATATATATGAGTGGATGTAAAGAATTGTTTAACCTATACCATGGACTATCTGATCCCATAGAGGGATATTCTGAAAAATCTCTTTTAAAAATAAAAATTCCAGAAAAATCTCTCAAATTAATTCAAGGAGCTATTGAAAGAGAAATTGGCAATCAGCTACTCCAGTTAGAAGACCAAATGATTCTACTTGCTACTGCAGCCAGTGGGGCCCCCTTTATAGGCTTATTAGGAACAGTGTGGGGAGTAATGGACGCGTTCGGCGATCTAGCTCTTTCTGGGAAAGCCACTTTGGCTACGATGGCTCCTGGGGTTTCAGGCTCTCTATTGTCTACTGTAATGGGTCTTTTAGTTGCTATCCCTGCACTTTTCGGATATAACTTCATTGTCGCTACTATCAAAGCCCTGACTATCGATTTGGAAAATTTCGGAACGGAAGTCTTAAGTGAAATAGAAAAAAGATTTGTGGCGGAGGACTCCATCTGATCTTGTAAGAGAGCCAGATAAGATGAAAAAATTCTCAAGTAAATGGCGCTATACTGGATTTTCAGAACTGAATGTTACCCCAATGCTTGATTTTGCCTTTACCTTAATGATTATCTTTCTTATTACTACTCCGTTACTCGAACAAAATCTCGACATTTCTCTGCCATCTCTCAACTCCAAAAAAGAATCCACTTTTTCTAAAAATCCCTTAGTTTTAGAAATAAACAAAAATGGGAAAATAGTATGTAATAATATCCCAGTGGATAAGCATAATCTAGAGAAGATACTTTTGGAAAGAATACAAAAAGATCCTGAGTTGACTGTATCTCTTAAAATGGACAAGGATCTAAAGTATGAAGAATTTTTGCCTTTTGTAGAAATACTTGAAAAAGCTGGAATAAAAAGAATAGGCCTTGTTCACAATGTCGATGAAAAGTAAACAATCCGATAGTAGAGAAAAAAACTACCATTTGGGTTCTACTCTGTTGGCCTATATTGTAGTCTTATACATTGCTCTCTTTTGTTTCTTTACCTAATAGCCTATGTATGTAACGCATAGTCAAAAAAATAAAAATTTGCACAAAAGACACCATTTTTGGAAAATATTTCTCCTAGTTGCTAGTCTTCATCTTGCTATCATTTTTTGTTTTTTTTTACTCCATGCTTTTAAAAAACCTACTCAACCAAAAACTTCCTATTTCCAATTCATGCCTTCTTCTTCTTCCCATGAGCCCTCAGATGTAAAATTGCATGCAGACAATATCCCAAAAGAAATGACTAAAAAAGCAGAAAAAACCAACGCTTCTTCTTTTGGAATCGCAGAAGAGAGTCATTCCAAATTTTCATCTAACAGAAACCCTATCAAAAGTTCTCAACGGAAACATTCCGTTGCCGACAAAGAATTAAAAAGATCCGATTCTTTGCCTCAACTGAAGCATACAGTTGTGCCCGATCTAACCGAAGTCACGAGAAAAATCCCAACCCATCCTAAAACTAGTTCACTGGAAGAAAAAGGAAACAAAAACCAGAATTTAGCTAAGAATGAATCGGTAACGCCCGGCTCCGAATCAGGGGATTATGAACGATATTATTTGCTTATTCGTGAAAAATTATATTCTCTATGGGACCAACCAGTAGAGTTTTTGGGACTTGGACTTTCTGCTACTATTGAAATGATAGTGGAGAGCAATGGGAAGGTTCGACAGTTTAAGCTTCTTCAAAGTTCCGGAAACGAAAAATTTGATCAAAGCGCCCTAGAGGCAGTAAAAAAACTCGAAAGCATAGGCGAACCAAGGCCCTCTTCTATACCAGAAGTAATCACTGTCAAATTCCAAATGGCAGAATGAATCTTTTCCTTACTTGGGGCTCATCGCCTATCGTCTCATCCTACATAGGATAGTTGAAATGCGCTTGACAAACTGGAAGGAGGATATAAAAAAACTAAAGAAAGCTATTCAGGGTATCAGTCAACACTTGACATTAATAAACACTCAGTTCTTTCTCCTTTTCTACCGATTTCTTAAAGTGGAAATGTCTAAAAGAAAACGCATTCCTCCAATTAGAGGACAAGACTTAGTGCATGACTGTAGAAATTGTTCTATACTGCCAAGAGTGTTTTTTCAAACTCAAGCAGAAGGGATTTTTCTTATCGAATCAAACATCTTTGGAAGGCATACCTTTCCAAGAAAGAGAATCAACTCCCAACTCTATAGACAACAGCCTATCAATCCATGGTAAGCATACGAAAGAACAAAGGGTTTACGCAATGGAAAGCCTATTTTAGGCCACATAAAAATAAGGATCTTTTTTTAAAAATGACCCCACTTTTTTTAATTTTTTATTTTTTTATTATCCTTTTTGGTAAGCTCTATGCGCAGGTTGAAGTAACCGGTGGCAAAGTTAAACTATCCTTGGGATCATTCGTTGGGAAAGAGGCTGAAGCCTGTCAAAAAATAATCTCAAAAGACCTGCTTCAGACCATGCTTATAGATGTTAGTACTGCGGGTAACGAACGCTATATAGTTTCAGGGAGAATTTCTGGTAATGTTCTTGAAGGCATCCTTCTAGATAGAACCAAAAAAGAGGAACTCATTCATAAAACTTTTGCTGGAGGAGATATTAGGCAATCTTCCCATCTATTCTCAGATTCCATTTTAGAAGCATTAACCGGGGTTAAAGGCTTTGCTAACTGTAAAATAGCCTTTATATCATCTGATACTGGATTTAAAGAGCTCTACTTGATGGACATGGATGGAGCAAGTCTACAGCGGCTAACCTCTGATAAAACCATTAGCGCTCATCCGCGATGGAGTCATGATCGTACGATGATCGCCTATACTTCCTATAAAAGCGGTTATCCTGACGTCTACTTAATCAAACTTTCTAAGCATTCCAGGGTTCGATTCGCCTTTTTCCCTGGAGTCAATTCCGGTGCTTCCTTTTCCCCAGATGATAAAAATTTGGCTTTAACCCTGAGCAAAGATGGCAATCCAGAAATTTATATCATGTCCATAGAGGGAGGTACTCCAAGACAACTTACTCGGAATAGAGCCACAAACACATCCCCCTGCTGGTCTCCAGATGGGAGTCAGATCGTTTATACCTCTGATGAAAGAGGAAGTATTCAGCTTTTCATAATTCCATCAGAAGGAGGAACCCCAAGACGACTGATTACAGGCAACACCTACAGTTCAGAGCCAGACTGGTCAAGGGATGGGAAAAAAATTGCTTTTAGTGCAAGGATTGGAGGTCAGTTTCAGATTGGAGTTTATGATTTAAACAAACAGGAAGCGTCGATTCTTACAACGCAAGGGGGAGAAGATCCATCATGGACTCCAAATTCACGCCATCTTGTTTATGAATCACATGGCTCTTTGTATTTATTGGATACAGTCAGCCGACAAACTCTAAAAATTGATTGTGAACTGAAAAATTGTTATCAGCCGGCGGTCTCTCCATAATTTTCAAAAAGTCTACTCTTTTTGCCTTTACAAGGTTTAGTGATTAGCCATAAAAATCATAAAAAATTTGAAAATACACCCCTTTATCCTCTCTCTTTTTTATTCCTCAGGCAGTATTATGAAAAGACTTCTCCGTTTTGCTAAAAGCAACCCTTCTTTTCTTTTTTTCTTGTTTGCTTGTCTTTTTGTTATCAGCTGGACAGGATGCGCCAAACACCCTAAAGGAAAAGAAAAACCAACAGCAGAAGAAGAATTTCTTGAAAGTTCTCCTTTACCAACTCGAGGAGCATTCAATCCCGATTTTGATGTTGATTATTCACCATTTAAAGACCAAACGATCTATTTTGCCTTCGACAGTTCTGCTATTCCTGCTACCGAGAGAGGAAAAATTGAAAAAATAGCCCAATGGATGAATGAGCATCCAGGAGATTCAATTCTTCTTGCTGGACATTGTGATGAAAGAGGAACAGAAGAATATAACCGTGGACTAGGGGAAAGAAGAGCCATTGCCGTTAGGGAATATCTAGTGGGACTAGGAGTGGCTCCGGAAAGAATACATACCATATCTTATGGGAAAGATCGGCCTGCAGCCATTGGACATACGGAAGCCGATTATGCCAAAAACCGCCGAGTCGAAACTGGAGTGATTCGCAAATAGGCTTTTTTTGTCTGCTCAAGAAATTCTTTTTTGCATATTCTATTTTCTTTGATTCTATTTCGATTAATGCAAGAATTGTTTGACTGGCAGGAAAACGAAGAGAGACATTCCATTAGTCCGACAGCTCCTCTAGCAACAAAAATGCGTCCTCGGTCATTAGAAGAGCTTGTTGGCCAGGAAGAGATTCTTTTGCCCGGGAAGCCCCTTCGAAGACTAATAGATGCAGACAGGATTCAATCGATCATTTTATTTGGCCCCCCGGGAACAGGAAAAACGACACTGGCAGAAATTATCACTAAAAAAACGAAATGTTTTTTTGAAAGACTCAACGCGGTGGAATCTGGGGTAGCTGATTTAAGAAAAATTCTAAACAAAGCCTCGACACGCTGGAAAGAACAAAAAAGGGGGACACTGCTTTTTATCGATGAGATTCATCGATTTAACAAATCGCAACAAGATGTTCTCCTTCCAGATTTGGAAACAGGCATCATTAAACTAATAGGAGCAACTACTCATAATCCAAGTTTTTACTTAACAGCCCCATTGCTTTCCCGTTCCCAACTTTTCGAATTTAAAGCTCTATCAAAAAAATCGCTAGAAATTCTCCTAAACCTTGCTCTCACTGATAAAGAGAGAGGACTTGGCAACTATGAAGCTAAAATTGATAAAGCAGCCCAAGAATTATTATTGGATATTTGTGAGGGAGACGCAAGATGCCTACTTAACTACATTGAGGTGGCTGTTCTCTCCTCTTTTCAAGAAAATAAACAACCCTTAATCATTGGTATTGATGTCATTGAAAATCTAATCCAGAAAAAAACTCCACGCTATGATCACGGCGAAGATGAACATTATGACACAATCTCGGCCTTTATTAAATCAGTGCGTGGCAGCGATCCAGATTCTGCTATTTATTGGCTTGCCAAAATGCTTGCAGCAGGCGAAGACCCTAGATTTATTGCTAGAAGGCTAGTGATCCTTTCGACCGAAGATATTGGGTTAGCAGACCCCAATGGCTTAACTGTGGCAATGGGGGCCTTCGATGCGATTGAAAAAATTGGCATGCCTGAGGGAAGGATTCCCCTTGCTTTTGCAACTATTTATCTTTGTTTGTCTCCGAAAAGCAACTCTGCCTACAACGCTATAAATAAAGCTATGGAATGGGTGGAGAAAAAGGAGAGAGTTGAAGTCCCTCAATTTTTAAAAGATACCCATTATTCTTGGGCAACCAAAATGGGTCGAGGTATAGGCTATCTCTACAGCCACGATTTTAGGGAAGCAATCAGCCCTCAACGATACGGGATTAATCCAGGAACTTTTTACTCTCCAACGAATCACGGAAAAGAAAAAGAATTTTCAGAAAGATTGAAATACATAGAAAGCTTAAGAAAACAAAACAATCCGATGAATATTGCTGCAGAGGATTCGATTAGGTAGAGCGACTTTTTTTACAACCGTTGTTGACTAAATTGATGAGCGTTCATGGAAAATTGTTAAAGAAATAAGATGCAGTTTAAAAATCCCCAAATCCTTTTTGGTTTGCTGCTTTTGCCTCTTTTTTTATTTTTATATTATCATCAAAACTCCGTCTCAAAAGCCACTTTTGCCCACTTATTCAAAGTTTTCTTTTCCCGTCAAGGAGTAGAAATCAAAAGAGAAGTGAACCAAAAGATTCCTATTCCCTGGTTCTTCCTCCTTTCTTCAATTCTTTTTATTATTGCTTTATCAAGACCCCAATGGGGTCAAACAGACATAGAGCTGCTTCAATCAAACAGCGATTATCTCTTGGCTATAGATGTGTCCAAAAGCATGTTAGCAGAAGATACCGTTCCTTCTAGACTGGAAAGAGCAAAATTGCTTGCTTCCAATTTTGTTGCCAAACTTCAAGGGGAAAGAGTCGGATTGCTCGCTTTTACTAGAAATGCATTTATAGAAGTCCCCTTTTCAACTGATTATGATTTGATCCAAGAAATGATTTCTGGATTGTCCCTAGATGATTTCCCAAATGGAGGAACAAGTTTTGCTGCCATGATGGATGAAGTGCTCCTTTTTTTCTCTTCCGAAGAAAGGCATAAAAAAATACTTATTCTTTTCAGTGACGGCGAAGATCATGGAGGGAAATGGGAACAAAAACTTACTGAATTGAAAAAATATGGTGTTCAAGTGCTAGCCATCGGCATTGGTTCCTCTAACGGGGCATTAATAAAAAATACCAATGGGTCTCTCTATAAAGATTACAATGGTCAGCCTATAGTCAGCTTTTTCAATCCTTCTTCATTGGAACTTATTGCACACTCTACTGGTGGTATCTATGTCCAGGCTGATAAGTGGCTTGACATTGTCCCTTTGGTTCAAAAGATGGTAAAGAGTCCAGAGTATTCAAAAAATAAAGAAAAAATGAAAGTACTTGCAGAACAATATACTTGCTTCCTTTTACCAGCATTGTTGTTGGCCATAGCAAGTTTTTATTGGGAATTTCCTCGTCATGAAAGATTCATTATGGTTAATAAACTCGGTGCAAAAGGGAAAAAAATTAAAGGCCATTTTCTTCTTTCCTTGTTGTTATTTTTATTTTTTTTCTGCTCGGCACAAGGAGCCAATATAGATAGAGAACTTTACTCTACGTTCATTGCTAGAATAGAAGCAGTGAGTAAAAAGGCTGAATTGACAAAAAATGATTGTGTGATGATTGCCCAGTCAACCATTGAGCTCGGGAAAAAAAGCAAACTGCCCACAGGGGTGATTGAAGATGGAATAAAAGCTGTGGAATTGGGGAAGTTGCTCGATCCCAATTTTCCCTATTGGGAAAGCTATTTAAAAGAACTTTTAAAACTTCTTGAAGAGAATGGCTCTTCTTCAAACATGGCAAATAAAAAGACAGAGCCAGCCCAGAATCAAAAAGAAAATAACGCTCTGTCCGAACCTATGTCCGACTCGAATCTCAGGAAAAGGGGGTTGGATCTAAAAGAAAAAAAACAAGGCTTTTCGAAAGATAATCTTTCTTTAGGAAAAAATCCCTCTGCTTTTCCTTCTTCTAAAAAGGAACAAAAAGAATCAACAGTAACTAGCGAATCAAAACAAACTCAAAACTCTCCTCTTACTCCTGATAATCTCTCTTCCGATTCAGAAAATTCAACTGGAGAAGAGACAGAAAAAGAGATAAAATTAAGGCAAATCAAACAGCTAGATAACCCATCAACATTCTTCAAAAGAATGCGTCAAATTGAAAGTGAGACAAACGATTCTTATTTGGAAGATCCCGATTGGTAAGATCCGATTGGTTGTCCTAGCTTGTTGTTTTTATACATTGCTCAATGTCATGACGCTAGGCAATGTAATGGCCTTTTCTGCTCATTGGTTACCCCTAAATGACAAGTTGGAACCTGGGGTATCTGCACATCTCTTGCTTGTTTTCGAAAATTGTTCTCCTCAAGATGAAGTGAAACCACCAAAAGTCGCCTTTTTGGAAATAGAGGCTCCATCCATCAGCCGAAATAGCCGTAAAGAGCTTATATACGACTTTCCTATTATTCCCCACCAACCAGGCAATTATATTATTCCTCCGTTTTTAATTTCCACAGACCATGGACTTGTGGAAATCCCCCCCATTTCCTTTACAGTAAAAGAAGTAGAAATAGCTCCTATATCGGCTGATGGCGTAGATGCTCAAGTGCTTGTCCCCCAAAGAACCTTATGGAAAGGCGAGCCTTTTGTCATAGAATATAGACTCTTAACCCGCTCAGGAACTTTTTTAGATATAACAAGTCAACCTGAATGGGATCCAAAGGATTTTCTTTCCAACCGATGGGGCAAACCTCAACGAGTGATTTTAAATGCCAACGGAACGTATGCGAGCGGTATACGCTACACAACCACTTTATTATCCTTAAAAGCGGGCAAAATTGTTTTGCCTCCAATCAGTCAGCAACTTACTTTGGAAATAGAGAGATTCGGGCGCGGTCTTTTTTCTCAACCTATTGTCAAACCTATCCACTCCACAACCGAACCCAAAGTCATTGAAATAGCTCCACTCCCAGCAGCGCCTCCTGATTTTTCTGAAGCAATAGGAACCTTTAAACTTTCCTGTAAGGTAAACCCCGTTGAAGCCATTCAAGGCGAACCGATTTCTCTCTCGATACGAATAGAAGGGACAGGGAATTGGGCAGTTCCCTGGAAACTACCGGAATATCCCCCTTGTAAGGGTATAAGAATTATAAATTCTTTGCCGTCTCGTCAAATAGACCCCGAGTCTTTGTTTACTGGGGTTCTGAAAATGGAGTTAGTTCTTATACCTGATATTTTTGGAGAAATAGATCTGCCTGCCTATTCTTTTACCTATTTTGAGGTGACGCAAGGGGAATATCAAACAATAAAATCTGATCCTATCCATTTATCTGTGAAAAAATCCTCCCTTTCAAACCAGACTCCAGATAATAAATTAGAGCTCCTGACTGATCGCTCTCAGCCGATTAATACAGGCTATCCTCTAGATATGTTACCAACAGGCCCTCTCCTTGGTATGGAAAAAGGCTTGGCTCCTTTTCCCCCATGGGACCTTGGCAAAGAAAGCCTACTCTTTGCATTTATATTCTTATTTCTTTGGTGTTTGCTTTGCTGGGATCGTGTTGCCCACAAACCCTTACTGCTCCAGAAAAAAAAAGCGAGTCATTGTTTAAGGACAATCCCCCAAGCGATTGCTAAAGCAAAGACCAATGAGGAGATTTATAGGTATCTCCTACTTTGGCAAAAAGCATTTAAAGAGTTTTGGGATATTCCTTATCCTTTCCCAGATGAGGACTCTATTGAAAAACAGCTTATAAAGGACTATCTAAAGAACTCTGTCATGGCTAAAAAATGGGCAGCTTTGTGGAATCAGTCCCAGCTTTATTTGTTTGGTCGACTCTCTACTCCTTCATCACAATGGATTGATGAGGCACAAGAGCTAGCTCGAAAACTGCCCAAAGCTAAGATTCCCTTAAAAGAATTCTTTACCACGGCAAACTTCCTTCCCTTCCTTTCCCTGAGTATTTTCGTCGGGCTGTTCTCTAGTATTTTAACAAACAATTTAAAAGGATCAAAAAATCCAGGTGGTCCGCTGCCCTTTTCTTTTACAAGCAACAAAAGGCTTCCTTCTTCTGCTTCTTCCCTTCTATTTTGTTCATTGGCTGATCCTCCTTCTGATTCAAAGGTCGAATCGTTTACTTCTGAAGAGGCTTACCGCTGCTATGAAAAAGGGGAGTTTTCTAAGGCTATTGACATTTGGAAGAAAAAAACCCTAGTACAACCTCTGGATTGGAAAACAAGAAATAATCTTGGGTTAGCCTTTTCACAACAAGAACAATGGCAAAGAGCCTTAGGAGAATGGACAGCAGCTTTCCTATTAGCCCCTCGCAATGCTTCTGTTAGATGGAATTTGACTGTCGGAATCAATAAAAACCCTGAGGCTGATACTCATATTCATTCTTTCAAGAAAAAAGGCTATTTCAACAGCTTAAAAATCTTTCTATCTCCTGGAGAATGGGAAAGAGTAGCTGCTATAAGTATCTTTTTGTTATTCTTTTTCTTATGTATTTTGCTTTTGCATCTGTACCAGAAAATCAGAATTCCAGCCTTTTGCTTTAGCATTGTATTGGTGTTGGCTTTTATAAGCAGTCTTTCTTTATTAGAATTTTTTTCATACGGTATTTTTGCAACCCCCAATGCCGGGATGCTTGTTGAGGATACCCCTTTGCGGTCGGTTCCAACAGAAGTCCAACAACAAAGCCTACCCGTAAAAGCAGGTTCAGTGATTAGAGTCATAAAAGCCTATTTAGGATGGTACAAAATTGAATTTATGAATGGCCAGAATGGCTGGGTAAGGTCCCAATGCGTGACTCTCTTTTACAAAACTCCTCATGCGTTCGTTTCTGAGAAAGAAAAAGCTTTTTATTTATCCATTTTTCATAACTAAACAGGCATTCCTTTCTCTGATCCTTCTATTTGTTCAACCATTTTTTGAGCTACTTTGACCGAATCAAATAGGCTTTCGGCTAATTCTCTGGCTTTCATAGAATGGTAAGCGTAATCTTTTTCAATCCTTTTTATGGCCTCAATCGCTTCAGAGATCGTCGTAAAAGCCAAAAGACCCGCTCCGGTAGGGATGATCCTTGACCAACCAGTATCCTGAACTACTGCTGGTTTTCCCATTGCCAAATAACATACTGTTCGATCGCTAAACCAACCACAATCGCTTAACCAGTAGCCATTTTTAACTACAGAAAATTCTCCCCGAGAGGCGCCGATAAAATTTCTATAACTTTCAAAATCTGAGGCTATAGCTGAAACACTGAGCATATCCCAGTTTTTGGAAAGAAAACGGTTGCGAATTTCGTGGTCTTCTTGCAGATCCGAAGCAATCTGAAAAAGAACTTTCCCATCAAAAAAAAGAGGAAGCTCAATAACCTTTTCGAACTCACTGGCTTTGTTCCCGTACACCTTACCTTCCCAATTTACTTCAGGATAGCCACACCAATGAGTGATTGTTGACCATTTTTTGCCGCCTAGCCACTTGTGCCACAGCTCTAAACATACTGGGGGAAAAGTAGGAATCCAATTGATCCCCGTAAAAGGTATTCTCTTACCATCCTCTTTTAAAGAAAGGCCAACTGTAAAAAAAATGTCATGGGCTTCCAGATTCATATCACAGCCATACCCCTTAGCCCATATCTGTGTAAAGGTAGGATCCAAATCCAGATAAACCCTTTTTTTAAAGGCAGAAAGAAGGTTCTTATTACGTATGAGCCCTGAAATATTTAAAAGAAAAGAACTTTCCCTTGCAAAATGCAGAAAGGCATCGAGATTTTCTGCTTCCCCATTGATAAAAATCGTAGATTGCTCGACAAAATCAAAATAGGAAGTAATTAATTTCCAATGGCTTAAACCTAATTTCAGGATTTGTTTGGGATTATAATTTTTAATTTTTGGCAAACTCTCTTGGGTGATCTCTTCTAAAAGCCAAACATCCCACCCAAGGTTCCGAAAGGCATATGCCCATTGAATAAAGACCAGATTAATCCCAATCGCTGAAATCGGATAACCAGCAATACGACATCCGATGACTACCTTTTTGGCCATGTATCATTCAAATATCATTTTGAGGCCAAAAAATAAATTCAAATCTCCACCTCTAAGTCTTCTCCTATTTTCTGACAATGATAAGCTGTTACTCCTTTAGTTGCTGGGCCACAAAGAACATCTCCTGTCTTTAAACTAAACCGTGCACCATGCCACGGGCATTCCACTTCCCCCTCTTCCAGAAATCCTTCACTCAGAGGACCTCCTTCGTGGGGACATGTATCATCAAGAGCATAATATGCTCCCTTATAACAAAAGATAGCTATTTTTTTTCCCTCCAGTTCGATGCATTTAGCCCCTCCTTCAGGAATTTCAGAAGCTTTAAAAGGACATTTAATTTTAGCCATGCTCCGATTTTTAATGTGCTCTATACAGTTGTCAATGAAATTTGAGAGCCTGCTGAATGCTATGTTTTTAGCCCTTAAAAATTCTTACAAATGATATGTCCCAAGTTAACTGCCATTGGCTTCTCTTCCTTTTCTTTGGGCTAAGCTCTTTTTGCCTGATAGCCCTTTTGGCTCCACACACTTGGCTTCTCTCTGTCTTACTTTAAACTTACTAGTGTTTCTAAGCTACAAATAGCCTCTTTTCCCGCGTTATCTTTTCTCTTCCTTGATCCGTATGGCCTTAGGCTCGTCGAGTCAGGGAAAAAACTTAGACAAATTCATTGCCAAATGGCATTTATTCCATAAAATGAGTAAAAATGCAAAAATCTTCTTTCCCACGTTTTTTTTATGCAACCGTTCTATCCGCTTTGTTTTTGGGAGGATGCGCTCTAAATAACACACAAAAGTCAAAACAACTTTCTTCGGCACTTCCTTCCAATTTGATCCGGGTGAGCATTCATGATCAAAAAATGGAACTGATTCAAAATGTAGGCAAAAATGGAGAATCCCACCGTTATTATCTTGTATCCACCTCTAAATACGGTATTGGGGATGAATGGAATAGTTATAAAACCCCCATTGGGAGGTTTGTTATTGCAAAAAAAATAGGGGATGGCATTCCTTTGGGCGGCAAGTTTTACCATAGGAAATTTACTGGGGATGTCATTAAATTGACTGCTTATGATCCTTCAAATCCGGCTTTTGATCATGACAGCATATTGACAAGAATTCTTTGGCTTAGAGGTTTGGATTCTCAGAATAAAAATTCCTTTTATAGAGGAATATTTATCCATGGGACGAATCAAGAACCGCTTGTCGGACAGCCTGTCAGTTATGGGTGTATAAGAATGAAAAATAGGGATGTCCTTGAACTTTACGATTTGGTTGGAGAAAACACTCCAGTATATATTCAGAAAGAATCACTCAAAAAGCCGGTTCCTAAAGAGATTTTAGCAAGTTTTCATTTTTATAATCAGCCAAGAATTCAATCAGTGGCTTCTTTCCCTATCCAAGAAGAACCTTCCATCAAGGTTGTACCAGCAATAGCAGTAGCTTCTGAGACAAGATCAAACACAGCTATTTCAGGAACGATTCCTCAAAAAACTCTAACCCAAAGCAATTATCTCCTTGTCCAACAGCATCCTAGAAACATGGCTCCAACTACTAACTCAAAGGGTCATTCCCAATTGGCTTCCAAAAGGCTAGCCACTACCCATAGTTCTAAACATCCTCATTCGACAAAACCCTTGGTCCACAGCAAGAAAAAAATAAGCGCTATAAAGTTAGCAAGCCATTCAACGAAATCCACTACTGTTGATCCTTCCCCTTCAAAAAAGAAAAAGCCTCTTGAGTGATAGTTTCGAAAAACAGAGCCAAGCTCGGCCATTCAATGAAAAAAGCCTTTTCCACTCACCGAAATTTTGAAATGCAGCGAATGCCCAGCGGCAATAACGGCATCAATGGATACAGCAACAGCGGAACTTATCGTTATTATCATTGCCTCAAATAACTTGGTCCTTGCTTGTAGAGAGGCAAAAGGGAAACAAAATTGGATCAATCCATTGAGAGAATGGATTTTATCCGCTCTCCTCACACTGAAAAACTGCCTTCGTTAAACGATTTTGATGAAACCAAATCGTATATAAAATTGGACCAAGTCGACGCCTGTTGGACAAAACACTAACTTCTGATTTTCAAAAGCTCTTCTCTCTGGGAAAGCAAACGCGTAAATATCTTCCTCTAGAAACGTTAAAAGGCTTTTTTGGTCGGGGCGACAGGATTTGAACCTGCGACTCCCTGCTCCCAAAGCAGGTGCTCTAGCCAGGCTGAGCTACGCCCCGTTGTCTCCCATCTTTCCTAAAAAGGGTCCCCTCCTCATACCCTACATCCACACACTGAACAGGTGACTTGGCTAGAAGAATAGAATCGGTTGGCCAACCCTCTAAAACTTTGCGCGTGGAGTTAGCATGCTTTATATTATCCGATCGTCAAGCAAAAACAATAACCTCATTGTTTAGAAAAAGAAAAAGAGAAAAAATATAATAAATAAAAATGATAAAGTAATTTCTTTTGTAATGTTATTTTCTATACATTGTACATAATTGTAGTATTTCTTCCATTCAAAATTAAGAAAAAACCTGAATAATTAGAGGAAAAACTTGGCATGCTTTTAGCTCTATAGTAGGAATAGATTATGAGCTTAAAAATAGAAAATCTTCACGGAGGCATTGGAGGAAAAGAGATTGTTAAAGGCGTATCTTTGGAAATCAATCCAGGAGAAGTTCATGCTATCATGGGGCCGAATGGGTCAGGAAAAAGCACCCTTTCAAAATTGTTAACGGGACATCCCGATTATGAAGTCTATTCGGGAACAGTATTGTTGGATGGAGAACCCATCCTTGATCTTGCCCCAGATGAAAGGTCGAGAAAGGGATTGTTTATGGCCTTTCAATATCCTTGTGAGATTCCTGGAGTGACGGTAGCTAACTTTCTTCGTGCGGCTTTACAAGCAAGGCTTCCTGAAGGAAAGACGCTTAACATCACCGATTTTTACAAAGAGCTGTATGCCGCTATGGAAAAACTAGCTATGGATAGGAAATTTAGTTCCCGATATGTTAACGAAGGTTTTTCTGGAGGAGAAAAAAAGAGGAGCGAAATTCTTCAAATGGCTATCTTAAAACCAAAGTATGCTATTCTTGATGAAACGGATAGTGGTTTAGACATTGACGCCCTTAAAATCGTTGCTAACGGAGTGAATTCCTTGAAAGGCCCTCATATGGGTATTTTACTCATTACCCATTATCAAAGACTTCTTAATTATATTTTTCCAGATCGTGTCCATGTAATGGTCAATGGAAGGATAGTGGAAAGTGGAACAAAGGAGCTAGCTTTAAAACTAGAAGAAAAAGGATACAGCCAATTTGAAGAAGAATTGGCAGTGCAAACTCCATAAAGTTGAACTACATTTCATTATAAACAAAAAAGGGGGAAACCTATGCAGACTGTAAAAGAAATGAATAAAGAAGAGGTTGTGTCAATCAATTCCCTTGTAGAGGATTTCTCTTATGATATTGAGTATTCTTATGATGCTGGCATAGGGCTAAATGAAAAAACCATTGATTATATTTGCGATGTAAAAAATGACCCCGATTGGATCCGTGCTTTTAGGAAAAGAGCCCTTCATATTTTTCTCCAAAAGCCTTTGCCTGTGCATTGGGCAAGCAAAGAGCTCGAAAAAATTGATTTTGATAAAATCCGCTATTATCTAGCCTACAACAAGGCTCCTCAAAGAAGTTGGGACGATGTGCCTGAGGAAGTTAAAAAAACCTTTGAAAGATTGGGGATTCCGGAGCAGGAAAGAAAGTTTCTTGCTGGCGTTGAAGCTCAATTTGACAGCGAATCTGCTTATTCCAACATCAAAGAATCATTAAGTAAACAAGGGGTTATATTTGTTGGCAGCACAGAGGGATTACACAAATATCCAGAAATTTTTCGAAAGTGGTTTGCTAAAGTTATACCCCCAGCCGATAATAAGTTTGCGGCTTTGAATAGTGCCGTCTTCAGTGGTGGAAGCTTTATATATGTCCCTCCAGGAGTTAAAGTTCAACAGCCGCTTCAAGCTTATTTCAGAATCAATGCCGAAAGTTTTGGTCAGTTTGAAAGAACTCTTATCATTGCTGATGAAGGATCAGAAGTGACATACATGGAGGGATGTACGGCGCCTCGGTTTGAAACCTCCACCTTACACAGTGCTGTCGTTGAGTTGGTCGCCATGCCTGGTGCAAAAATTCAATATATAACGGTCCAAAATTGGAGTTCGAATGTTTTCAATCTAGTAACCAAAAGAGCCATTGCCATGGAAGAAGCCGAAGTCCGATGGCTCGACTGCAACATCGGCTCCCGCTTGACAATGAAATATCCAGGGGTTGTCCTTAAGGGGAGAAAAGCGAGGGGAGAGGTCCTTAGCATTGCGCTAGCAAATAGTGGTCAGCATCAAGATACAGGTGCAAAAATGTATCATGCTGCCGATGAAACCACCAGTAATATTATTTCCAAGAGCATTAGTATTGGCTCAGGAAGAGCCAGTTACCGAGGGCTTGTTAGCATGCCTAATCATTTAAAAAATTGTAAGAATAATACCGAATGTGATGCCTTACTTATTAACTCCTCTTCACGGACAGACACTTATCCAGCAATAACAGTGATTGGCAATAAAAATGCCACTCAACATGAAGCAACTGTTAGTAAGATCAGTGCTGAACAACTCTTTTATATGCAACAACGTGGACTACCTGAAGATGAAGCTATGAGCTTATCAGTTAACGGATTTATCAATGAACTAGTGAGAGAATTTCCCATGGAATATAGTGTAGAATTAAAAAGGTTGATCGATTTGGAAATGGAAGGTTCTGTTGGTTAGGCTTCCTTAAAGATCTGTCATTCTAATAGACAATGGAGTAGTTTCCCATGCACCTTATGCAAAAGAACTCTGTAGTAACCAAGGCAGAAAAAAATATCATCCCTTCCTGGTGGGAAGATGTCCGAAGGCAAGCCCTTTTGGACTATGAGAGGCTTTCCCCTCCACAAAAAAAAGATGAAAAATGGCGATTTACCACTATAGAGAAAGTAAAATGGGAAGGTTACCCTCCAGAGATTCCAGTGAGTCCTTCGGATCTAGACAAGATCTGTCAATTCTTCCCTTATGAAAATTCACTTGGTTCGATTGTCTACGGAAATGATACCTTGCTTTTTTATTCTCCAATCTCTGAAAAACTTCAAAAAATGGGAGTCATTTTCTCTCCTTTATTTGACGCCATAACCTTATATCCTGACCTCTTAAAAGAGTACATTTTTAAAGAAAAACTTTCTATGGGGAGTGACAAATTAGAAGCTCTCCATCGATCGAATACTCTATCTGGCGTTTTTCTTTATGTTCCTAAATATGTTGAAATTCAGGAATTTTTTGAAGTATGGTTTTGGCTTTCTGAGCCTAACACAGGAACCTATCCACACTGCTTATTCGTTTTGGAAGAAGGTAGTAAGGCAAGAGTACAATTAAATTTTAGATCTATCAATGAGAGAGGAGGCTTTAGTTGCTCAGCAATAGAAAGTTACCTTCGGCAATCATCTCATTTCGAACTTGTCTCTGTACAACAATGGGCCAAAGAGGTTAATTCTTTTCTATTCAGCCTTACCGATGTTGGCCAAGACGCTCAAAGTTCTTCTCTCTACGTCAATGTTGGAGGGGCATACAATCGATTTGAAGGCAAAACACGCCTCAGTGGTGCCGGAGGCTCAGCCGAAGTTCTTTCAGCTACTATAGCAAAGAATAATCAAGAATTTGATCAACGAACCCTCCAGATTCATTCCGCTCCTTATACAACCAGTAATCTATTGTTTAAAAATGTATTGTTTGATTCAGCAAAAACTATTTTTTCTGGCATGATCGATGTTTCTCCAGAGGCACAGAAAACGGATGCCTATCAAAGTAATAAAAATTTGATATTGGGAGAAAACGCTGAAGCCAATTCCTTACCTGGTCTTGAAATTATGGCCGATGATGTTCGATGCACTCATGGAGCGACAACTGGAAGCTTAGCAAAAGAAGAACTATTTTATAGTCAACAAAGAGGGATACCCAAAGTGGTTTTTGAAAAGCTTTATTCGGTTGGGTTTCTTGCTGAGTGTGCCCAAAGATTAAAAAATACGCAAATAGCTGATCGAATTCTTGACTTTTTCCACAGTTGCTTGCAAGTATAAACCAAAGGTGTTATCTATACTCTATACTGTGAAATGAACCTGAACAGTTCCCAATCCAAGTTGACCAGAGATCTAGAAGCTATTCTCATTCCCAGCGGCGAAAAAGTACAGCTTCAGAAGGATAAACCCTTCCAGATTACCCAATCCTTGGGAGGCTCATATACTCTCCTTTATGATAATAGGCTATTGGTGAGAGTTGACTCTAAAGATGCCGATGCCCTTGGAATCCAACAAGAGCTTTCTTCCCAGAAAGAGATTTTAAGCGAACATGAAGAACTGACCGAAGAAATTATATACAGCCGCCTAAAAGAAGTCTACGACCCAGAAATTCCTGTAAACATTGTAGATCTTGGATTAGTATACGACTGTCAAATTAAAAGTAAAGAAGACGGTAGTTATTCAGTAGCTGTTAAGATGACATTGACTGCACCTGGATGTGGCATGGGGACTATTTTAGCACAAAACGCTCAATCAAGAATCCTTGAAATACCAGCTGTTTCAGAAGCCCAAGTGGACTTGGTTTGGGACCCTCCATGGAATCCCAGTATGATTAGCGAGGAAGGAAAAATGATCCTTGGTTTGGTTTAAGAGAACCGTTTTTTTCTTGTTCCTATTCTTGAACAACAATTCCTTGCTTGGATGTAGCCCAGGATATTATTCCCTGAGTGATGATTTCTGCATACTCAACAAAAATGCTTTTAACAGATTTTCCATTTATATTTTTATTGCCATCATAATCCCCAGCAATGATCCTATCATAGGAATCATGGGAGTTCATATACGGACCCTCAATAAACACAACTGGGCTATGATAGATTCGATTAGCCAATAAATTTCTTGCAAAAACATAAGGACTTTTCCCGACTTTATAGGCTGCCGACCAATTCGTATACGTTTCAGGTGGGAAGTTCCATACGACTTCCATTTCTTTGGCTACAGCTTCAGAAATTTCCAACTCAGGTAGAGCTGTCCGAGACAAAAGCTTGTAGAGCATATCCCATTTCTGATCATCAAAAACTAGCTCTTCCTCCGAATAATTTCCATTAACGAATACCACCAGTTTACTTTTGGGAACAAGCTCTTCCCGTGTTGGATGGTCTGACCATTTGTCGGCATTGAAATGGACACAAATTGTTATATCCGGCCTCAAACGATCCACTATCTCGGCTCTCGCTCTTATTTCTGCATTTCTATAGAAAAGTCTTTCAGCGGTTAATGAAATTTTTTTCTCTATTTCATCTGAAAAACGATATGGCAGATTGTCTTGGTTTTCGAATGGAAAAAGAAGCGCAATGGCGTCCTTCCTTAGATTGGCTGGCCGTAGTTCTGTCACAGGCTCATAATCTTTTTTTGTCCAGACAACTCTTGCTCCAGCATCTTCCAACAATTTCGCTGCTCTTTTACAAACATTCATATTGAGCTCAGCTTCTATGACAGGAGGATCAGAACCAATTTGAAAAAACCTTTCTTCCATTTTCGCCCATTTCCCTCCAATATGTCCGGGATCCAAGCAGATAATGAGGCCTTTTAGTGGCTTAGTTTCTAGAGGCTCTTCTCCTCTAGTTTTTATATTAGATACCCAATTTGCCTTTAGAGGCACCTGTGATTCTGGATCGGGAGCAAGTCGCAATCGATATAACAGTTCGTTATGCTCCGTATCTGAATATATAGTTACTTCGTTGCCATTAATGATTGTATATCGCCAAAAGGATCCACTTGGAGAATAAAGCGTGTTTATCAATTGAACAAACTCATCCCTTGTAATGGTTTCTTGAAATTGATCTAGACGTGACCAATCAGGAGAGGGGGCAAGGGGAGATAATTTTTGCACAGCAAAAAGAGGGATCAAACTCTGAAAGAAAAAAAAAACAATCGCTAGAAATAACCCATTTTGCATAATACCTCAACCATCGATGGTGCCTCTATCAATGTAAAACTTTTGAAAAATTTAGTTTCATCTTATATACCTTGCCGGTGATTGCCCCTATAATAACATAGCCAATGGAGTGCTCCAGCCCGTTTTTGTCTGCAAAAAAGTCCAGAATCCAACACGCTTCTTCATGCTCTTTAAGTGAGGCGAGCCGAAAGGTTACTGTGCTCAGCCTAACGGCTTTAAACATCTCGTTAGATTTTGTGGCAATGTCTAAAGCTCTATTCGAGTCTATTTTTAACTTAGAAGGATTAATCGTATTTTCTTTTTTATAAGGCAAAAGGTGTAAGTTTCCAAGGGAAAAAAGACCATCTTTAATTTCCGTTACCTGTCCTCCAGCAACTGTAATTTGTTCGGAATGGGACCATGAATGCGGATTCCAATAAATAAACTGCCAACTGACTGGAGTTAAAGTTGTAGGACTGCGTTGGCCAATGATTCCATACAAATACTGTTTGGAATCTGGACTGACTTGCTTTTCAGCAATTCTAAGGGCTTCAAAAGCCGTAGGAGTTTTTGCATATAAAAAAAGAGGATAGAATAAAAAGGCAAAAAGGAGTATCGATCGTTTCATGTTTTTTTCTTTCCTTTATATAGAGATTAGAATTTCGCTCACTCAATAACAAAGAAACAAAAAGATCATAAGCAAAAGTAATAAAGATGGAAAAGTTTCTTTTTTATTTAGTCCTTGATTTACACTATTTTTTTATCGATTCCTTTGAAATTTATATTCAAGCTATGGCAACCATACTAGTCACCGGAGGCACAGGATTTATTGGTAAAAGTATCGTCAAGCTTCTTTGCCAGCTAGGATATAAGGTGAGAGTGTCGACTCGGAATTTAAAGCAAATAAAAGCGCTTTACGAGCTATCTTGTGAATTCTTAGCGGGAGATCTTTCGGATCTGTCTTTTGCTAGAAAATGCTGTTCGGGAGTCGATGCCGTTATTCATTTGGTAGGAATTATTGTTGAGCAGGGGCAGGATACTTTCAAGAAAGTGCATGTTCAAATTACCAAAAACATGATTCAAGCTTCTAAGGAAAACGGAGTGAAACGATTTCTTCATATGAGTGCATTAGGGACTCGTCCTAATGCGAGAAGCCGTTATCATCAAACAAAATGGACTGCCGAAGAACTGGTAAGAAATAGCGAGCTGGATTGGACAATTTTTCAGCCCTCTGTTGTCTTTGGAATTGGAGATGACTTTACAAAAAGATTATATAAAATGCTTTTTTTTCAAAATAATCCTCTGCTGTTATTCCCATTGATTGATGGTGGAAAAAGCAAGCTTCAACCTATATTCGTTGAAAATGTAGCAGAAGCCTTTGTTCGGGCCATCCCCAATCCTAACACCTTTCATAAAACCTACACACTTACTGGGCCTGAGGTCTACTCTTTAAAAGAAATTCTATTATTGATTTTAGATCAAGGTCAGATACCCTACAAAATTGAATCTTTCCCCTTTTATACCCTATCAAGAATTGCGATGGCACTCTTAAGCTTTTTAGTTTATCCTCTTATCGGTCTTAAGGCCTTAATTGAACATTGGCATGGAGACTTTTGGGCTCCATATCTGCTTTCTTGGCTTTTCCTCACACTGCTGTTTCGTAAGAGTATAGAAAAGAGATTACTATTTAATGTGCCTTCTGCTGTTGCTTTACCTCTTGTGAGAATTGTTGAAAAACTGATCAAAAACCCACCTATAACTAAGGAAATGCTTGTGATGCTGCAAGAAGACTCCATTGCTGATAGCTCTGAAACAATTAAAGAACTTGACCTTCAATTGGTATCTTTTACAACGGTTCTTCCTGATATCATCAATGCAATGGCTATATAAAAGTTTCAAGACAATGCTTTTTGTTGTGAGAGAACTACCTCTCTAATTCTTTGGGCTGCTTCGGTAATTTCTTCTTCCGTGGTAAATTTTCCGATAGAAAATCGAACCGAAGAGATGGCTTGAGAAGACCCATATCCCATCGCCATAAGGACATGAGAAGGCTGACTGCTGCCAGACATACAGGCTGAGCCGCTAGATGCTGCAATGCCGGCAAGATCAAGCCCTATTAAAAGATCATGTCCACTGAGTCCTGAAAAGAGGACAAGAAGCGTATTAGGTACCCTACGATTGGGATCTCCAACACGCTCTATACCTGGAAGATCAGCTAGGGATTCCCACAGTCTTTCGATGAGTCGAAATTGTCTTTCCTTTTGTTCCTCCATCTCTAGGAGAGAAATTTCTAAAGCTTTTGCAAGTCCAATGATTCCTAACAAATTCTCTGTCCCCCCTCTCTTTCCTTTTTCTTGATTGCCGCCATAGATCAGTCTTTCAAAAGGAACCCCTTCTTTGATAAAAAGGATTCCTACTCCCTTGGGTCCATAAAATTTATGAGCTGAAAGGCTAGCCAAAGACAATCCTTTTATATCTATGGGAACTTTACCGATGCTCTGGACAATGTCGGAATGAAAAAAAATTTCTTTTTGTTTGCACAGATTCGCTATTTCTTCAATTGGCTGGCAGACACCTGTCTCATTGTTTGCCGATTGGATAGAAACAAGAATAGTTTGATCTGTAAGGTAAGAAGCTAATTTTTCTACATCGACTATCCCTTGCTTAGAACAGGGAACGAAACTGATTTTGCATCCATTTTTTTCTAAGTAAGAGGCTGTTTCTAAAACAGCATGATGCTCTATTGCCGATAGAACAATATGGTTTTTCTTTTTCTTGTTTCCATAGACAACCCCCATGAGAGCCAAGGAATCACTTTCTGAACCTCCAGAAGTAAAAATAATTTCCTTGCTTTTAACTCCAAGAAGCTGGGCCACTTTTTCACGGGCTTTTTCTATGAGAAAGCGCGCCTGTCTGCCCTCTTCATGGATGCTGGAAGGATTACCCATGACGGTCATCCCAGAGGCTATTTCTTTGATAACCTTTGGATCCATAGGGGTTGAGGCATTGTAGTCAAGGTAAATGCGTTTCATTACCTATCTTTTTAGCTATTCGTTCTTGGTTCTTACGCGAATTTCTTGATTTACGAGAGTGACAATCGAATTGGGAGCGACTGGATGTGTCAACCAGACATTACCGCCTATGATGCTGCCTGCCCCTATTACTGTTTCTCCTCCAAGAATGGTCGCTCCTGGATAGATAGTTACATAATCTTCAATTGTAGGATGCCTTTTTTGTCCACGCAATTTTCTTCCACCCTTGGTGGATCGAGCGCCAAGAGTAACTCCATGGTAAATTTTCACATGATGTCCAATTTTGCAGGTTTCCCCTATGACAATACCCGTTCCATGGTCTATGAAAAAATCTGAACCAATCTCGGCTCCAGGATGGATGTCAATTCCTGTTCTTGCATGTGCCCATTCGGTCATCATCCTTGGAATCAATGCTACATTTTCCTGATAAAGCACATGAGCTAATCTATAGACAGCTATGGCTTCAATTCCTGGATATGCCAAAAGTACTTCTTCAATGCTTGCTGAAGCTGGATCTCCTTCATAGGTGGCTTTTAGATCTGTAGCTAAAATCTTTCTGATTTCTGGAAGTTTAGATAAAAATCTCTGGCATATTGAGGCAGCGGTTTGATCCTTTATAGGAGAGAAAAGCAAGCTTTTTTCCAGCTCCGCTAGTAAAGCTTGATACACTCTTTTTAAAACTTCCAAACAAAACGCTCCTACTTTGTCCTGAGAAAGAGAAAGAGAAATATAAAATCCAGGAAATATAAGACTTAGAAGGTCTTCAGTGAGTTTTGAGACGGCTTTTTTTGAAGGGAGATTCTTCCCATCAGCACAGTTGATTCCGCCATGAATCTTATAAGAGGTAAGAAGCTCCTCTAAAATCAAATTGAAAGAAAAATTTTCCATTTTTTCCCCTTATCTATTAAAATCTAATTTGATCCTAATGAAAACTTTCAATTTTTAGCTATCGCTATTCCATCTATTCTCCATCATATTAGCTATTAGTAGCTATTATTCATTGGAAAATATTGTTTGTTTTTTACTATGAGGGACCAAAAATATTTTACTTTGGAAACAATTGCTGCTTTTCATCCAACAAAACCTAGTTATGCAGTCTTAGGAAAACCAATTGCTCACTCCTTATCTCCCATTTTCCAAAAGGCGGCCTTTGAAAAATTATCCATCGATTCAGAATACATACGTATGGAAGTTTCAGAAGAAGAATTAGAAGAGGCGGTAGGCCTTTTGGTTAAAAAAGGTTTTTTAGGTTGGAATTGTACTTCCCCTCTTAAAAAAAGGATGATGGAGTTGTGTAACCAATTGGACCATTCGGCAATAGCTCTTGGATCAGTCAACACCGTGAAAAGAAGGGAAAATGTGTTATTGGGCTTTAATACCGACGGCCTCGGATGGGTAAAGGATGTTAAAAAAAACTTCTTTATTGACTTCCAAAAGTTATCCATTACCATATTAGGCACTGGAGGGGCAGGGAAAGCTATTGCCATACAATCAGCCAGAGAAGGTGTCCAAAAACTCATATTAGTAAATAGAACTTATGGTAATGCTTTAAATTTAGCAAATCTTTTAGAAAGTCAGTACAAAACTAAAGTTCAAGTATTGGCTTTAACGGAAGCTAATGTCAAAAAAGCAATTGAGCAAAGCGAGCTTTTTGTTCAAGCCCTCCCTTTTCAACATTTTAACTCTCTTGGATTTCATTGGGAGAATATTCTGCGGGCTGGAATCCTTCTTTATGATCTTTTATACTTTCCAAATCCCACCCCCCTTGAATCAATAGCAAAAAAATTAGGTTGCAAGGCATTAAATGGCTTGGGGATGCTTATCGAACAGGGTGCTCTTTCATTTTCAATATGGACCGGCCTTCCTGCACCTATTGAAATAATGAAAAAATCAGTGGCTTCTTCTGAAGCTTAAATATTTGATTTAGAAAAGGGAAAAACCTAAAAGGCTTTTTCTATCGGAAGATAGAAAAAAATTATTCATGTCAATATTTAAAAAATTTATTTTTTTAAAATGTCAATTTTCTTGTGAGAGAAAAAAATTTTAAAAAGAATAAAAAATCCATTCAAAGAAAACATAATGATAATGTGAATAACTTTAGTTACCATTTCTATTTTTTGTCATTAAGCAAATATTTTCCTTATAAAAAAAATATTTAGGCTATGATTATTAATGAGTTATAAAAATTGAGACAAAACAACATATCTGAGAAATAAAAAAAAATAATTGTTAATAACTTGTGAATAAAGTGGCTACTGAATATCATTCTCTTTGGAATGGCATTTGTTTAGAACTTCAAAAAGTAATATCCAGAGAAGCGATCGAAAAATGGTTTTATCCCATAGAATTGATAGGAATAGAGAATGATATTTTAATACTGAAGGCTCCCGATCCGATTTATCAATATTGGATAGAAGAAAATTATTTACCCCAAGTTATCGGTGCTTCTTCTAGGATTCTTGGCAAAAATCTGAAGGTCTCTTTTTATCATGATCAAAAGCAAATGGGGATAATAGAAAAATCTACTAAAGAGCCTATTCAAGAGGAAAAATCAGTCATTGAATCAAAAGGATTAAATTTAAAATTTTCCTTTGAAAACTTCGTAGTAGGACCAAATTGTGAGTTTGCTGCAGCAGCTGCAAAAGCAGTAGCGGAATCTCCAGCCAAAGCTTATAATCCTCTTTTTTTATATGGAAAAGTTGGCTTAGGAAAGACACATCTGATGCAGGCTATAGGTAATTATATTTTTAAAAAGAATAAGAGAATCCTTCTTCAATACGTCACCTCGGAGCAGTTTACTAATGAATTTATTGAGGCTATACAAAAAGGAAATCTTGTGCAGTTTAGAAAAAAATATAGGCAAATCGATGTGCTTTTGATTGATGACATTCAATTCTTGGCTGGGAAAGAAAGATCACAAGAAGAATTTTTTCACACATTTAACTGCCTTTTTGATGGGAGCAAGCAAATTGTTTTAAGCGGAGATGAAGCTCCAAGTGCTCTTCAGAACCTGGAGAAAAGGCTTATATCAAGGTTTGAATGGGGATTGACAGCCGAAATACTTCCTCCTGGAATTGAGGTCAGATTAGCTATATTAAAAAATAAATTGAAAAATTATTCTATTTCTATCGAAGAAAAAATTTTGGAATTTATTGCAGAAAGAATAAAAACAAACGTGCGGCAACTGGAAGGAGCCTTAAATAGACTTTGTGCTTATATTTCCATTCATAAGCGGGAAATAGTTAGTTTGGAAGAAGTCGAATCGCTTCTCAAGGATCTTATTTCCATTCAACCATCAAAAACCATTACAATTGAAATGATTCAAAAAATGGTCTGTGAGGCTTATGATATTAGGTATTCGGATATGGTTTCAAAAAGAAGGATATCTTCGATAGCTTTTCCCAGAATGGTAGCTATGTATTTAGCTAGAAAGCTGACCAATTTTTCATTATCCCAGATCGGTGAAAGCTTTGGAGGAAGAGATCATGGAACAGTCCTCCATGCACAAAGAACCATTTCAGAAAAAATGACTCAAGATCCTGATCTAATGCAGCTGATAAAAAAAATCACCGAAAGATTAACTTCTTCTCAATAAAGTGTGAATGGTTGTGAAAAAAAGAGGTTTTTAAAAAAAAAATTTGCTTAAAGTATGAAATTATTAACAAGAATTGATAAAATATTCAAAATAAAAGAAGGGAACAAACTCCTTGTCTTATAATGATTAAGAAGCTCTTTCCCTTTTTTTATTATTCTTATGAATACTATGTATAAGAAAAAACAGAGTGTTATTATTGGAGAATAAGCATGAAATTTTGTGTGGATAAAAACCAATTCATTGAATCTTTATCGCTGATTCAAAGTATTATTAATCCTAGATCAACTCTTCCTATTCTTAGTCATTTGCATTTGACAGCACAGATTCCTGATTTGGTTGTTTTGTTTGCTACCGACCTACAAACAAGCTTAAAATTAAACCTAAAAGCAACGGTTACAGAAAATGGAATAACTACTTTGCCCGCCCGAAGACTATTGACCATTGTCAGAGAGCTAGAGTCAAATGAACTCACTCTAGAAACGGATTCCAATCACCTCACAACACTTTCTTCAGCCAATTGTTTATTTAAGTTACACGGGTTGCCAGAGGATGACTATCCAAAATTCTCTCCAGGAAAGTTTAACAATTCTATGGAAATGCCTCAAAGCAAATTACGGAAGATGCTGAAAATGGTCGAGTATGCCATGGCTGACGAAAGTAGGCCTGCATTAAATGGGGCGTGGTTTTCGGTCAAACCAGGTCGTTTTGAAGTGGCGGCTACCGATGGGAAAAGGTTAGCTTATGTTTTTGATGACTTTGAGACAGGTAGTTTGGAAGCTGAAGGGATTGTTCCAGCCAAAGCAATTTTAGAAATTTCTAGGATACTAGAAAATTCTGACAAGGCTCTAAAGATGTTTTTGGATCCAAATAAAATTTTTTTAGAATACGACAATATTCTCTTTTTTTCTAAACTCATCGAAGGCAAGTACCCTAATTTTAAACAGGTTATTCCTAAAGCTACAACAGAAAAAGCGGTTATCGATCGTAACAGCTTTATGCATTCTATCCGTAGGGTTTCCTCCATTGCTTCTAGTGGTTCTGGATCGATTCCAATTATCCTTAATTTCGTAGGGAATCAAGAATTAGTCCTTTCTTGTCAGGCTCCAGAAATTGGACAAGCCAAAGAAACCCTCATTATAAAAGAATTTAAAGGGGAGCCATTTTCAATTCCTTTTAATCCTTTCTATCTCTTGGATCCTTTAAAAGAAATGGAAAAAGAAGATGTCATTTTAGAATTTGTTAATCCTTCAACCAAAGGCAATCCATGCCTGATAACCGAAGGGACGAATTTTGTCTATGTTTTAATGCCAATTAAAAATCAATAAGAGCCTGCTTTTATGATACAACGGAGTGGATACATTGGTGTTTTCTTACAACCTTTTACAAAAGAAGAAATTGAGAAGTTTGTGGCACATTGGCTGGAGCGTTTTGAAAGAGTTGAGCAGGTAATTCCTGGACAGGGGAACTATACGTCAACTATGGTAATAGAAAAACTGGATGATATTTTTTATGAAGAACATCCGCAATTTCGAATCATTCAGGGGGATGAATTTGCTTGGGTATATCTTTCCAATAACCGACAAATCATTGAAACCACTAGCTTTTTCTCCGATCAAATTCCACTTAGTCTTGAAGTTCTTCTGGAATTACCGAATCTTGTAGAAGTCGTAGAAGAAACTAACGAGAAAAGACTGAAGGAACTTGAAGAAGATCATTATTTTTGATTATTTACTTTACCCCCAAATCCTATTTTTATCTATGAAGGGGTCTCCATCGACGTCATCTCATTATCTATCAGCCTTGAATAAACCGGAGATTTTCAAATGCTATTTATTCAAAGTCTTTTTCTTTATTCTAAACTTGAGTCTTTTTCTATTGCTTGATTGGATAACAAAATCTTGGGTTTCTTCTTTTTTTAGAAATTCCTTTAATAAACAATTAATTCCAGGTTTTTTAGATCTTGTCTTTGTTGAAAATACAGGTATTGCTTTTGGATTATTTGCTGGAAACAATGGATTTTGGGAATATTTTACACTATTATTAATTTTAATAGGCTTTATTTTTTTTAGAAAAAAAATTTTTACCAATATTTTTCATATGCTTGTTAGCTCTTTGATTTTTGCAGGTGCCTTAGGTAATTGGATAGATAGAGTGATTCATGGCCATGTGATCGATTTTATAGATGCTCATATTTTAGAGTATCATTGGCCAGCTTTTAATCTAGCTGATGCGTATCTGACTATCGGTTTTGTTTGTATTTTATTGGAATCGGCATTGTCTTCTAAAAGAACATTTAAAAAAACAACTTAAAACAAAAAATGGATTTAAGGGAAAAAAAAGAAACTGTTTTAAAACTTAAAAAAGAAAAGCGCGCTATTCTTTTGGCCCATAATTATCAGTTGCCTGAAATTCAGGAAGTAGCCGATTATATAGGGGATTCCCTAGGACTTTCTTTTAAAGCCAGGGATACTACGGCAGAACGGATTGTTTTTTGTGGGGTTCATTTTATGGCTGAAACAGCCAAGATATTAAACCCAAATAGAAAAGTAATCCTTCCTGATTTGGAAGCGGGTTGTTCTCTTTCGGATACATGTTCTTATGAAGAACTTCTTGAATACAAAATAAAAAATCCAGAGGTTTTTATTGTAGCTTATGTCAATACCTCTGCGGCGGTAAAATCACTAAGTGATTGTATTTGTACGTCTGCTAATGCCATAAAAATCATCGAAAAAGTCCCTCTTGATAAGAAAATTCTTTTCGTACCTGATCAAAATTTAGGGGAATGGGTACAAAGCAAGACGGGTAGACAGATGGACTTGTGGCCTGGAGAATGCTATGTGCATGTAGAATTTACGCATCAATCCCTCTTAAATTTGAAAAAAAATTATCCTACTGCTCCAATTGTGGCTCATCCGGAGTGTGAAAGAGCAGTAAGAATGCTTGCCGATGAGGTCTGTTCGACGGAACAGATGATCAGGTATTGTAGAAACCATCCGGCTAATACGTTTATAATTGTGACGGAGGTTGGGATGACCACTAGGCTTAAAAAAGAAATTCCAGAGAAGAATTTCATCCCGGCTTCGACACCCAGATGTGCTTGCTCTCAATGTAAGTTTATGAAAAAGATCACCATAGACAAGGTTATCTCTTCTCTTGAAAGGGATTATCCTGAGATTGATCTGCCAGAAGAAATCCGTAAAAAAGCTTTTATTCCTATTCAACAAATGTTGGAGTGGAGTGAATAAAAGAATCAAGATATAATGATCCTTAAGTACAGAAAAGAGTGAAAAAGTTTGTTCTGGATACAAGTGTCTTTACAAATCCAGATATTACGCAACAATTTGGAGAGGACGATCCAACGGTTTTTTCAAATTTTCTTTCCTTAGCGACCAAAGCCGATGCTCAATTTTTTATGCCCTCATCTGCCTATCAAGAACTGAAAATTATGAAAGGAGCCGGTTTTTTCTCTTCCGATTTTGAATTGACTGTCCACATTCGTTCTCCTCGAAAATTTAACCTGCTCATTCCAGGTTTCGTTCTTTATGATTTCATTGAAGAAATAAGGAAAAGAATTGATCATGGACTAAGGATAGCCGAGGAACATTTGAAACTTGCAGGGCCAAATGGAGGAAATCCCATTCCTTTTGATCAGTTGGTAAACCGCTTAAGAAATCGTTATCGCGAAGCCTTAAGACAAGGCATCCTTGATAGCAGGGAGGATGTGGATGTCATTCTTTTAGCTTATGAATTGGAAGGGATTTTAGTAACAGCTGATGAAGGCATGAAAAAATGGGCTGATAAGATGGGTATTGAAATAATGAATGCAAAATTTTTAAGAGATTGTTTAAAAAATCTAATCAAACCGGAGGGCTCCGGAGAGCCAGTTTCTTAAAGTGTCGCTAGTCGAAGGAAAAGTCTTTTCAAACTCCAAAACCCAATAGCTGTTCTCTTTGTATACTTTCTTTATGATTACATGCTCTTGATGTCCTGGAATATGTTTAAGATGTTCGATAAAATATTCAGCATTTTTCAATTCCCTAAATCGACATCGAAAAAATCGGGAGGATCGACCATCTGCTTGCACCTTTTTGAGTACTTCTTTGATTCCACAAACAAAGGCTTTTCCTAGTTTTTCTTCCCAGTTGTTTTCTTCGATCAGTCCCAGTTCTGTTAAAAATAACACGTACCGTATAATTCTATCGATAAAGTAGTTAGGGCTCACATCTAAAATCTTTTGAGAAAAAACGGCAATATCGTTCAAATCAGAATTTGCAGTGACGTATTTTGTGCGCCGGCCAAATGGTTCTTCTTTAAAAATAACCCCTTCTCTGTATTCGTTGTGAAGCGATAACAAGATTTTTTTTATTTGCCTCAAGTCTTCAGGTTGGTTTTCAAAAAGACCAAAATTCTTAACTGAAGGCAACGCATATCGACTAATAAGCTCATGTTTTTGTCGTTCAGGCAGAAATTCCATGGTGGAACCTTTTGCAATATCAAAAATAAAAAGCTTGATATCTTCAGAAACTAATGGGGTGGGTCCCTCAATGTAAGGACTTCCAGGCCCAGTAATTTCACCACATAAAACAAGATTGGGATGATCGATGA
Organism: Methylacidiphilum sp. Yel; assembly: GCF_004421185.1. Taxonomy (GTDB): domain Bacteria; phylum Verrucomicrobiota; class Verrucomicrobiia; order Methylacidiphilales; family Methylacidiphilaceae; genus Methylacidiphilum. The sequence continues at coordinate 25,505 of NZ_LXQB01000067.1, read as the reverse complement.
AAATATCTACATTGAGCAGATCCACTATTCTGTCCGTACTGAATGGGCAGATAAATCCTCCTCGAGTGGCACAATAAATTTGACCTTGATGGTGAAAAATCCGGACGTTATAACCGTCGACTTTTTCTTCCATCCAAAAGGAACCAGAAAATTGTTCTCGTAGTCCGGACTCCAAGGAGTTTATTCTTCCGATTTTAGGAAAACCTGCAATGATAAGATCTTTAAAAACAATGCTTCCCTCTGGCCATCCCCCATAGCTATTTGTCAATCTTATATAAGTCTTATCCTGAAATTTTCCTTGGACCCCCCTTTTTTTGGCAAGAATTTCTTCAATGAACAGTTCAAACATAAGAAAACTATAATAGGATGGAGCCGATTTTTTAAGGTTAATTGCTATCGTTGGGAATTTATTCTAGGAGAGAAATTTTTTTTAAGTTAAGGGAATAAAGCGGGTTTTTTAAAAATTAAAATTGCAAGATATCCGAAAATCACTATATCGTTTTTTTGGTTTTTTCCGCGTGTAAAAATTCACATTTAAAAAAAAGCTAAAATTATCTAAGAAAGACGATAAAAGGTGTCATGGGGTGAATTTTTGTCGACGACAAAAATCGACAGTATCCATCATCACATTCATTGGACAATTTAAAAAATGAAAATCTCAATCATAGGTTCCGGTTATGTGGGATTAACAACAGGAGCTTGCTTTGCTGATATCGGCCATGAGGTCATTTGCATAGACAATGATTCAAATAAAATAAAATCTCTCCTAGCAGGAAATATTCCTATTTATGAACCTGGCCTGGAAGAGCTGGTTAAAAAAAATGTTAAGAAGGGAACGCTTCATTTTACTGAGAGCATCGAGGAAGGGGTTGAAAAGAGTTTAGTCATTTTCATTGCAGTTCCTACCCCCCCCTTGGAAGATGGCAGTGTCGACATGACTTATATCGAAAAGGTCGCCAGACAAATTGCTGCTGTTTTAAAAGATTATAGAGTCATTGTTGATAAAAGTACTGTTCCAGTCAAGACCGGAGAAAAAGTCTATCAAACGATCAAAAGATATAATAGCCATAAAAGCGAATTTGATGTCGTAAGTAATCCTGAATTTTTGAGAGAGGGCGTTGCCATCCATGATTTGCTTCATCCTGACCGTGTTGTAATTGGTGCTACCAGTGAAAGAGCTATTAAAATAATGAAAGAAGTTTACGCTCCTTTTAAGGCTCCGATCCTCATCACAGATCTAAATTCCGCAGAACTTATCAAGCATGCCTCCAATAGTTTTCTTGCTTTAAAGATTTCGTATATCAATGCCTTATCAAGGATATGCGAAGCAGCTGGAGCCAATGTGCAAATGGTGGCAGAGGGAATGGGATTAGATCACAGAATAGGCAAGCATTTTCTTAAAGCTGGCATAGGGTGGGGAGGGTCCTGTTTCCCAAAGGATGTGGCTGCTTTTATTAAAATCTCACAGGAATTGGGCTATGATTTTAAGCTGCTCAAAGAAGTCTCTCAAATTAATAATGATCAAAAGGAAATATTTTTACGAAAAATTCGCAATGTTCTATGGGTATTAAAAGATAAAAGGATTGGCCTTTTGGGCTTAGCCTTTAAAAACAACACCGATGATGTAAGAAGTAGTGTTGCTATGGATCTTGCAAGAGTTTTTTTGAAAGAAGGAGCAATTGTGCAAGCTTTTGATCCAAAAGCTATGGGAAAGGCAAAAGAACTACTACCTTCGATTCATTATTGTTCCTCGGCTTTAGAGGTCGCTGAAGAAGCTGACTGCATAGTTCTTGCGACGGAATGGGAAGAGTTTATAAATCTAGATTGGAAATCGATGAAATCAAAAATGATCAGCCCGATCATTTTTGATGGTAGAAATCTACTCGACAAAAAAAAGATGATCGAGATGGGGTATCATTACGTTGGGGTTGGAAACTAAAGGCTGAATCATGAATTCTGTTCTTGTTGGAGCTCAGTGGGGAGACGAAGGGAAAGGAAAAATAATCGATTTTTTAACCCAAGATGTGGATGTCGTTGTCCGATGTCAGGGAGGGGATAATGCGGGTCATACGGTAGAGGTTCATGACGAAAAGTTTATACTCCATCTTATCCCTTCAGGGATCTTATGGCCTGACAAGTTTTGTTTGCTGGGCGGTGGCATGGTTATTGATCCAGTCTCACTAGTCGATGAAATAAAAAACATAGAAAAAAGAGGTATTGAAATACGCAGCCGACTATTTATTTCAGAGACAGCTCACATGGTCTTTCCTTATCATAGGATTATTGATGAACTTCTTGAAAAAAGACGTGGGAAAGGCCGGATTGGTACAACAAAAAAGGGCATTGGACCAGCCTATGCAGATAAAGTAAGCCGAGTTGGGCTTCGTATCCTTGATCTTCTTGATAGAAAGAAGTTTTCTGAAAAGCTCAAGATACTTGTTGAAGAAAAAAACCGCTATATACATTTTTTAGGTGGGGAGCCTGTGTTATGGAATGAAATTGCGGATGCTTATTTAGCAGCAGCTGATGAAATTGCTTCAATGGTTACAAACACTACTCTTTGGCTGCATGAAGCTTCCCTTTCAAGGAAAAAAATTCTTTTTGAGAGTGCACAAGGAACATTCCTTGATATCGATTTTGGAACCTATCCTTTTGTAACCTCATCCAACACCACTGCTGGAGGCTCTATTACCGGTAGTGGATTGCCTCCACATAAAATCTCTCGAGTCATAGGTTGTATGAAAGCCTATACCACACGTGTTGGAGAAGGTCCTTTTCCAGTAGAAAACGCTGAGCTTTCCAATATACTCCATTCGACAGGCAGAGAGTTTGGGTCGACAACGGGTAGAGCTAGACGATGTGGTTGGTTTGACGGCGTTTTGGCTAGATATGCCTCGTTGATTAATGGCTTTCACGAAGTGGCTGTTACCAATCTCGATGGGCTTGATACTATAGAAAAGATCCCCATTTGTGTGGCCTACGAATATAAGGGAAAGATTTTAAAATATCCTCCCAACTCTGTAGAACAGTTAGAAGAGTGCATCCCTATTTATGAGGAATTGCCAGGATGGCTCGAATATACAGGAGGAGTCAGATCTTTTAAAGAGCTACCTAAAGCCGCTCAAGAGTATTTGAAGAAGTTGGGAGTTCTTGTGGGAGCTCCAATTAAAATTGTCTCAGTTGGGGCTGATAGGAAACAGACTTTTTTTGTTGATTAATTCATCTTAAAAAAAATGAGGGTATTATTCAGAATAAATTTTTTTTCAATAAAAATCTGAGCATCTTAGTCTATAACATGTTTTATCCTTAAATTCGGGAAAAGAAAAATTGGAGAAGGAAAATTCAAACTTTTATTTAGATGAATATTACAATTGAAAACGAGCATCAAAAAAATAATGGAGTAGTCAATACAGAACTTAATTCTTATTTGCTCGATGCGAAGAATATTCCAAACCATGTGGCAATAATCATGGACGGTAACGGCCGATGGGCTGAAAAAAGAAATTTGCCTCGAATCGAGGGACATAAGGAAGGGTTGAATGCAGCCAAAGAAGTGGTTCAAACAGCCTTAGAAATAGGAATACAGTTTTTAACTCTTTATGTCTTTTCCATTGATAACTGGAAAAGACCTTATTTTGAGATTCGAGCCTTGATGACGATGTTTCAGGATTTTCTTTTAAAAAACGAGAATGAGTTAGTAGAAAGAGGTATAAAATTATTAACGATTGGCAGAATGACGGATTTGCCAAGAAGTCTACAAAATCAGTTGATGGCTACCTGCCAAAAAACAGAAAAAAATTTCAAGCTTATCCTTACTCTTGCTTTGAGCTATGGTGCACGACTTGATATTCTCAATGCTGTGAGGGAAATAGCTAAAAAAGCTCAGTCTAGAGAAATCAACCTTAACGATATCGATGAGAAATTTTTCAAAGCGCATCTTTCTACACATTTTTCTCCAGATCCAGATTTGTTGATACGGACAAGTGGGGAAATGCGACTGAGTAATTTTCTTTTGTGGGAGTCCTCTTATACAGAGTTTTATTTTACAAGTACCTTTTGGCCAGATTTCCGAAGAGAGGAGTTTTTAGAAGCCCTAGCTATTTTTGCAAAAAGGCAGCGTAGATTCGGACAAATCACTGCAAAAAAGAGATAACTGAAGCTTTTCTGTTGTCTATTCCCTCTATTTCAATTCAATCCTACTAATGACTATTGAAATGTTAAAAGAAGAATCCAATTTTTATTCGAGATTACTTTCCTCGCTTGTTCTCTGGGGTGTTATTCTTATAGCCCTTTTATACAGCTTAAAAATTCTTGAAATGATCATTTTTATGTGTTTTGGGCTTGTAGCCCAGGAAGAGTTTTATCGGATGCAACAAGCCAAAGGCCATAAGATATTTCGCTTGGCAGGTTTTACAGCTGCTTTCTGTCTTTACCTAGGGATATGGTTTTTTCAGAATGTTCATGCTGCTGGTTATTCCTTTTATCCTTTTTTTGAGCAAATCTTGTATTTTGGATTGTTAACCATTCTTTTTGGTCAAGTAATTTGGCATTGGGATAAGCTAACCAATCCAATAGCATCGATAGCTCTGACCCTTTTAGGATTTTTTTATGTTGCTTTTCTTTTTAGTTTTCTTGAGCGAATCTCCTTTTGTAAAGGCCTACCATTTAATGCCGATGCTGCCTTATTTTATATCATTGCGGTAACAAAACTGAGCGATACGGGTGCTTTTCTTGTAGGAAAAAATTTTGGCAGCCATCTGCTTATTCCCCATGTAAGCCCTAAGAAGACGTGGGAAGGTTTGGGAGGAGGCATTTTTTTCTCTTTTTTGGCTGGGACATTATTACCTATTGGATTTTCAAAATTTTTTGTTGGATTTCCTTTGATCGATTCGATTCTTTTAAGCGTCGTGATAGGAATTATTGGAGCGGTAGGTGATTTAGCTAAAAGTGTGGTCAAAAGAGATGCTCATGTGAAGGATTCAGGGCATTTCATTCCAGGGATTGGAGGACTATTGGATCTAATAGATAGTTTGCTTTTAAGCGGCCCCTTCTTTTATTTTTATTGTCTTTTCCGATACCATATATACCCATAGCTTCTTGTCCAAATTATAAACATTCCAATTATGAAAGATTCCCTTCTTTTTCGTGAGGCATTTCCCATTGCTTTTACCATGGCAATGCTATCTTTGATTTTCTTGTTTTTACCCTTCAAACCAGCAAAATTTGTAGGAGTCTTTTTTTTATTTGCCCTTCTTTTTCTCTTTTATTTCTTCAGAAATCCAGAAAGAACTATCCCTACTGACCCTCATTATATTTTGGCTCCTGCAGACGGCAAAATCGTGGAAATCAAAATGGAAGAAAAATCCCCTTTCTCTGAAGGGAAAGCAACAAAAATATCTATATTTCTTTCTATCTTTGATGTGCATGTGAACCGTTCTCCCGTTGATGGCAAAATTATTAAGAAAGAGTACCATAAAGGGATCTTTTTGGATGCACGCAATCCAAAGGCCTCTTTATTAAATGAAAGACAGGATTGGTGGATTCAATCGACAAAAGGATGTATTGTAGGAATAAGACAGATTGCTGGGTTTATTGCACGCCGGTTGGTTTCTTGGAAAGAAACTGGTGATACGATTAAGATGGGGGAAAGAATTGGCATGATTAAGTTTGGATCTAGAACAGAACTTTATCTTCCTAGCGACTGTATTGTTGTAGTACATAATGGAGAGAAAGTAGAAGCTGGAAAAACTGTAGTTGCAAAATGGCCATGAACGGATGGGACGCAAAAAAAGAGGAAAAAATATATCTTTTGCCTAATTTGCTGACAGCGGGCAACTTGATTTGTGGTTTTCTTGCCATTCTAAAAATTCTCGAAGGAAGCATTCTACGAGACAGCGATACGGCAGGATGGATTCATACATACGAAAATAGTTTAGATTTCATTTTAGCGGCATTTGTATTTGATGTTTTGGATGGAAGGCTCGCTCGGTTTGGAGGTAAAGAAAGCATGTTTGGAAGAGAATTTGATTCTTTGGCCGATCTTATTTCCTTTGGCGTTGCCCCGGCCTTGTTGGTCTTCGAGATAGTTCTCTATCAATTCCCTCATAAAATAGGGTGGATTGTTGCTTCTATTTATCTGGTTTGCGGAGCTCTAAGACTTGCTCGTTTCAATGTGTTATCTACTCAGTATAAGGGATCGAATCTGGAATTTACTGGTTTTCCTATTCCTGCAGCTGCCGGACTAGTATGCTCCATTACTTTACTGATGCTTTATTTTTATGAAACAGATAGGGAACTGGAGAAAGGTTGGGGAAAATACATATTGGTTGTCCTTTTGCTTTTTCTCTCTATCATGATGTTTAGTAAGAATCTTTATCCTAGCTTCAAAGGCATTACCTGGAAAACGAAGTGGACCGTTCCTAAATTTTTGTTTGTGGTTTCTATTTTAGGATTGACCATAGTTTATTATAAGTGGATGTTGGCAGTTGATTTTTTGGGATATCTTTTGTATGGCTTCTTTAGACCTTTTATTTCGAAGCCATTGAGAAAAGCTATTGAAGAAGAAGAAGGCGAAGAAGAGGAAGAAGGAGAAGGAAAAGAGGAGGGAAAAAACAACCATTTGAAAATTATTCAGAAAAAGGAAAACTCTGATAGAATTCCTCTTTAAAACTTACATGATTGAAAATAAGCTTGATAAAGATTGCCAATGCTGGAGGTTAGAAGATTTTTAAAATTGGGCAGATACCCAAGTGGCCAACGGGGGCAGACTGTAAATCTGCTGGCGTATGCCTTCGCTGGTTCGAATCCAGCTCTGCCCATTTTTTTTTCTTTTTTATCCTTCTCTCCTTATTGACAACTACGGTCAATTCCTTAGGCTAATAAACAAAAAAATAAGGTATTTGCTTTGAGTGTTTCCCATCGAGATTTCCTTTCTCCAGGGAAAGGTTGTTGGATGTCAATATCCGATAAGGATTGGAATGATTGGCACTGGCAGCTGAAAAATCGATTGCATTCCCTAGAGCAAATTGAAAAGCAACTAGCTCTAAGTCCTGAAGAACAGCGTGGTCTTAGATTTGCTTCAAAAGAAAAGCTTGCCTTTTCCCTTACCCCCTATTTTTTCAATCTCATCGATCCACAAAACCCTGATTGTCCTATCCGTAGGCAGGTAATACCAAGGGTTGAGGAGCTAGTTAGCTTGCCCTATGAAATGTCAGATCCTTGCGGAGAAGATAAAGATATGGTAGCTCCGGGACTGGTTCATCGATATCCCGACAGAGTTCTTTTCCTTGTGACAGATAGATGCGCTAGTTATTGTCGATATTGTACAAGAAGCAGGATTGTCAGCGGGGTTAGTGGGCAAAAACTAGAAACCGACGATAAATTAGCTTTTGAGTATTTGAAAAACCATCGAGAAGTTAGAGATGTGCTTATTTCCGGAGGAGACCCACTTTTACTATCTGATAGTCGGCTTGAAAAACTTCTTAGACAATTAAGAGAGATCCCTCACATTGAAATTATTAGGATTGGAACACGGATTCCCATATTCCTCCCACAAAGGATAACGGATGGTCTTTGCAAAATGTTGAAGGCTTATCATCCTTTGTGGCTCAATATCCATGCCAATCATCCCAAGGAATTGACAATGGAAGTGAAAATAGCTTTGGAAAAATTAGCGGATGCTGGCATCCCACTAGGCAATCAGTCTGTGCTTTTAAAAGGGATCAATGATGACCATCAGATAATACTGGAGTTAGTTAGAAAGCTGATCCGATGCAGAGTGAGACCTTATTATATTTATCAGTGCGATCTTATTCAGGGAACGGACCATTTTCGTGTGCCAATCAAAAAAGGATTGGAAATCATGAGAAATCTAAGAGGTTTTACAACCGGTTTTGCCGTTCCGCAATATGTGGTGGATGGACCGGGAGGGGGCGGAAAGATCCCTTTGAATCCAGATTATGTTATAGGATATTATGAAGATAAAGTACTGTTACGAAATTATGAAGGTAAAATTTACTCCTATCCCGGAGGTCAAGATACAAAACAAGACGAAAACTATGATCGACAGTCTGGGACCTGCATGTAAAAATAAATCATAAAGTCTCGATTATCTGTATGGAGCCATCTCCCTTTTCTGGCAAAGTTTATTTGATAAAGGAGGGAAGGCATAGAATCTTAGAAGGTCATGTCTGGGTATATCGAACAGAGATTTCCCATTTTGATGAGCATCTTCAAAATGGGGATGTTGTGGAAGTAATTTCTGCCAATGGTCAAAATTTGGGTGTTGGAATTTGGAATAGTCAATCTCAAATTTCTGTAAGGATTTATTCTAGGGAAAGAGTCCCTCTGGATAAAAATATTATTGTATCCTTCCTAACTAACGCTTTCAAATATAGGGAACAGATTTTTTCGGGCAAAAGGAGCAACGCTTATAGGTTGTTCTGGTCTGAATCAGATGGATTTCCTGGATTGGTCATAGATCGATATGCCGATTGGTATGTTGTTCAACTGTTAACATCGGGAGCTGATCGAAAACGAGGGGAAATTCTAGATAGCTTACAACAACTAACCTCTTCCACTAATATTATAGTTCGAAATGACGCTCCAGTGCGGCTGCTAGAAGGATTACCTCTAACAAAAGAATGCTTAGCACAACAGGCTCCAGGGCTCTTTTCTGTTACTCTGGATGGGGTGACTATTTTGGTTGACATTCTTAACGGACAGAAAACCGGCCTCTATTTGGATCAAGCTGCCAATTATCGGCTGATTGCCAATATGGCCAAAGATAAAAGAGTGCTTGATTGTTTTTCGTATCAAGGTCTTTTTTCAATATTTTGTGCCCTTCAAGGCGCCAAACATTGTATTGCTGTGGATCAATCTGCTGCTGCAATCGGTATTGGGAAAAAAAATGCCGATTCGCTCGGCCTGCGAATAGAGTGGGTATGTGAAAATGCTTTCGATTGGCTGCGGAAAAAAGAAAAAGAAAAGCAGAAATTTGATTTGATTATTCTCGATCCTCCTTCTTTTACCAAAACAAAAGTTCAAAAAGAATCGGCTTTTCGCGGCTATCATGAGATCCATTTGCGAGCATTAAATTTGTTGGAGGTGGGAGGCTATTTAGCTAGTTTTTGTTGTTCGCATCATATTATGATGGAAGAATGGAAAGAGTTGATTGCCAAGGCTTCCTGGGAGACTCATACCAGACTTCGCTATCTTAATTGTTTGCCGCAAAGTGCTGATCATCCTATTTTATTTAATATTCCTGAAACCGAGTACCTCAAGGGAGTTTTAGCTCAAAAAATAGATTAGAATTATCTTGGCTAAAAACCCCTTTCTCCAATAGGAAAAAGAGAGAGGCGGGTCAAAGAAATATCCTCTTAAGTGGAATTCTATGACCACTCTACCTAAATATGCTTAAAGAGACACAAGGGTTGTTTTTGGGCAAAGATCCCTTTATGTTCCTCCTGTGCGATAAAAGCTTCTTTTTTTTAATACTAAAAATAACAACTTTTACAAAAAAGAGGTGATGCATGCATCCGACGCCTAATAGTCTAAAAGACAATAAACCTTTCGTCTTATGGTTCGATCAGATAAGTCTCAAAGATGTTCCTCTTGTTGGTGGCAAAAATGCTTCTTTAGGGGAAATGTATTCTCATCTTTCTTCCAAAGGCATAAAAGTGCCAAACGGTTTTGCTACAACAGCCCAAGCCTATCGATTTTTTTTATCTGAAAACAGGCTTGAAGAAGAGATAAAAGAGTTGCTTTCAGGTTTAGATCCACATGATCTTGAGAATTTGAGGGAAAGAGGTAGGAAAATTAGAACCTTAATAATTGATTCTCCAATGCCCAAGGAACTTGAAAATGAAATTATAAATGCCTATGCAAAACTGAATAAAGAGGCTAAACAGCAGGCTGTGGATGTAGCGGTTCGCTCCAGTGCTACCGCTGAAGATCTCCCTGGTGCTAGTTTCGCTGGTCAGCAAGAAACCTATTTAAATGTTCGGGGTAAGGATAATTTACTGCATTCAATTAAAAAGTGTTTTGCTTCCTTGTTTACTGATAGAGCCATATCTTATCGGTCAGACATGGGATTTGAACATACAAAAGTAGCTCTTTCTGTTGGGGTTCAAAGAATGGTTAGATCGGATTTGGCTTGCTCGGGAGTGATGTTTTCTATTGATACGGAATCAGGTTTTCGCAATGCGGTTTTAATCAATTCTTCTTATGGGTTAGGAGAAAATATTGTACAAGGAATCGTCAATCCAGACGAATTTTATGTTTTCAAGCCCACTTTGATGCAGGGTTTTCAGCCAATCCTACAGAAAAGGTTGGGGGGCAAAGAAATGAAACTCGTCTACGATATTGGAGGAGAAAAAATTGTAAAAAATATTCCTGTGCCCCCAGAAGAGAGGAAAAAATTTTCTTTAACAGATGAAGAGATCCTTACCCTTGCCAAGTGGGCTTGTATTGTGGAAGAACATTATTCTCAACTCAATGGTCGATTTACTCCCATGGATATGGAGTGGGCAAAAGACGGACTGAGTGGAGAACTTTTTATGCTTCAAGCTAGACCAGAAACAGTACATGGAGGGAAAGTCAGGAACGTTTTAGAATTTTATCGACTCAAAGGCACTGGCCCCGTTCTGGTTGAAGGAAGAAGCGTGGGAGAAAAAATTGTTCATGGGAAAATCAAGGTTATCAAAAGCATTCAACAGATAGATCGGTTCGAGCCAGGCGAAATTCTTGTGACTGAAAAAACTGACCCTGATTGGGAACCTATAATGAAGAAGGCCAAGGCGATTGTGACGAATCGGGGCGGAAGGACCTGTCATGCGGCTATTGTTAGTCGAGAGTTAGGGGTTCCTGCTATTGTAGGTACAGAAAGAGGGACGGAGGTTTTGAAAGATGGTATGATCGTAACCGTGAGCTGTGCAGAAGGAGAGGTGGGTAAAGTTTATAATGGAGAAATTCCTTTTGAAATTGAAAAAGTGAATTTGGAAAACATCCCACGGCCACGGACAAAGATCATGATGAATGTAGGAAATCCTGAAGAGGCCTTTGATCTTTCTTTTCTTCCCAATGATGGGGTAGGGTTAGCACGGGAAGAGTTTATTTTGACCAATTATGTCAGAATCCATCCAATGGCTTTAGTGCATTTTGACCAGTTAAAAGAAGGGGAAGATAAAAAGAAGATCATAGAAATGACAGAAATCTATCCAAAAAAAACGGATTTTTTTGTGGAGAAACTCGCCGAAGGAATTGGGATGATTGCCGCTGCCTTTTATCCAAAGGATGTCATAGTCAGGCTTAGTGATTTTAAGACCAATGAATATGCCAATTTGATAGGCGGTCAAGACTTTGAACCTATAGAACGCAATCCGATGATTGGATTTAGGGGTGCTTCTCGTTATTATAATCCAAGGTATCAGGAAGGTTTTGCTTTGGAGTGCCAGGCTATACGGAGAGCGAGAGAAACCTTTGGCCTTTTTAATATCAAGGTCATGATTCCAGTCGTAAGGACGGTAGAAGAGGGCAAGAAGGTGATAGCCGAAATGGAGAAAAACGGTCTTAAAAAAGGAGAAAAGGGGCTTGAGATTTACATGATGTGCGAAATTCCCAGTAATGTCATTCTGGCCGAAGAGTTTTGCGAGATTTTTGATGGTTTTTCTATTGGCTCGAATGATTTGACTCAACTTGTCCTTGGGGTAGATAGGGATTCTGAAATTATCGCTTCCCTCTATGACGAAAGAAATGAGGCGGTCAAGCGTATGATTTCTTCTGTAATAAAAACGGCAAAACAGAAACAGAAAAAGATTGGGATTTGTGGAGAAGCTCCCAGTAATTATCCTGAGTTTGCCGAGTTTCTCGTCAAAGAGGGAATCGATAGCCTCTCATTGAGTGCGGATGTCGTTATTAAGACGACTTTAAATATCTTGGAGCTTGAAAAGAACCTTTTTCGAACATCATAAAATCAAAGATACTCTTAGCGATATGCAAATCAGCTCCAAACTCATTGTGGGAACTTACGGCATAAGGAATTTTCTTCCTCCCAAGCGGGTAGCCCTCGTAGGGGCTTCAGAACAACCCTTTTCTGTCGGAAGGGCTTTGATGGAAAATCTGATCAAATGGGGAGGCATATTTTATCCGGTTAATCCTAATCATACGGAAATTTTTGGAAGAAAGTCTTATCCCACCATCAAAGATATTCCCAGTTCTATTGACCTAGCGATTATCGCAACTCCGGCTATCACTGTTCCTCAGATCATAGAAGATTGTGTGCATGCCTCTGTTAAAGGAGCAGTGATTATTTCGGCTGGTTTTAAAGAGATCGGAGAGGCAGGAAGGTTGTTAGAACAAAAGGTTGTCCAAACAGCCAGGCGAGGGGGACTTAGAATCATTGGTCCTAATTGTGTAGGGATCATGCTTCCTTCTGTTCGATTCAATGGCACATTTTTACCTCAAATGCCTAAAGTGGGGCATATCGCTTTTTTGAGTCAGAGTGGAGCACTAGGGGCTGCTGTATTGGATTGGAGTTTAAGTCGAGACATTGGATTTAGCGCTTTTTTTTCTTTGGGTTCTTTAGCTGATGTAGATTGGGGAGACATTCTTTTTTATCTGGCTGAAGACCATTTAACCAGGGTGATCCTTATATATATGGAATCCATTGGGGATCCAGCATCATTTCTTTCTGCTGCCAGACAACTGAATTTCCAAAAGCCTATTTTGGTATTGAAAGCTGGAAGATCAAAAGAAGGTTCTCAGGCAGCGCTATCTCATACGGGTTCAATGACAGGTAGTGATGCCGTTTTAGATGCTGCTTTTCTTCGGACGGGTGTGCTAAGGGTCGACTCTTTTTCTGAATTTTTTTCTCTGGCTTCTTTTTTCAGCCAAAGACCTCTGCCGTTAGGTCCGAAGCTTGCAATCTTAACAAATGCTGGAGGGGCTGGCGTCTTGGCAACCGACAAGCTTGTGCTTACTGGTGGCAAACTTGCTGAACTTTCAGAGGCTACCATTCGTAAATTAGAGGCTTTTCTCCCTCAAGCCTGGAGTCATGCTAATCCCGTGGACATATTGGGGGATGCGGATGTGGAACGCTATCGAAAGGCTTTAGAGGTCCTCTTAGAAGAGGAAAATGCCGATGGTCTGCTTGTTATTCTTACAAAACAAGCTATGACTAAACCAAAAGAAACGGCTCAAGAAGTAGCTTTGCTAGCGAAACATTACTCTAAGCCACTGCTTTGCTGTTGGATGGGAGGAGAATCTGTCTCTGAAAGTAGGAATATTCTTGAAAAAGAGGGAATACCAACTTTTGATTTTCCCGAAGAAGCCGCACAATCTTTTTCTTTTGGTTGGCTCCATAGGAAAAATTTTTCAGCGATCTATGAAACTCCTATCCTTGTTAGTTCATCAGAAGAGATACTTAAAGCCAAAAAAAATACGCAGGCACTTCTTTCGCAACTGAAAGAAAAAAACCTAACGCTTTTAACAGAATATCAATCCAAAGAAATCCTCCGTTTTTATGGGATTGGCGTCAATGAAACTTTCCTGGCAAAAAACGAACAGGAAGCCCTCTCTATTGCAGAAGAAATTGGCTATCCAGTGGTTGCTAAGTTAAATTCGACAAAAGTCTCTCATAAGAGCGATGTAGGAGGGGTGATCCTTGGTATATCCGATAAAGCTTCTCTGGAAAAAGCCTTTCGAAAAATTAGGGATAATACAATAAAACATGCTTCCGAAGATGCCTTTGAAGGCATAACGATTCAAAGAATGATTTCAGAAAAAGGGATTGAACTGATCTTGGGAGGAACAACTGATCCTCAGTTTGGGCCAGTCATGCTCTTTGGATCTGGAGGGATGTTTGTCGAAATTTATAAAGACAATGCCCTTGCCCTTCCGCCTCTGACTACGGCCCTTTCTTCTATTCTTATTGACCGGACTAAAATAGCGAAAGCTTTTCATGGATTTAGGGGCATTCCGCCTGTGGATATGAGAAAACTTAATGAAACTTTGGTCCGTTTCAGTGAACTACTCGTATATGAAAGCAGAATAAAAGAAATAGATATTAATCCACTATTAGTCTACGGCTCTATGGTTATAGCTCTAGATGCAAGGATTGTTCTTCATCCATTTATAATCGATGAGAGCACTATTCGTTCTCCTGCAATTCGGCCTTATCCTTTAGAGTATATATGGAAGGAGAGGCTTTTAGATGGTACAAGCGTTTTGATTAGACCAATTAGACCTGAAGATGAACCATTGATGATCGAATTCCATAAAGGCCTTTCTCAAGAATCGGTATATTACCGTTATTTTCAAAATCTATCCTTTGAAGAAAGAGTAGATCATTTGAGATTATCTCGAATATGTTTTTCAGATTATAACATCGAAATTGTCCTTGTGGCTCAGATACTTGCAGCAGATCAGCCTCGAGAAATCATAGGTGTAGGAAGACTTGGAAAATTTCATGGATTTGAAGGAGCTGAATTTGCCATTATCATCCAGGATCAATGGCAGCATAAGGGGCTTGGAACGCTCCTTTTACGCAAGCTTAAAGAGATTGGTCTAAAAGAGAAGCTATCATGGATCATTGGCAGAATGTTGCCACTGAATGAATCGATGAAAAAAATTGCTGAGAAAGAAGGCTTTGTTGTGTATTTTGATGAATCCTCTCAAGAATATATTGCAGAGTTGAGTTTAGGTAAAATGGATTCCCGAAATAGGGTAAATGAATAAAGTCTGCGCGGTACAGGGATTGAACCTGTGACCTCTCGCGTGTGAAGCGAGCGCTCTACCACTAAGCTAACCGCGCCATTCTGAAGGAATACTTTCAATTTACTTTAGTAAAAGCCTAAAAATCTTTCAAAGAAAATGTCTTTTTTCTTTATTTCTCCTTTAGTTGTTTTAAGAAAAATCTTTTTGATTTCTCTTTTCAACCTATTGAACTTGATGGAAAATAACTGAGAAGATATGTCTAAAAGAAGCCTTGGTAAAGGTTTGAGTGACTTAATCAATACAAAATCACTTTTTTCATCGGTTCCGAGCGAAGAGCTCGGAGAAAAAATTAGTTTGATCAAGGTAGATAGCATTTCTCCTAATCCGTATCAACCTAGAAAAGAGATTCGTGAAGAAGAACTGGAAGAACTAACCCAATCGATTAAAGAAAAGGGATTGCTGCAGCCTGTAATTGTAAGGCAGCAAAAAGAAAATCATTTCGAATTGATCGCAGGAGAGAGAAGATGGAGGTCAGCCATACGCGCTGGACTGGAAACTATTCCTGCGATTATCCGGCGGGCCTCTGATAGAGATCTTATAGAGATTGCTTTAATGGAGAACCTGCAACGGAGCGATCTGAATCCTATCGAAGAGGCTAGAGGCTATGCCCTTATGATCGAAAAATATGGGCTGACCCAAGAGGTTGTAGCCCAGAGGCTTGGAAAAAACAGAGCAACCATCGCCAACTCTTTGCGATTGTTGTCCTTGTCCCAGCCTGTTCAGGATCTTATTGAAAAAGGCAGTTTAAGTCAGGGACATGGCAAAGTCTTGGTTGGGCTTACAGATAGAGAAATGCAAGAAAAAGTGGCCCAAAAAATAGTGAAGGAGGGATGGTCGGTTAGAAAAACTGAAGAATTTGTAGGAAATTATAACGAAAAGAAAAAAAAATCATTAGTGGTCCAAAAAGAAAAAGAAGCAGATTTCCTTTTCACAAACATCGAAAAAGAGCTCTGCGTAAAATTTGGTTCTCCAGTCAAAATTAAGGGGGATAAAAATTCGGGGAAAATAGAAATTACCTTTCGGTCTATTCAAGATCTCCATCGCGTTCTTGGCTTTTTGGGAATATCTTTCTAAGAAAATGAGGTAATGAGGATGGCGAATTTCCATTCATTTGGTTGATTGCCGCTCCATTAAAAACCACATACCCCGCATTATCTGCAAACGCAACTCCAATGCCGGCTATCTGAATGTTATCATCCAGTAGGTTTTTCCGATGCCCGGGACTTTTTTTCCATGCTTCAACGGTTTCTTCTGGATCCGCTCCTTCTGTTGAATAATGCAGATTTTCATTGATTAAACTCCATCCCTCCCTACGGGTTATTTCTTTTAAGGAGTTTAAGGATCGATGGACAAGTTTTCTTTCTTGGGCAATATGTTCAGCCCATTGTTGACTGATTTCGTTGAGTTCCGGACTTAAGTTTAATGCAGAGAGATATTGGTCTTTACGGAAACGATTAATAAGAAAAAGAGTTTTCTCTCTAAATTCTCTGAGGGAGAAGGGTGGAGCCTTTTTGCTAGTTGGAAACGAATTTTCGAAAGCCCATGCAGAGGGGAAAAAAATTAAAATTAAACAGAATAGATGGAATCTTTTAGTTAAGAAAGCTATTTTCTTTTGTTGGAAGTTCATAAAGTTCATAATTAGTAAGGAAAGATAATATACAAAGACAGCTCAATAATTTGAATCCTAAATGGGGATAGATAATGGGAAGGAAAATTCACATTTTGACCGAAGAAGTCTCTAATCAGATTGCGGCAGGGGAGATTATTGAAAGGCCAGCTTCAGTCCTTAAGGAATTGATTGAAAATTCTATTGATGCGGGAGCCACCCAAATCGATGTTGAAACCAGATCTGGAGGGATATCATGGATAAAGGTAAAGGATGATGGCTGTGGGATGTGTAAGGAAGATGCTTTTCTTTGTTTGGAAAGACATGCTACAAGTAAGATTGTCTCGTTGAGTGATTTTTCCAGGCTTACTACTTATGGTTTTCGAGGAGAAGCCATTCCAGCCATTGCTTCAGTTGCTAAATTTAGTCTGGCTACCCAAGAAAAAGGAACTTCCAAAGGAATCGTTATAGAAGTCCATGGTGGGAAAATAGTTCAAGTCAATGAAACGGGCGGATTGGAGGGAACAACAGTTGCTGTCAGCTCTCTTTTTTTCAATGTTCCAGCAAGACTTAAATTTTTGAAATCCCCTAGGACCGAACTGCTACATCTTCAAAAGCAGCTTATTTTTTCTGCTTTGTCTCATCCCGAAATAGGTATTCGATATGATCATAGTCCAGGGGGTAAAGGATGTTGGGAGAAAGGCGAAGATTTTTGGAAAAGAATTTCTTCTGTTTTTGGAGAAACATGGGCAAAAGAACTTTTATGGATTGAAAAAGAAGGAAAGGGATTCAGAATATTTGGGGCCATAAGCAAACCTGGGGTAGGAAGACCTACCAGGGAAGACATGTTCTTTTTTGTCAACAAACGGCCAGTGGAATCTAAAAGTTTCTCCTTAGCCGTCATCGATGCCTATCGAAATTCCCTAATGAAAGGGCTCTATCCTCTTTGTGTTCTTTTTGTCGAAGTTAGTCCTGAGGAGATTGACGTGAATGTGCATCCAACAAAAAAAGAAGTTCGTTTTAAAAGAGAATATGCTTTTAGAAACTTTGTAAGCCAAGTGGTATTAGATGGATTGAAATTTCAAGGGATATCGGTACCTTCTTCGTTTTTTTTTGAGAAAAAAGAGCTAAATCTTCCAACTCTTCCAACTACAGATACAGCGCATAGTGGAGAAAGTTGCCTGAGCTTTGTCAATGAATCTCTATCTGGAGAAGATCTGTTCACAAACTACAGCTCTTCTCATCCCAAAGAAAATCAAGAAACTAACAACCCTTTTGAATACAAAATTGTTGGTCTTTTTTCTTCTCTTTACATTGCTGTTGAAATCAAAGAGGGGATTTTATTAATTGATCAACATGCCGCTCATGAAAGGGTATTGTTTGAGAAAATGATAGAACAGTTTCATGCTTCTCAAAAGCAGGCACAAAAACTTTTGACTCCGATTCTTATAACCCTTTCTGCCACGGAAGCTGAAATTCTTTCAAACTCTTTGAGCCTTTTTGAAGATCTTGGTTTTGAAATACGCTCTTTTGGCATTTCTTCTTTTCTATTGGAGTCTGTCCCAACTGGAATTAAAAGAACAGATTACGAAATGTTTTTGCGAGAAGTCCTCTTGGAACTTGTTGAGTTGGAAAGACACAAAAAAACTGCCCGACTCTACTGGCAAAGAGATATTGCTTTATCAGTTTGTAAAAAAGCAGTCAAATCTGGGGATTTGCTCACTAGGGAAGAACAGGAAAAACTTGTGAGGGACCTATTCCTTTGCAAATTCCCTCATACTTGCCCTCATGGGAGACCCACCTGGATAAAGATTGAATTTAAAGAGCTTGAAAAACAATTTGGTAGAATAGGAGTTCAAGGTTGTGAAATGAAAGGAAAAATTCTTTAAAGATCGGGTTTAAACATTGAAGCGAAATTCAACAATTTCTCCATCGGCAATAACATAGTCTTTCCCTTCTATCCTTAGTTTTCCTGCTTCTTTTGCTTTGGCAAAGGAACCGTACAAAACAAAATCATCGAATCGGAGACATTCGGCTGCAATAAAACCTCTTTCAAAATCCGAATGAATGACGCCAGCTGCTTTGGGAGCTGTATCGCCTGCGTGGATGGTCCATGCACGGGTTTCCTTCGGCCCGGTTGTAAAAAAAGTTCGCAATCCTAATAGCTTATAAACCTTTTGAACGAGCTGGTCACAACCAGAATCCTTTAGACCGAGCGATTGTAAGTACTCTTTTTTTTCTTCTAAATCAAGATCATTTAAATCAGCTTCTAGTTGTGCCGAAAGAATGACATAGTCAAAAAAAGGATGCGTTTTTATATAATCAATGACTTTATGAACGAAGGGGTTGTTTTCACCAAGACTTAGCTCATTTTCCTCGACATTGCAAACAAGAAGAATAGGTTTTGTGGTTAACAAAGAAAGCCGTTTAAGTTGATTCATTTCCTGCTGATCAAGATTTAAGGAAAAAAGAGGGATTCCTTTACTCAAGAAATGAGATGCTTTTTCTAGGAGAGAAGGATCGACAAGGATTTTCCTTTTTGCAGAAGCACTCTTTTTGACTTTCTCTAACTGTTTTTCTATGGTGGAAAAGTCAGCTAAAGACAATTCGGTCAGAAGGATGTCTAGATCCTCTACGGGATCGACTCTGCCAGTAATATGATGCACTTCTGTTCCCTCAAAACAACGGAGCACCAAAAGAATGGCATCCACTTCCCTGATGTGAGCTAAAAATTGATTACCTAGACCTTCTCCTTGGCTTGCGCCTTTTACTAATCCAGCAATATCGACGATTTCAATGGCTGCGGGTATAGTTTTTATTGATTTTGAAATTTTTGCTAGCTCCTCAAGTCTTTTATCCGCTACAGCAATAATGCCGATGTTAGGATCGATTGTGCAGAATGGATAATTAGCTGCCTCAGCTTTTTTGCTTTTTGTCAAGGCATTAAAAAGAGTGCTTTTCCCTACGTTTGGTAGTCCAACAAGTCCAGCTTTTAACATGGTAATGAAATTATCTCAGAAGTTTTAGCACTTCTACTGAACCAATAGAAGTGTTTCTCTGATGCTAAGATAATGTTTTTTTTCTCCCTCGCGTTTTATTAAAATATAAATGAACTATTTTCAGTAGCATAGCCTAACTTTTTGGGAGAACCATGGAAAAGCAATGGACGAATGAATCTTTATGGTATTGTCTTTCTGTTCATCCTAAAAAAGAAAAATTTGCTATAGAAAACTTAAAAAAAGAAAATATTGAAGTTTTTTTTCCTCAGATTCTCTATAAAAAAATTAGAAGTAAAAAATCCTGTTTGGTTTTGGAACCTCTTTTCCCTGGATATATCTTTGCAAAATTTAACCTTTTATCCAAGCTAATTTTCGTTCGTTCTGCTAAAGGAGTAAAGGCCGTTGTCCATTTCGGATCCACCTATCCTGTTGTCCCGGACTGTTTTATCACAGAATTAAAAACACAGTTTGGCGAGAAGGGAATTAAAATGGTTCAAGAAAAAGTCAATATTGGATCGAAGATCAATATTGCTGAAGGACCTTTTAAGGGATTTTCATGCATTGTTTTGGGTTTTGTCCCAGCTAGAGAGCGGATTAAAGTGCTATTGGAGTGGTTAGGGAGAACAGTTCAAACCGAAATAAGATACGATGATATAGGGGGAAAGGATTCGGAAATTTTCAGAAAGAATTTAGAATTGGACTAACGCTGAAGAACATTCTTATCCTTGTTGAGAAAAGGAAGGAGAGCAATGAGGGAAGGAAGCCTAAGTCTTCTAGGTATATTTGATCCTTAGCAGCCAAACAATCGTTCTTGAACGAAAAGTAAGGATTTCATACAAAATTATCATGATAGTCTTGTTTGGATCGAGCGGGTATGTGGGTAGTTTTTATAAAAAGATGCTTCAATCCAAAGGATTGGATTTTATTGCTCCAACCCACAAAGAAATCGATCTGACGGACGAAAAAAAACTCACTGAGTTCCTTGATAAAATTGAAGCTGACTTCATTATCAATGCTGTTGGATATACGGGCAAACCGAATGTAGATGCATGCGAAGAAAACAAAGTTGACTGTCTTTTAGGCAATGTCATTATCCCTGGCATTCTTGCCAAGGTATGCACAAAAAAAGGAATTATATTTGGTCAGGTCTCTTCAGGTTGTCTCTATCAGGGGGATAAGGGAATTGGAGAAGATGGCCAGCGAATAGGATTTCAGGAGGAAGATCCACCAAATTTCTCTTTTAGGGCTTCTCCCTGCAGTTTTTATAGTGGATGTAAAGCTCTTGCTGAGGAGCTTTTAATTGGTGCCTCTTGTTATATTTGGAGATTGCGTATGCCATTTCACTGGCAGGATCATCCCAAAAATTATCTTTCTAAGCTTTTGTTTTATCCACGTTTATTAGATGCCCGGAACTCTCTTTCTGAAATCGAAGAGTTTGTAAGAGCTTCATTTGAATGTTGGGAAAAGAGATTACCCTTTGGCATCTATCACATAACCAATACAGGATCAATAACAACCAGAGAGATCATTGAAAAAATACTTGTTTCTCCATTAGGTAAAAAGCTCAGAGCCAAAGGAAAGCAATTTCTTTTTTTTGAGAACGAAAAAGAATTTTTAAAGCATGTCAAAGCTCCAAGATCAAACTGTGTGCTTGATAATTCGAAGCTACTAAGTTGTGGGATCCAAATCAGGAACATCGAAGAGGCTTTGGAAGAAGATCTTTTGAAATGGCAAGAAAGCTCCTGCCAATAAGAGTTGAGAGGTCAGTGTGGAAGAAAAAAACAGTGGTGAAGTTCCATTCATGGATTTAAGAAGAATGCTCAGCTTTGAAAAAAAGGGCATAGAAGAGGCTTTCTCTCGTGTTCTTGAAAGTGGAAGATACATTCTTGGTCAGGAAGTACGGAGCTTCGAACAATCCGTTGCAAGGTATCTAAATGTAAGCCATTGCATAGGAGTTTCTTCAGGAAGCGATGCTCTTTTGTTAGCGCTCATGGCTTTCGGGGTAAAGGCTGGAGATGAAATAATTTGTCCAGCCTTTACCTTTTTTGCAACTGCTAGTTCTGTTGCGAGGACGGGAGCAAGACCAGTCTTTGCAGATGTTTGTCCAAGCTGCTTTCAGCTTTCTCCTTCTGAGGCACAAGCAAGGATCAGTTCTAATACCCAGGGGATAATCCCTGTTCACCTTTTTGGACAATGTGCCGATATGGAAAGGTTCAAAGCAATCGAAGAAAAAAAGCATCTTTTTCTTATAGAAGATAGCGCTCAGGCATTCGGTGCTTCGATTGGTAATAAGAAAGCGGGGACCTTCGGTTCGGTAGGTTGTTTTTCTTTTTTCCCTACCAAAAATTTGGCTGCTTTTGGCGAAGCTGGTTTAGTCTCTAGCTCTTCAGATGACATAACTTGCAAAATCCGGGCTTTAAGAGTCCATGGTTCTTCAAAAGAGAAATATTCCCATGAATGGCTTGGTGGTAATTTCAGAATGGATGAGATGCAAGCTGCTTTCCTCAGTGTGAAACTAGCCGCTGTTGATAGCCTTATTGCCCAAAGAATAAAAAACGCGCAATTTTATGAGGAAGCTTTCCTTTCTTCAGGTATTGCCATAAAATGCCCCGATCCTTGTCTTTGTCAGACAAGCCAACAAGAGAAACATTCGAGTTGGTTAGAAAAAGAGTGGGGTTATCCCATTTTTCTACCGAATAGGGTTCGTGGCATCCACACATTCAACCAGTATGTCATCAGGGTAAAAAAAGACAGGGACAGACTCAGAAATTATTTGAGGGAAGAGAGGATCCAAACAGAAATCTATTATCCTATTCCTTTGCATCTGCAACCCTGTTTTTCTTTCCTTGGTTATAGAAAAGGGGATTTCCCTATAGCTGAAAAGCTTTCAGAGGAAGTTCTAGCCTTGCCTATTTTCCCAGGACTCCGTGAAGAAGAAATTGAAAGGGTTGTGGAAACCATTCGTCAGTTCTATGCTCACCAAGGGAACAGAAAAAACGCACTGAATTAGGTCTAAAAAACAAATGTTTTGAACTTGTAAAGGAAACTTTTTTGTCATAATCATGGAACTTAAATGCTGTGAAAATTCTACTTTTGCCATTGTTTTCTTTCTTTCTCAAGCTTGTGGCAAGAATGACAAAAAAAGGGCTGTTTTTCATACTGTTAGCATGCCTTTTGATAGCTTTCCCCCTTTCTTCTTTTGCCCAGGATTCAGATGAAACCGAGGAAGAACAGCAAAAGGTTCCTCCTGGACAGATTCCCGTGGAAATTACCGCTGAAGAAACTCACTTTGTAGGCAACATTGCCGTTGCTAAGGGCAATGCGGTAGCCCATTATGGAGCAACAGATATTTATGCAGATGAGATAAGCTATGATTCGGTAAAAAGGGAAGTCATTGCCGATGGCAACGCTAGGGTTTATACCGAAAAAAGGGTCTTTAGAGCTTCTCATATCGTGTATAATTTGGATACTAAGGCCATAACTGCTCTAAATTGGAGCCTCTTTGATACTCCTCTTTTATCCTCCGGTCAAACACTTACCACTCCTGAAGAGGATCATTATCATGTGGAAAATGGCATGTTTACAGTAGAAAATAGAGAGCAACCCTATTTCCAAACAAAAGCCAAAACGATTGATATTTATGCCAATGATAAGATAGTGATGAAAAATGTCACGGTTTATATGGGGAAGATTCCAGTGCTATGGCTTCCAGTTGTCAGCCAGCCTTTGAATAGTGAAGAAAGCAGTTACAATATCATCCCTGGGGAACGCTCTTATTGGGGATGGTTTGTCACTTTTACCTATAACTATAAATTTAGTGAAAAAGCGGCAGCGACTTTTCAACTAGACTATAGGTCCTTAAGAGGCCCTGCTGGTGGAGCTATCCTCAAGTTCATTCCGAGTGAAGGAGGAATGGGATTCTTAAGAACCTATTATGCCAATGATTTCGATTTTCAGCTTAATCCGACATCTATTCCAAGGTTTGATGTGGGGCCAAATCGAGGGATGTTTAATCTGGCTATGAAGATGCCTTTGACTCAAGAATTTACTCTTTCTACGGATTTAAATTACTGGACGGATCCCTATGTGTTAGAGGATTTTCTTTGGAATACCTATATGTATAATAGACAGCCTGACAATGTGGCTTGGCTTAATTATTATAATCCTAATTTTACTGCGGATCTTCTTGTCAGAGATAATTTAATGCCTTTTTTTAATTCGATAAACAGATTGCCTGAACTATCGATTTTGACGAACCGAACGCGAATTTTCAATACCCCAATTGCCTATCAATCCCGGTATAGTGTAGTCAATTTCGAGCAGCAATTTTCAAACCTTAATTTTACACCAGGCAATATCTTCGGCCTTTTTTATCCGTGGCAGCCTCTCAATCGTTTTCTTTTCCCTTTAGCTCAGACTCAAACCTTAACGCCCGCCCAACTCTTGGCTCTTCCTCCACCCTACTTTCTAAGTAATTATGGGGGGTACCGTTGGGATACCTATCAGGAATTGAGCTATCCCAAAGAATATTTCCATTGGCTCTCAGTGACTCCAAGAATCGGATTTGAAGGGACGTATTGGAGTGATCAAAATGTGCTAAGTGCCGTTCCTACGGCTAGTCGATTAGATTTTAGCAGGGCCCTGTTTGTTGCAGGCCTTGAAAGTTCCTTTAAGCTTTCGAAAGTATGGGAAAATGTGGACATCCCTTTCCTGGGGATTCATGGGATACGACATGTCGTTCAGCCTTTTATGAATTTTCAGTATATTCCCAATCCTTATGATAATCCTTATCAAGTTTTAGGATTTGATAATTTTCTCCCAACGATTACTCCTCCCGTAATTAATCTCATGAATTATCCTTCGATTGATTCCCTTTTTGGTATGACGTATCTGAGAAGTGGAATACGGCAAAGGATTCAGACAAAAAGAGATGGGAATACATATAATCTAGCTGAATTTACTGCCTTTGTAGATGCGAATTGGGATAGAAAATATAATCAGCTACTCATTCCCATGAGTGATACGGTCGATGAAGTCTATGGAGTAGTGGATATCAATCCTGTACCTTGGTTTAATTTGCATTCAGATATCGCCTTACCTACCGCTGATTTAGGGTACACCAACTGGACGACAGCCATAACATATCAATTTCATAGAGCCAATGATCTGACCCTCGGTTATTCCTATTTGAATAATGTGGAAGTTCCAGTGAGCTTTCTGACAATACCCCTTGCGGCTACATTCCCTGCTGTGAATCCCACTGGGACTTTGAACTTAAACGGATCGTTGCTAAATGCCTATCAACAAGCTTTTATTGGGCAACAAAACACCGTTTTCATTTCTGATTTTTGGCGAATCAATAAAGACTGGCAGGTCAAGGGCATGTTAACCTATCAAGGAACAGGAGGTTATATTCCTTTTGAAAATTTCACCATTTATAGAGATCTCCAAGATTGGATTTTTTCATTTAACTTTCAAAACATCATGTTCCCTGGAAGCCCTTCCATTCAAATGTACTACATTGCTTTAACACTCAAAGCCTTCCCTTCACTGAAGGTAGATTATGGTTGGGGAAGTGGAATGTAATCACTGTGAAAAACTTAGATATGGATTCTGCTATATAAAAAAGAAATATTTCCTTCTTTTCACGGCTGCAATCTCCTCTTCTTCCTTGCAAAGTGTAGATTTTAAATGCCTATCTAATTCTCCATCTAAAATTACCCAAGACATTCCATCCAAGTTGAGAAAATGTTAAGGATTTTATCGTAGTTTGCATTTTCTCTTTTCAGCCATCAAACGCAGGCTTAAAAAAGCCAAACTCTCCTCTCATGTTATTGCCATTGAAGACAAAGTCAGCTACCTCAGCCCTAAAGGGCAGGGCGTGTGCCTAGCCTTACGGCTGACACGATAGGCTGGCTGACAGCAGCCCGCCGGAAGTGGACATGCCGCCTCCTCCGGCAAGGTATTTCCGAGCAATGTTCCAAGCCGCCTTTAGCCTGGCGTTCAGTTCGAAGCCGCAATTTCGGCACACAAAACCTGATTGTGTTTGGCGATTGTATCGGTGGGTATCCCCACAACACGAGCATATTTGTGAGGTGTAGTGAAGATCGATGTCAACAACGACGCAT
>NZ_LXQB01000066.1 GCF_004421185.1 Methylacidiphilum sp. Yel | reverse complement strand
GGATAAGAAAGCTTTTTTTGAATCTCAAGCATTCCTGCTTCAAGTTGTTGCCCTAGGTTTTCCAAATACTGATAAGCATGGCCTTTTTGAAGTTCTTCGAGTTGTGCTATGCCAGCAGCCATAGCTAGAGGATTGCCACTCAATGTCCCAGCTTGATAAACCTTACCCAAAGGGGATAAGCAATCCATGATTTCTTTTTTGCCACCAATCGCACCCACGGGCAATCCTCCCCCGATAATTTTTCCGAGGACAGTAAGATCAGGTTTAATTCTAAAAAGTGCCTGAGCCCCCCCGTAAGATAACCTAAAGCCTGTGATCACCTCATCAAAAATAATAAGGCTACCATAGGCTCTAGCCTGACTTTCAATAGATTCCAAAAATCCTTCCTTGGGAGGAATTAATCCACAGTTGGCCGGTACCGGTTCTAGAATAATCGCAGCGGTTTCGCGGCCATATTTTTTAAATGCCGCAATCAGCTTTTCTTCGTCATTCCAAGGAAGAATAATAGTCAGAGCTGAAAGAGAAGCAGGGATGCCCTCGCTATCAGGAATACCTGTAGTAAGGGCTCCAGATCCAGCCTTTACTAACAAACTATCAACATGCCCATGATAACATCCCTCAAACTTCATAATCTTTTCCCTTCGACTGAATCCTCTTGCTAATCTTATAGCGGTCATACAGGCTTCTGTGCCGCTGTTCAAAAATCGAATTTTTTCTATCGAAGGCATGGCGGAGCGAATGAGTTGTGAGAGTCTAATTTCTAGAGGGCAATTTGCTCCAAAGCTTGTTCCATTTTGTAATGCTTCATTGATCGCTCGAACTACTGGAGAATAACAATGCCCATGAATTAATGCTCCCCATGAGCATACGTAATCTGTATAGCAGTTGGCATCGACATCAAAAAGTTTTGAACCTTTGGCCCTGCTTACATAAAAAGGATGCCTGCCTACTGATTGAAAGGAACGGACTGGAGAGTTTACCCCTCCGGGGAATAGCTCTTGAGCCTGATTCCATAGTTTTTCAGAAAGAGAAAAGTCCATAATTTGTTCTTTAAGATAGTCGACCCTCTTTAGTAGGGCAAAAA